>NZ_BAABIB010000141.1:0-52301 GCF_039542405.1 Amycolatopsis dongchuanensis
ACCCGTCCCCTCACCTCAGGCCCTCACCCACGTCACCAACGTCACGACCCGCAACAACTAGACCTCATTGACTTTCCGCCAAAAGCGGCGCGGGGCGCAGCGGAGTTTCAGCTTTTGCAGCATCCGCCATTGGCCGTTCATCGATGCTGGCGTCTACGCTGCCCGTGGCTTCCGGCAAGCGCCCTCTCCATCACCTGCCGTCCGACCGGTTCGAGCAGGACTCCGTACGCCCTGGCCGTCCTGTACCGTCAGACCCGGCCCACGCCACCCGCGAGGACGGCGCTCGCCTCGTCCTCCTCGTCGTGTTCGTGTGCCGGGTCCTCCGGGTGCCACTCCGTGGCGAGGACGAGCCCCGGCGGCACCAGGGTCGTGCCGGCGAACAGGCTTTCGATCTCCGCGAACGTGCGGGTGTAAGCGCTTTCGCTCACCTTGCGGTTGTACGTCTCGTTCGTCGCCGTCTGGTTGGCCAGTTCCCGAGCGCCCGCGGCGTACGTGCCGTGGCTGATCGCCAGATAGCTGCCGGGCGCGAGGTGGTCGACGTAGCGGCGCACGGTGCGTGCGGCCTCGGCGGTGTCAGGCAGGAAGTGCAGGACGGCGATCATCAGCACGCCCACCGGTTCCGTGAAGTCGAGCAGCTCGCCGACCTCGGGGTGGTTCAGCACGCCCTCGGGATCACGCACATCTCCCAGAATGCTTGTCGCGTCAGGATTTCCGGCGAGGATCTCGCGGCCGACGTCCACTGTGCCCTGTTCGTGGTCGACGTACACCACCCGCGCGCCGGGCTCGAGCTCCTGCGCGATCTCGTGCACGTTGCCGGAACTCGGGTAGCCCGAACCGAGGTCGAGGAACTGCCGCACCCCCTGCCCGACGAGGTGCCGCACGACGCGCTGCAGGAACTGCCGGTTGTACAACACGGTGCGGGCCAGCACGGGGAACGCCCGCTGGCTGGCGATCGCCGCCTCGATGTCGGCCTCCCGCGCGTACCGGCCGCCGAGGAACCAGTCGTACACGCCGGCCGCCGTGGCCTTTTCACCGCTGGGGGACATCCGTTACCGCCTTCAGTCGAGCTCGTTCAGGACCGTGGTGAGGAACGCGCGGGTCTCGGCCGGGGTCAGCGCCGCCGCGGTCGCCTCGGTCCACAGCGTCTCGTAGTGCCGCACGTGATCGCTGAACGTGAGGTCCGCTCCGCTCTTCGTGAACGCGTAGTCGAGGTGCTCGGGCAGCTTGCCCGGCACCTCCGGCGTGGTCAGCCGCAGCAGCGCGAACCGTTCGAGCAGCCCCGTGCGGGCGATCGGCCGGACCGGGCCGCGCGGCCGGAACGGCACCAGCTGGATGGTGATGTGCGGGCGCCGCGACAGCGAGATCAGGTGCGCCACCTGTTCCCGCAGCACGGCGTCGTCGCCCTGGGTGCGGCGGACGCAGGATTCGCTGAGCACCGCGTAGAACTGGGCCGGGTCCGGCCGGAGCAGCACGGTCCGCTGCCGGGCCAGTTTCGCTTGCAGCTCGGGCGCGTCCGCGCGGGTGGCCGGGTGTTCGGCACGCAGGTACGAGGGGCTCTGCAGGATCTCCGGCACGACCTCCGCCGCCACCAGGCGGATGAGCGTGGCGTCCTCCTCCAGGTCGATGTAGCGGCGCGTGGCGTCGTCGTGCACCGCGCGGAACCCCGTCCAGCGGCCGCGCTGCGAAAGGCCCGACTGCAGCTGCAGCGCGAGGTCGGTGACCGCCGCGTCCTGGACGCCGTACACCGCCAGCAGGCTGCGCAGGTCCTCCAGCTTGATCCCGGCGTCACCGCTCTCGAGCCGCGCGATCTTGTTCTGCACGCTGGCCGCGCTCGAAGACGGCCACACGGAGCGGCCCGCGTCGCCCTGCGTCAGCCGGGCCTGCTCCCGCAGGCGCCGCAGCAGCACGGCGAGCTGCATCCGGCGCCCGGTGGGGGTGCGTGCGGCCACCGTCATCACCACAGCACTCACCTCACCCTCTCACCCGCGCCGCCGCATCCTCCCCGATCCCGGGCAGGCAGGGCAAGGAAAGCCGGGATCAGCCCGGTGCCCGGGCGAGCACGGCCTGTGCCCGCAGCACCACGGGCCGGTCGATCATCTGCCCCTCGAACACCGCGACCGAACCGTCCCCCGCCGCGGCGAGGACGCCGCGTGCCCACGCGACTTCCTCCGGTGTCGGCGCGAGACGGCGGTGCACGACCGGCACCTGGCGCGGGTGCACGCACAGCTTTGCGGTCAGCCCCAGCGTGAGGGCGTGTTCGAGATCCGCGACGAGCGCGTCCTCGTCGTCGAGTGCGGTGGTCACGCCGTCGACCGGGGCGGCCCGCCCCGCGGCCGCCGCGGCGACCACCAGCGCCGACCGCGCGTACCGCAGCGCCTCGTGCGAGCGGTGGTCGACCCCCAGCTGCGCGGCGAGGTCGACGCTGCCGAACGCCGGGCGCACCACGCCCGGAGCGGCGCACACCTCGGCCGCCCGCGCGATGCCCGCCGCCGTCTCCACCAGCGGCACGACCCCGGCCGACACCCCGAGCGCCGCCAGCACCGCCGGGTCCTCGGCCTTCGGCAGCATCACGGGGCAGCCGTGCTCGACGGCCACCGCCAGGTCCTCCTCGTGCCACGGCGTGCCGGGCGGGTTGATCCGCACCATCGCCGGGTGCCCGCCCGCGAGCCAGGCGCGGACGTGCTCCCGCGCCGCGACCTTGTGCCCGGGCCCGACCGCGTCCTCCAGGTCCAGCACCACCACGTCCGCGTGCGCCTTGGGGAAGCGGTCCGGGCGGTGTCCGGGGACGAACAGGAAGGTCCTGGCGTGGGCGAGGAACTCAGTCATCGAGCCTCCGCAGCAGCCCGGTCGCCGTCTGCCGTCCGCAGAGGTCCCGCACGGCGGTGGCGAACCCGCCGGCCTCTTCGGTCGCCCTGACCACGAGCCCCTGGAAGTCGAACAGCGGCGAGACCAGCCGGTACTCGAAACGCAGGTCTCCGCTCAGTCCCCGGGCGCGCGCGGCCTCTGCCATCGCCAGCGCCTGCAGCGGCCCGTGCGTGAGCAACCCGGGGTAGCCCTCGACGTCCCGCGCGTAGTCCCGGTCGTAGTGGATGCGGTGTGCGTTGTAGGTCAAGGCCGAGAAGCGGAACAACAGCGTCGGGGACACCTCGATCGACCACTGGCCGGGTTCGGGCGGCACCTCGGGGCCGCTGTCGGAGACGGACAACGTCGCCTGCCGGTAGACGAGGTCCTGCTCCTCCTCGACCACGACGCGTCCGCCCTGCTCGATCCGGTGCCCCACCACCACGAACGTCAGCGCGCCCGACCGGCCCTGCTTCTCCCGCACCGAGAGCACGCGCGTCTGCCTCGTGGCGACCTCGCCGGAGCGCAGCGTCCCGCGGCTGCGCACGCGGCCGCCCGCCCACATCCGCCGGCGGCCCGGCCCCGGCGGTGCGGGGACGGTGTTGCGCACCGGGTGCCCGTCCGGCCCGAGATCCGCCTGCGCGGGCCGCTCCAGCAGGTACACCCAGTGCCACAGCAACGGCAGCCCGCCCTCGGGTTCCGGTACGCCCAGCAACGACGCCAGCGCGGCGGCCGGTTCCGGCGTCAGCAGTTCCGTGCGCGTCACGACCTCGCTCATCCTGCCTCCTCCCCCGGCGCGAACTCCGCCCGGATCGCCTCGTTGTGCTCGCCCAGCGCAGGGACCGCGCCGAGCACCGGCTCCCAGTCATCCGACACGACCGGTGGCAGCAGTGCCCGCACCGGTCCCGCGGGGGTGCCGACCTCGCGCCACCGGTCGCGGGCGGCCAGCTGCGGGTGCCGGGTGAACTCCTCCGGGGTGCGCAACCGCGCGTTGGCGATCCCCGCCCGGTCGAGCAGTTCGACGACCTGGTCGGCGGTGCGCTCCGAGAAAGCGCTTTCCAGCAATCCGGTAAGCGCTTCCAGGTTCGCCACCCTGTCCGTGTTGGTGGCAAAACGCGGGTCCCGCGCGAGATCGGCGTCCCCCAGCACCTCCGCGCACAGGACCGTCCACTCGCGATCGTTTTGCACACCGAGGAAAACCTGCCCGTCCCGGGTGCGGTACGGGCCGTAGGGCGCGATGGACGGATGCCGCGCCCCGGTGCGGCGCGGCGGTTCGTTGCCGTAGCGGGAAAAGTAGGCGGGCTGGCTCATCCACTCCCCGAGTGCGTCGAGCATCGCGACCTCCAGGCTCGCGCCCTCGCCGGTGCGCTCGCGATGGTAGAGCGCGGTGAGGATGCCGCTGTAGGCGTACATGCCGGTGGCGATGTCGGCGACGGAAAACCCGGCCTTCGCGGGGGCTTCCGGCGTCCCGGTGGACAGGACGAGCCCGGTTTCGCACTGCACCAGCAGGTCGTAGGCCTTCTTCGCCCGGTACGGCCCGTCCGGCCCGTAACCGGAGATCGAGCAGTGGATCAGCTCCGGCCGTCCGGCCCGCAGCGTCGCGGCGTCGAGGCCGAGGCGCTCCGCCGCGCCGGGCACGAGGTTCTGCACGAACACGTCGGCCCGCGCGAGCACCGCGTCCAGCAGCTCCTTGTCCTGCTTGACGTCCAGTTCGAGGCTTTCCTTGCCGCGGTTGAGCCAGACGAAGTAGCTCGACTGGCCGTGCACCGTCCGGTCGTAGCCGCGGGCGAAGTCGCCGACCTCGGGCCGCTCGATCTTCACCACGCGCGCGCCGAGATCGGCGAGCTGGCGGGTGGCCAGGGGTGCGGCCACCGCCTGTTCCAGCGCGACGACCAGGATCCCGTCCAGTGGCGCGCTCACAGCGGGTTCCGCTGCACGAGCTGGCGGACGATGACGTTGCGCTGGATCTCGTTCGTGCCCTCGCCGACGATCATCAGCGGGGCGTCGCGGAAGTAGCGCTCGACGTCGAACTCGGTGGAGTAGCCGTACCCGCCGTGGATGCGCACCGCGTCGAGCGCGACCTGCATCGCGGTCTCCGACGCGAACAGCTTCGCCATCCCGGCTTCGAGGTCCGCCCGCTCGCCCGAGTCGTAGCGACGGGCGGCGTGGTGCACGAGCTGGCGCGCGGCTTCGAGCCGGGTGGCCATGTCCGCCAGGTAGTTGCCGACGGACTGGTGCTGCCAGATCGGCTTGCCGAAGCTCTCGCGTTCCTGCGCGTACCGCAGCGCGTCCTCCAGCGCCGCCCGCCCGACGCCCAGCGCCCGGCACGCGACCTGGATCCGGCCTATCTCCAGTCCCCGCATCATCTGCGTGAACCCCCGGCCCTCCTCGCCGCCGAGCACGGCGGTGGCGGGCACCCGGTAGTCGTCGAACGCCAGCTCGCAGCTTTCGACACCCTTGTAGCCCAGCTTCGGCAGGTCCCGCGAAACGTGGAAACCCGGGCCCTTCTCGGCGAGCAGGATGCTCATCCCGCGGTGCGCGGGCTCGGCAGCCGGATCGGTCTTGCACAGCAACGCGACCAGCTGCGACCGGCGTGCGTTGGTGATCCACGTCTTGGCGCCGTTGACGACGTAGTGCTCGCCCGCGCGCCGCGCGGTGGTGCGCATCGCCTGGAGGTCTGAACCACCGCCGGGCTCGGTGAGCGCCATCGTCGCGCGGATCTCGCCGGTCGCCATGCGCGGCAGGTACGTGTCCTGCTGCTCGCGGGTGCCGTGCTGCACGAGGAGCTTCGCGACGACGGTGTGCCCGCCCATCGCGCCCGCGAGGCTCATCCAGCCCCGCGCGAGTTCCTCCGTCACGGCGGCGTAGCACTGCGCCGACACCGACGCCTCGCCCCACGGCTCGGGGATCGCCAGCCCGAAGATGCCCATCTCCTTCATCTGCTCGATGAGCTTCTCCGGGTAGGTGTTCGTGTGGTCCAGCTCCCGCGCCACCGGCCGCACCTCGCGGTCGACGAACTCGCGCACGAGCGACACGATCGCGGTTTCCTCTTCGCTGAGCCCGTCCACCTCGTGCCTCCTCTCCGTCCCAGTCATCATGGACTCTCATGAGAAGGCATGTGAAATACTGATTCGTGATGGTGACATGCCGGACGGGGATGGCGGGGATGGACCTCAAGCAGCTCAAGGCGCTGGTGACGGTGGCCGACGTCGGCAGCGTGACGAAGGCCGCCGAGCTGCTGCACGTCGTCCAGCCCGCCGTGACCAGGCAGATCCGGGCGCTGGAGCACGAGGTCGGGGTGCCGCTGTTCGACCGCACACGGCAGGGCATGCGGCCCACGGAGGCCGGGCTCAAGCTCGTCGAACGCGCCCGCCGCGCCCTCACCGAGCTGGAGCGCGCCCGTGCGGAGCTGACACCGGACCGCGGGGCGATCACCGGGATCGTGACCGTCGGCCTGCTCGACAGCACCGCCGAACTGCTCGCCGAGCCCCTCGTGTCGGCCGTGCGGCGGGCCCACCCCGGCATCGAGCTGCGCGTGCTCAGCGCCTACTCGGGGCACCTGCAGCAGTGGCTCGACGACGGGGACCTCGACCTGAGCCTGCTGTACAACCTCACCGGCACCCCGTCGCTGAACGTGACGCCGGTCGTGCGCGAGCGGCTGTGGGCCGTGGCGGGGCCCGGGGAGGGGCTGCGGCCGGACGTGGCCGTGCCCTTCGCCGAGGCCGCCGCCCGGCCGATGGTGATGCCCGCGCCGGGGCACGGGCTGCACACCCTGATCACAACCGCCGCGCGGGAGGCGGGCACCACCATCGACGCGGTGGTGCAGACCAACTCGATGGCGTTGCAGAAGCAGCTCGTGCGCGGCGGGCACGGCTGGACCGTGCTGCCGGCGGTCGGCATCGCCGCCGACCTCGCCGCGGGCACGCTGACCGCCGCGCCGCTGGCCGAGCCGGAGGTGTGGCGCTCGATCGTCCTCGGCGTCCCGCGGGCCGCACCCGCCACGCCCGCCGTGCGGGTGGTCGCCGCCGAGCTCACCGCCCAGGTGCACACCGCCGTCCACAAGGAACAGTGGCCTTCGGCGCGCCTGCCGGGGGACTGACGCTCAGTGGACCAGCACGATCCGCCCCGGGGCGTGCTTGCCCTCGCTCAGCTCGTGCGCGGCCGCGACCTCCTCGAGCGGGAACGCGGCCGCGACCGGCACGCGCAGCTTCCCCCGGGCCGCCAGTCCGACCGCGAGGTCCAGGCCGTGCACGGCCAGCGGGTCGGCGTTCCCGCCAGCCTCGGCCTCCGGCGTCCCGTGCGACAGGTGCACGCCGTGGCTCGCCGCGGTCATGTCGGCGATCGTCACCACGCGGTCCGGGCTCCCGGCGATCTTGACCAGCTCCGGCAGCGAACCCCCGGCGCAGTCGAACACCGCGTCCACGCCGTCCGGCGCGAGCACGCTCACGCGGTCCGCCAGCCCCGGCCCGTACGTCACCGGTTCCGCGCCGAGCGAGCGGAGGAACTCGTGGTTGCGCTCGCTGGCCGTGCCGATGACCCTCGCACCCCGGGCGGCCGCGAGCTGCACGGCGAGCGTGCCCACCGCGCCCGCCGCGCCCTGGACCAGCACCGTGTGCCCGGGGCGGACGGCGAGCCGGTCGAGCACCCGCGTGGCCGTCTCGACGTTGCCCGCGGCGGCACCGGCCTCTTCCCAGCTCCACGCGGGCGGTTTCGGCGCCCACGAGACCAGGACGACGTGGTCGGCGTTCGCTTCCCGCGTCACCGACGAGGTCATGCCGAACACCTCGTCCCCGGATGCGACGCCGGTGATCCCTTCGCCGACCTCGTCCACCACGCCCGCCGCGTCGAACCCGGTCCGCCACGGGAACCGCGCCGGCACGAGGTCCCGCATCGCTCCGGAGCGGATCGCGACCTCACCGGTCGACAGACCCGAGACCCGCACCGCGATGCGGATCTCCCCCGGCCCGGCGTGGGGTTCCTCGACCTCGACCACCCGCACGACGGCGGGCGGACCGTATTCGGAAAACTGAACAGCTCTCATGTCCGCCGACGCTAACGAAACGCGCCGTTCGCCTGGCTAAAGTGAGAACGGTGAGCACGGAAGTGAGTCGTCCGCTGCGGTCGGACGCCACGGACAACCGGCAGCGCATCCTCGCGGCGGCACGCGTGGCCTTCGGCAGCAGGGGCTTCGACGTGCCGATGCGGGAGATCGCCCGCCGCGCGGCCGTCGGCCTCGCGACGGTGTACCGGCGGTTCCCCACCAAGGAGGCGCTGTTCGCCGAGGCGTTCGCCGAGCAGCTGGCGCTGTGCTCCGCCATCGTCGAGGAAGGCCTCGCCGAGCCCGACCCGTGGCGCGGGTTCAGCCTCGTGCTCGAAAGGCTCATGGAGGCGCACGCCCGCGACCGGGGCTTCCGCGCGCTGCTCGCGCAGCTGCCGCACACCGCCGACGTCGCCACCGACCGCGACCGCACCCTGCGCATGCTGCTCGACCTCCTCCACCGCGCGAAGGAATCCGGGCAGCTGCGCGAGGACATCGTGCTGGAGGACGTCATCCTCGCCATGATGGCGAACGAGGGCATCCAGGCCCGCTCCCCGGAACTGCGCGTGGCGGCCTCCCGCCGGCTGGCCGCCCTCATGCTCCAGTCCTTCCGGGTGCGACCGGAGCCGGCGCCCCTGCCGCCCGCGGTCCGGCTGCCGCTGCCGCTCCGCTGACGGGGAGTGGAAACACACCTCCGGTGCGGGCTCGACGCGCGAGGTTCCGGTCACCGCAGGCGCCGGGCCCGGAGGACGGTGTCCCGGGTGTGGAGCGAGCCCTCCGGGGTCCGGCGCGGCCGGACTTCGTCGACCAGGATCGTCCAGTCGCCGCCGAGGTGCGCGGTGACGTCGGCGGAGCGGTAGTAGTCGCCGGAATCCAGGCCGGCGAGGTCGTGGCTGACGAACAGCAGCGTGCCGCCCGGCGCGACCGCCGCCAGCAGGCCGAGGAGCGGTCCGTCGCCCGGCACGCGCGGGAGCGGCACGTAGTGGACCGACACCAGGTCGAAGGTCCCGGCCGGCCACCGCGCCGTCGCGAGATCGGCCCTCGTCCACGCGACGCGGCCGGTGTCGTCCGCCGCGGCCGCGCGTTCGAGCGCCGTGCGGGAGATGTCGACCGCCGTGACCAGCCAGCCACGGCGCGCCAGCCACAGCGCGTCGGCGCCTTCCCCGCAGCCGACGTCGAGCGCCTGGCCCGGCGCCAGGCCGGCGACCTCGGCGACCAGCGCGCCGTTCGGTTCACCGCTGAAGAGCCGGTCGCTGCTGCGGTACCGCTGTTCCCAGAACCCCACCGTCATCGGTGACCACCTCCGCCCGTCAACCTGCCCCAAGAGGCGCGATCCGGCGAAGATCTTTGCGAAAACCGCAAAACCCCGGCGACACTGGAGCGATGAACGACGACGCCGTGCTGGTGGCGGTCGGCCCGCGGCTGCGGGACCTCCGCCGCCGCGCCGGGCTCACCCTGACCACGCTGTCGCAGCGGACCGGCATCCCGGTCAGCACCCTGTCGCGGCTGGAGTCCGGTCAGCGCAGGCCCGGGCTGGAACTGCTGCTGCCGCTGGCGCGGGCGTACCGGATGACGCTCGACGACCTCGTCGGCGCCCCCGCCGGCGCCGATCCGCGGGTGTTCCCGCGCCCGGTCCGGCGCGAGGGGCTGACGATCATCCCGCTCGCCCGCAAACCCGGTGGCCTGCAGGCGTTCAAGCAGATCCTCCCCGCGGGCCCCGACGTCGAGCCCGAACCGCGCACGCACCCGGGGTACCACTGGCTGTACGTCCTCAATGGACGGTTGCGGGTCGTGCTCGGCGACAAGGACCTCGTGCTCGGCCCCGGCGAGGTCGCCGAGTTCGACACGCACCTGCCGCACTGGTTCGGCAACGCCGGGGACCACGCCGCGGAGTTCCTCAGCATCGTCGGCCCGCAGGGCGAGCGCTTCCGGCTCCGGGCGCGCTACCTGCCGGCGTCGTTGCCGTAGATCCAGCTGAGCGACTCCACGTTCATCCCCTCACCCGCGGCCAGGGCCGCGTCGCGGCGCCGTTGTGCCGGGCCATCGGGCAGGTGGTAGTCGACGTTGTTGTCCCACGAGCGCCGCTGGATGCGCGCGGTGTGCGGCCGCCGCCGCGCCTCGTAACGCGCGAGCGCGGGCGCGAGGTCCCCGTCCAGCGCGGCGGCCAGCGCCGCCCCGTCCTCGATCGCCTGCGCGCCGCCCTGCGCCAGGAACGGCAGCATGGGATGACAGGCGTCACCGACGAGCGTGGTCGTCGCCGTGGACCAGCGCGGCAACGGTTCCCGGTCGTAGAGGCCCCACCGGTACACCGGCTCGCGGACGTGGTCGAGCAGGTCGTTCAGCTCGCGGGACCAGCCCCGGAACGCGGCCCGCAGCTCGGCGAGGCTGCCCGGCGCCGTCCACGACTCCTCCGGCCAGTCGGTCGCCGGCACCACGCACACGAGGTTCACGAAGCGGCCCACGGGATAGGCCACCAGGTGGCGGTTCGGCCCGAGCCACACGCGGACGGCCGGCTCGGCGGAAAGCGCGTCGGCGGGCACGAGCGCGCGGTAGGCGCACATGCCGGAGAACCGCGCCGCCGTCTCCGCCACGGTCGCCCCGCGCACCGCCGAGTGGATGCCGTCCGCGCCGACGACGACGTCCGCCGTCTCCGCCGTGCCGTCGGCGAACCGGACCAGCGGCCGCGGGTGCCACGACTCGACAGCGGTCACCGCCTTGCCGAAGCACACGACACCGGCGGGCAGCGCCGCGGCGAGGACCGTGATCAGGTTCGGCCGGTAGACCGTGTAGTACGGCGCACCGAAGCGGGCCTCCATGTGCCCCGCCAGCGGCCACTCGGTGAGCACGGTGTCGTCCTCCCACCGCAGGAACCGGGTCGCTACCGGCGAAAACGCGTTCCGCCGGAGCGCGGCGTCCAGCCCGAGGCCGTGCAGCACCCGCGTCGCATTCGGTCCTAATTGGACACCCGCGCCGATCTCCCCGAACCCCGCGGCGCGTTCGTCCACCCGGACCTCGTGCCCGGCCCGCAGCAGCGCGAGGGCGGCCGTCAAACCCCCGATCCCACCTCCGACGACGATGACGCGCACGAGGCGAACCGTAGCCCTCCCCCGGCCTCCCGCGTGAGGGCCATCCGCACGAATTCCTCACGGCCGCCCGGGGAACGGCGGCACGTCCGGCGGGTAGTCGGTGCTCACCCTGCCGGGGAAGTCCGCCGGGCGCTTCTGCAGGAACGCCAGCACCCCCTCCATCGCGTCCGGCCCGGCGCCGAGCCGCAGCAGCGCCCGCGAGTCCTCGCGGTGGGCGTCCCACGGCGTGGGCGAACCCAGCATGCCCCACAGCAGCTGCCGTGACACCGCGACCGACACCGCCGACGTGTTGTCCGCGATCTCCCGCGCGATCGACCGCGCCACCGGGATCAGCTCGTCCGCCGGGACCACCCGCGACACCAGTCCCCCGGCCAGCGCCTCGGCCGCGTCGAAGACCCGCCCGGTCGCGACCCACTCGACGGCCCGGGAGATGCCCACGATCCGCGGCAGGAACCACGTCGAGGCCGCCTCGGGCACGATGCCGCGGCGCGCGAAGACGAAGCCGAACTTCGCGGTCTCGGCGGCGATGCGGATGTCCATCGGCAGGGTCATGGTCACGCCGACACCGACCGCCGGGCCGTTGAACGCGCCGATGACGATCTTGCGGCTGGCGGCGATCCGCAGCGAGACCGCGCCACCGGCGTCCCGCGGCACGCCGTCGACCTCGCCGAACCCCTCGACGTCGCCGTGCGCGTCCTTGTCGAAGGTGCTCGCGCCGCGTTCGAGGTCCGCGCCCGCGCAGAACCCGCGCCCGGCGCCGGTGACGACCACCACGCGCACCGAGTCGTCGGCGTCGGCCTCGTCGAACGCGGCGATCAGCTGGTGCGCCATCTCCAGCGTGAACGCGTTCAGCCGCTCCGGCCGGTTCAGCGTGATGGTGGCGATCGCGTCCGCGACCTCGTAGCCGATCTCGTCGTAGATCACCGCACCGAGAGTGCGGCAGCGCGCGGGAACCGTCAACAACCGGGCCGCCGAGAAGCGTTACCGGGAAACGATGTTGCCATGCCCACACCCCGCGTCGCTACAAAACGTCGAGATCGAGGTTTACTTTGGGTCACGGTGGGCAGGGGTGCCCGCCGCGTTCTTGTTCGTTCTTCTCTTCTCTCAAGGAGTTCCCGTTGCGGCGAACTGTGCCGCCGATGCTCCGTGCGCTCGGAAACCACAACTACCGGCTGTGGGCTCTGGCCGACGTCGTGTCGGTGACCGGCGGCTGGATGCAGGTACTCGGCCTGAACTGGGTGGTACTCGCCCGCACCGGCTCGGCGACGGCCGTCGGGTTCTCGGTGCTGATCAGCACGCTGCCCGCGTTGCTGCTGGGCCCGTGGGCCGGGGCGCTCGCCGACCGGTTCCCGCCCCGGCGGCTCATCGTCGCGGGTGAGGTTGCGCACCTGGTCATCGCGCTGCTGCTGGCTTTCCTGGTCTGGCGGGAGCTGCCGCTGACCCCGATCTACGCCCTCACCGCCGCGGGCGGGCTCGTCAGCACGCTGGAAGGGCCCGCGCTGGGCCGGTTCGCCGGACAGGTCGTGCCCCGCGACGACCTGGGCAACGCGCTCGCCCTCGGCTCGCTCAGCAACGCCATCGGCCGGGTGCTGGGCATGAGCCTGGCGGGCGCGCTCGCCGCGACGGTCGGGGACGCGCCGCTGTTCCTGATCAACGCGGCGAGTTTCCTGTTCGTGCTGGGCACACTGGCCGTGATGCGGCCGAGCGAGTTCCACCCGCTCGCGGTGAGCCCGCCGGAGGAGGCGGGGGTGCGCGCGGGACTGGTGTACCTGCGGGGGCACCGGGTGCTGCTGGTGTTGTTCGCGCTGGGTTTCGTGCTGTCCGCGCTGGGCCGCAACTACCAGGTGACGATGGCCGCGATGACCGAGGGCCCGCTGCACGCCGGTGCCGGCGGGTACGGCGCGCTGTCGACGGTGTTCGCGGTGGGGACGGTGCTCGGCGGGGTGCTCGCGGCGCGGGTGCGGGAGCTGACGGTGCCGTTGCTGCTGGCGACGGGTGCGGTCACGAGCGTGCTGCAGGCGGTGAGCGGGTACGCGCCGGGGCTGCTCGGGTTCGCGGTGGTGATCCTGCCGATCGCGGCGGGTGCCGTGGTGATCGACACCGCGAAGAGCACGCGGCTGCAGCTGGACGCGGCGGAGGGCATGCGCGGCCGGGTACTGGCGGTGCACGGGACGATCGCCGCCGGGGCGGGCGCCGTGGGCGCGCCGCTGCTGGGGTGGCTGTGCGAAAGCCTGGGTCCGCGGGAGGCGCTGCTGGTGGCGGGCTTGGTGACGCTGGCGGTCACCGCCGTGGCGGCGGCGGCCCTGCGCAAGCCGCGCGTCGCGGAGATCCCGGTGCCGGAACCCGCGCTGGCGACGGTCTGACGGGCGGAGCAGGGGCCTGGGCGGCGAGGCCGCCAGCGCGGGCGGGTTTCCGCCGCGCGGCTGGCGGGGAGACGCCCGGGCGGCGACGCGGCCAGCGCGGGGGGCCACCCCGCGACAGGCGGCAAGAAGCCTCGGGCGGCAACGCGGCCAGCGAACGCGGCCACCTCCGCCGCGCGGCTGGCGGGGAGAAGCCCAGGCGGCGGCGCGGCCAGCGCGGGCGAGTTTCCGCCGCGCGACAGGAGACACAAGGCCCGGGCGGCAACGCGGCCACCTCCACCCCGCGGCAGACGGTGAGAAGCCCGGGCGGCAAGGCCGCCAGCGCGGGCGGGTTTCCGCCGCGCGACAGGCGAAACAAGCCCCAAGCGGCAAACGCCGCCATCACACTCGGCCACCCCCAGCGCGGCCTCAACCGCCGCTGCGCGACAACCGGTACAACCCCCCGGACTGCACAGCGAGCACGGTGAGATCCGCCGCACCCGGGGCCGCCACCGCGCGCCAGCCCGGTTGTGGCGTGTCCGCGCGGGACAGGTGCGAAACCCCGCCCCCGACCACCGCCCCCGTACCGTCCACGACCAGGACGCACTCCGGGGCCTGCCCACCGACGACCGCCCACCCCGACAACACGGCGTCCCCCGTCACGGCCGGGCTGTCGATCACGCCCTTGCTCGGCCCCGCGTCCGCCGGGCCCGGCAACGCCGTCACCCGCGACAGGTCCACTCGCGACCCCAGCTCGTACGGTGCGCAGCCCAGGGTGAAGTGGTCGTTGAACGGGAATGCTCCCAGCGCCCGCGCCGCCGGCACCACCGACGGCTCGATGCTCAGCGCCGCCATCGCCTGGGGCGCCTCCACCCGCAACGCCACCGCCGCCACCTCCAGCGGCGCGTACGCCGCCCGCGCCTGGTCCTGCTTCCCGCCACCGATCGCGTGCGTCACCAGGCCCAGCGTCACCACCCCGGTCACGACCACCCGCGACGACAACCCCGGCCGCACGTACACCACCAGCACCAGCAACGCACTCGTCGCCAGCGCCGCCGCCAGCCCGTACCGGCCCAGCAACCCCACATTCCCCACCGCCGTCGTCGTCCGGCCCAGCGCCAGCAAACCCGCCACCAGCACCGCATACCCCGCCAGCCCGACCCAGCCCGCCACGGCCGCGTCCCGCCCCACCCGGGACACCAGCAGCACCAGCGCCACCACCGGCACGTCCGCCGACCACAACCCGCCCAGCGCCGCCGCGAACACCGACAGCCGCCGGTCCGGATCCACCGCCGTCGTCGCCAGCGACTGCGGCCCCGCGGGCTTCGTCACCCACCACACCACGACCACCACGACCCCGGCCACCACCGGCGTCAGCCACCGCCACCGCCGCTCACCCCGCGCCGCGCTGGTCAACGCCACCGCGAACCACACCGGCAACCCGGCCCCGAAACACAGGCACGCCACCACCGCCGCACCCCACGACCACCACACCCGGCCCCGGTGCGCACACCACACCGCCACCACCGCGCACGTCACCGCCGGCACCCAGCTGATCCCGTTCGTGGCCTGCAACCACAACTCCGCCAGGTGCGACGAACACACCAGAAACGCGAACCCCGCCGTCAGCGCCGCCTTCACCAGCGGCGAGAACGTCCCCGGCAGCATCGCCCGCAACACCACCACCACGACCGCCAGCAACAGCACCGCCAGCACCGTCAGCACCCGGTTGTCCCCGCCCAGCCACGCCGCGTCCGCCCAGAACAGCAACGACGGCACCACGAACGGCTGGTCCAGGTGGTAGGTCAGCACCTGACCCCACCGCAACGACCCGTCATCGGCCGTCACCTTCGCCAGCACGTGCCAGTAATCCAGCAGCACGTGCGCCCGCGACGTCCGCGCCGCCGTCCACAACGCCAGCACCACCGGCACGACCGCCAACGCGGTCAGCACCACCACACCCACGCGAGGACGAGACCCGCCCCGCGGCCCGACCCGCTCCCCCACCGCCAACGACGCCGTCATCCCAGCCCCTCGTCCACAGCCGCCAGCGCGGCGACAACGAGCGGATGCTACGGCTGCCGGGGCAGTCAGACCTCGGCGGCCTTCGGTGCCGTGGCCGGCTTCAGCGTGGCCTGCCGCGTGCGCGGGCCGAAGATCGCCAGCACCACGGCGCCGACCGTCCACGTGCCCGCGATGAAGAAGAACACGCTCTGGTACCCGCTGCCGTTGTACAGCGCGGCGACGATCAGCGGCCCGGCCGCGTTCGACAAGCGGCCGAGGCCGTAGGACACGCCGGTGCCCAGCGACCGGCCACGGGTGTCGAACAGCTCGGGCGAGTAGGCGTAGCCGAGCGCCGTGTACCCGCGCTCGAACAGGTTCACCAGGAAGCCGAACACCACGATCAGGATCGGGTCGAACGTCAGGCCGTAGAACAACCCGCACACCGCGATCACCACGCCGAACGCGACGAGGCACCACTTGCGCTCGAAGCGGTCGGTGACCAGCGCCGCCAGGTACGACCCCAGCGGCGCGCCGACCGTGGTGAGCGCGACGTAGAACACGGACCTCTCGACGCTGAAGCCCTCCTTGGCGAGCAACGTCGGCGCCCACGTCGAGTACCCGAAGAACCCGATCGTCTGCGTCACCCACACGACGGTGAGCAGCAGCGTCGGGAACAGGTACTTCTTCTGCAGCAGCATCCGCAGCGGGGCCTTGCCCGCCGGCGCCTCCTGGACCGGCGGCGCGGGCTCGGGCAGCGGTCCCTTCTCGGCGGCGACCTGCGCCTCGATCTCCCGCAGCACCGCGTCGGCCTTGTCGTGCTCGCCCCGGCTTTCGTACCAGCGCGGCGATTCCTTCAGCTGCCGCGTGAACAGCACCAGCAGCACGCCCAGCGCGCCCCACAGGTAGACCAGCCGCCACGTCCAGTCGTTGATGCCGACGACCGCGCTCGCGATGAGGTTCGTGACGGGCGTGCCGCAGATGCCGATCACGATCGCGTAGGCCTGGTACTTGCCGCGGCTGGCGGCCGGGTACAGCTCGTTGACGTAGATGACCGCCACGACGGTCATCGCCGACAGCCCGGCCGAGGTCAGGACGCGGAACGCGCCCAGCGACACGATGTCCCACGAGAACACCGCCGCGAACGAGAAGAACCCGAACCACACCGTCGTCAGCAGCAGCGCGCGCTTGCGCCCCCACCGGTCGGCGATCGTGCTCGCGACGATCGAGCCGAGGAACATCCCGACGAACGACAGCGAGGTCACGTACGCGACCTGGTTGACGGTCACGCCCCACAGCTTGATCAGCTTGGGCGAGGTGGTGGCGAAGCTGTTGATGTCCGCGAACTCGAAGAAGTAGGCGAACGCCACGGCCAGCAGGGTGAGCTTGTGGAACCGCGCGATCGGCAGCCGGTTGAGCCGGTTGAGCGCGTTGGCGTGCTGCATTGCATGCCCTTCGGGGGAGGGAGGAGGGGCCTCAGGCGGTTTCGCCGGGCCAGTACAGGCGCATCGGGTTGCCGACGAGCAGCTTGTGCCGCTCCTCGGCCGTGGTTGCGATCGTCGGCACGTAGTCGACGAGGAGCCCGTCGTCGGGCATGTGGTCCTTCAGGTTCGGGTGCGGCCAGTCGGTGCCCCACAGGACGCGGTCTCCGAACTCGGCCACGACGCGCCGCGCGAACGGCACGACGTCGGTGTAGGCGTGGCGCTGCCCGTCGAGCGCGGCGGGTCCGGTGACGGTGAGCCGTTCGGGGCAGCTCACCTTCACCCACACGTCGTTGCTGCCGACGAACCGCAGGAAGCCGCTGAACTCCGGTCCCCCGACGGGTTTCGTGACGTCCGGCCGTCCCATGTGGTCGATCACCAGCGGGGTGGGCAGGCTGCTGAAGAAGCCTTCCAGCTCGGGCAGGTCGGCGGCCTCGAAGTAGAGCACGATGTGCCAGCCCAGTGGTGCGACCTTCGCCGCGATCGTGGTCAGGTCCTCCTTCGGCGAGGCGTCCACGAGCCGCTTCACGAAGTTGAACCGCACCCCGCGCACGCCCGCCGCGTCGAGCCTGCGCAGCTCGGCCTCGCTGACGTCGGGGCGGACGGTGGCGATCCCGCGGGCGCGGTTCCCGGCGGCCCGCACGGCGTCGAGCATCGCGGAGTTGTCCGCGCCGTGGCAGGTGGCCTGCACGATCACGGTCCGGCTGATGCCGAGGTGGTCGCGCAGCGCGAACAGCTGGTCCTTGCTCGCGTCGCAGGGCGTGTACTTGCGTTCCGGCGCGAACGGGAACTCCGCCTGGGGGCCGAAGACGTGGCAATGCGCGTCGACGGTCCCCGGCGGCAGCACGAACTCCGGCTTGGACGGGTTGGGGTACCAGTCCAGCCAGCCGGGTGTCTTGGGTGCGGTCACCGGCCTTGTTCCTTCAGCAGGGCGTCCAGCCGCGGGTACACGGTGCGGGCGTTGGTTTCCCGGATCGCGGCCCAGTCATCCGCGGCCAGTTTCGGCGAGGCCTCGGCGTAGCGGCGGGTGTCGTCGAAGTAGTGCCCGGTCCGGGGGTCGACGCTGCGGACCGCGCCGATCATCTCGGAGGCGAACAGGATGTTGCGGGCCGGGATGACGTCGAACAGCAGGTCCGAACCGGGCTGGTGGTAGACGCAGGTGTCGAAGAAGACGTTGTTCAGCACGTGCTCCTCCAGCTCGGGCTTGCCCAGCGCCATCGCCAGCCCGCGGAAGCGGCCCCAGTGGTAGGGCACCGCGCCGCCGCCGTGCGGGATGATCAGCTTCAGCGTCGGGAAGTCCGCGAACAGGTCGCCCTGCACGAGCTGCATGAACGCGGTGGTGTCGGCGTTGAGGTAGTGCGCGCCCGTGGTGTGGAAGGCCGGGTTGACGCTCGTGCTGACGTGCACCATCGCGGGCACGTCGTACTCGACCATCTTCTCGTAGATCGGGTACCAGTGGCGGTCGGTCAGCGGCGGTGCAGTCCAGTGCCCACCGGACGGGTCCGGGTTGAGGTTGAGCGCGACGGCACCGTACTCCTCCACGCAGCGGGTCAGCTCGGGGATGCACGTGGCGGGGTCGACGCCGGGTGACTGCGGGAGCATCGCGGCGGGCACGAAGCGCTCGGGGTACAGCGTGCTGATGCGGTA
Organism: Amycolatopsis dongchuanensis; assembly: GCF_039542405.1. NCBI lineage: Bacteria > Bacillati > Actinomycetota > Actinomycetes > Pseudonocardiales > Pseudonocardiaceae > Amycolatopsis > Amycolatopsis dongchuanensis. The sequence goes on from NZ_BAABIB010000141.1 coordinate 18,434, forward strand.
GCACAGCTCGTTGCAGATCGAGGCCCACTCGGCGGAGGTCTCGAAGCCGCCGATGTGGTGCGCCATGAACGAGGCCCGCGGCGAGAAGATCGTGACGTCGATGCCCCGCTCGTCCATCAGCCGCAGCTGGTTGGCTTCGATGGTCTCGCGCAGCTCGTCGTCGCTGATCCGCAGGTCCGCGCGCACGGGCGCGGTGGTGCCGGGGTCGGACAGCGCGGCGACCTGCTGCTTGCGCCACGCCTCGAGCGCGGGCGGGGCGGTCGTGTAGTGGCCGTGACAGTCGATGATCAAGGCTTTTCCTCTTCGCGTGCGGACGGGTGGCGCCTGCCCAGCACCCTAATCGCCAACGAAATTGTTGACAATATGTACGACGAAAGTAGCAGGCTTAGGGGACGATGCGAGCAGCTCCTGAAGCTGGCCGAGGAGTTCGCGCGAGCCGGGCTGCGGGCGGGATGGAGGCGCTCGCCCGCGGCGGGACGCCCTGGCGGCGCGTTCTACGACCGGGTGCCGGCCGACCGCACCGGGCCCCTCGTGCAGTTGCAGGCCGTCGCGCGTGCGGCGACCCCGAGGTGCGCGACGGTCGCGGCGCTGTTCGCCGTCGTCGCCATCGCGGTGGCCTTGCGGGTTAAAGTGGCGCAAACGAGCGACGCGGGGGAACGGGTATGACCTTCTGGATCTGCGGCACCTGCGCGGTGGAGCACGCCGAGCGGATCGACGTGTGCGCCATCTGCGCCGACGAGCGCCAGTGGGTGCCTGCCGACGGGCAGCACTGGACCACGCTCGAGGAACTGGCCGGGAGCGGCTACCGCACCGAGGTCGTCGAGCTGGAGCCGGACCTGTTCGGGGTGTCGAGCACACCGAAGGCGGGCATCGGGCAGCAGAGCAAGCTGGTGCGCACCCCGGCGGGCTCACTGCTGTGGGACCCGCTGGGCTACCTCGACGACGACGCCGTGCGGCGCGTGCGTGAACTGGGCGAGGTCGTCGCCATCGCGGCGAGCCACCCGCACATGTTCGGCGTGCAGGTCGAGTGGAGCAGGCGCCTGGGAGGCGTGCCGGTGCTCGTGACCGAGGCGGACGCGGAGTGGATCGCGAGGCCCGATCCGGTGATCCGGCTGTGGAAGGGCACGGAGGAGGTCCTGCCGGGCGTGACGCTGAGCCAGGTCGGCGGGCACTTCCCCGGCAGCGCGGTCGCGCACTGGGCGGCCGGGGCCGGTGGCCGGGGCGTGCTGCTGAGCGGGGACACCTTGTTCCCGAACCCCGACCGCAGCTCGGTCAGCTTCATGCGCAGCTACCCGAACCGGATCCCGTTGTCCCCGGGAGTGGTCGAACGCGTGACCCGGCACGTCGAGCAGTTCGCGTTCGACCGCGTCTACGGCAACTTCGAGAACCGCATCGACGCGGACGCGCGTGCCGTCGTCCGCCGCTCCGCGGACCGCCACATAGCCTGGACCCGCGGGGACTTCGATCACCTGACCTGAGGGCGGTTCCGGTACGGGCGGAAGAACTCCCGCAGTTCCTCCACGTACAGCTCCGGTTCCTCGAACGGCGCGAAGTGGCCGCCGCGCGGCATTTCCCTGAAGTGCACGACGTTCGCGACGCGCTCGAGCCACGCTCGGGGCGGGCGGACGAGATCGCCGGGGAACACGGAGAAACCGGACGGGACCTCGACGCGCCGGGCGTGCTGTTCGAGCGGGATCGCGGCGTTCGCGTGGTACATGCGCATCGACGAGCCGATCGTGCCCGTCAGCCAGTAGAGCATCACGTTCGTGAGGATCTCGTCCTTGGTGTACCTGCGTTCCACGTCGCCACCGCAGTCGCTCCACGACCGCAGTTTCTCCACGATCCACGCGGCCAGCCCGGCCGGGGAATCGGTGAGGCCCACAGCCGCGGTCTGCGGCTTCGTCCGGTGCATCGCGGCATACGCGCCCTCCGCGCCGCCCCACGCCGCGGCGGCCTCCAGGAACGCGCGCTCCTCCGGCGCCAGATCCGCCGGATCCCCTTGGTACACCGGCAGTCCCGCGTCGACGCGGTGCACCGCCACGACGCGGTCCGGGTGGTCGAGCGCCAGGAAACGGCTGACCGCGCTGCCGACGTCCCCGCCCGCCGCGCCGAACCGCTCGTACCCCAGCACGGTCATGAGCTCGGCCCACAACCCGGCGACGGCGATCGAATCCAGCGGGCGCGGCGGGTGGTCGGAGTAGCCGAAACCCGGCATGTCCGGCACCACCACGTCGAACGCGTCGGCCGGGTCGCCGCCGTGCGCGCCGGGATCGGTCAGCAGCGGGATCACCTTGGTGTAGCGCCAGAACGAGTCCGGCCAGCCGTGCGCCAGCACCAGCGGCAGCGCGGGCCCGGCCGGCGCGACCGCCCTGGCGTGCACGAAGTGGATACCTAATCCGCCCAGCCGGACGCGGAACCGCGGCAGCGCGGCGAGTTCCGCCTCCCGCGCCGGCCAGTCGAACCCGTCGGCCCAGTACCCGGCCAGCTCACGCAGGTAGGCGACGTCCGCGCCCAGCGTCCACCCGGCGTCCTCGGGCGCGTCGGGCCAGCGAGTCGCGCGGAGGCGGGCACGCAGGTCCGACAGCTCCTCTTCCGAGGTGCGGCGGGTGAACGGCTGCGGGGTCATTCGTCGCGCCACCGGTTGTTGAGGAAGTCGTCGTCGTCATCCTCGTCGAGTTCGCTCGCCCTGGCGCGGGTGCTGCGGCGTGGAACCGGGGCGGGCGGCGGCGGGGGCGGTGCCGCCTGCGGCGGCGCGGGCGGGGCGGGCGGGGGCGGCGGCGGGACAGTTTCCTCGTCGGCCTCGGACTCCGCGAAGCCCTCGGGCTCGAAGTCCAGCTCCTGCACCGAATCCGGGCGCTCCTCCTCGGCCTCGCGCCGCCCCAGCTCCCGCCGGTGCTGGAGGTAGCGCTCGGCGGCCTGGGCCTGCTTCGTCATGTACTCGTGTGCCTCGGCCTTGATCTCCACGGCCTGCCGCTGGTGCAGCGCGTGCCGGTCGGCCTGCTCGCGGACCAGGCCGGCCATCGCCGCCTTCAGCCGCTGGACGTCGTCGGTGACCATCTGCTCCTCCTCGATCCGCTCAGCCGCGCCGGCGCTTGGCGGGCTTTTCCTCGTCCTCGTCCAGCGAACCGATGATGCGGGGCCCCGGTTTCTCGCCGCCGTCGAAGATACCGCCGTCGATCCGGTACGCCCGCGAGCTGCGCTCGGTGTTCTCGCCACCGCCGCCGCCGGCGCCCATGGCCCCCATGCCGCCCATCGGCATGCCGCTCATGCCCGTGGCGGGCTGGCCTGCCACGCCGGCGGGAGTGGCCCCGGCCTGGACGCCGAGCCCCGCGGGGTCCCCGGGGTGCGCGCCGACGGCGATGCCGGTCTGGGCACCCGCCGCCAGCGACACGGTCTCGCCGGTCGCCGGCGTGACGCCGCCGAGGTCGGCGGCGGGCAGGTCGGGCACGGCGCCCCCGCCACCCCCGCCACCGCCGGAAAAGTCCGTGTCGGGCAGGTCGGGCACCGCGCCGCCACCGCCGCCACCGGAGAAGTCGGTGTCGGGCAGGTCGGGCACGGCGCCGTCGCCGGCCGGGAGGTCGGGCAGCTCGGGAGCGTGGAAGCCGGGCACGGACGCGTGGCTTTCGTCGGGCAGCTCCGCACCCGGGGCCAGCTGCGAGGCCACGTCGTGCAGCGGCGACCGGCCGCTGTGCTCCTCACCCAGGGTGTAGGTCGTCGGCTCGCCCTTCCCGTCGTCGACGGTGACGACGGTCGGGCCGTCGGGACCGTCGGGGCGCTCCGCGGTGATCTTGAGGTCACCGTCCTGGATGTGGATCTTGCCGTCGGGTCCGGGGCGGTAGACCCCGTCGGCACCCTTGCCGTCAGCGTCGCCGCCGCTGTCGGCGCCGTCCGTGCCGCCGGTGCCGTCCTCGGGCCAGTCGAGCTTGAAGTCCTTGGGGGTGCCGGAGCCGTCGTCGACGGTGATCTCCATCTTCCCCTCGGAGTCGGGCTCGGTCATCTCGAAGGTCTTGCCGCCCTGCTCGACCTTGAGGTGGTCGAGGTCCTCGTCGCCGGAGTCGCCGTCGCCGCCCTTGAAACCGTTCTCGCCGTCGAGGCTGTCGGTACCGCCGAGGGTGTCGCCGGGGTCGGTCTTGATCGGGTCGCCGTCCTGGAACCCGCTGCCCGTGTCCAGCGACGGGATGTCCGGGATGGAGGCGCCGCCGCCGGAACCCGAACCGCCACCCGCGCCGGAGTCCGTCTTGATCGGGTCACCGTCCTGGAACCCGCTGCCCGTGTCCAGGGGCGGGATGTTCGGCATCGAGGCGCCGCCGCCCGAACCGCCACCGGTCGACGACGGGATGTCGGGCAGGGAGACACCCGAACCCCCCGTGCCCGGATCGGTCTTGATCGGCTCGCCGTCCTGGAAACCACCGCCGGTGTCCAGCGGGGGGATGTTCGGCACCGAAGCGCCACCGCCCGAGCCGCCACCCGTCTTGCCCGGGCTGCCGCTCTGGAAGCCGCTGGTGTCCAGGGGCGGGATGTTCGGCACCGAAACGCCACCACCCGAACCCGAGCCACCGCCCGAGGTGGAACCGGGAGGCGGGATGTTCGGGACGGAGGCTCCTCCGCCCGAACCGCCTGAGTCGCCCGAGCCGCCGGCGTCGCTCGGGTCGGTCTGGATGGGGGCACCTTGGTAGGAGCTGCCGCCCGTATCGAGCGGCGGGATGTTCGGCACGGGAGCGCCGCCACCGGAGCCGGACCCGCTGCCCGAACCGGAGCCGGACCCGCCTCCGTAGCCGCCGCCCGAACCACCGCCGTAGCCGGAGCCGCCGCCGGAGCCACTGCCCTCGCCCGAGCCGCCCGGGCCGCCGTAGCCCTCACCCGCGCCGTAACCCGAGCCGCTGCCGTCGCCCGAGCCGCCGCCGTAACCCGAACCCGAGCCGCCGTAACCCGAGCCGGAGCCGCCCCCGTAACCCGAGCCCGAACCGCCGCCGTAGCCGCCGTTCCCGGGGCCGGTGTACGAACTCCCGCTGCCGCCCGGGCCACCGGCACCACCGCCGGTCCCGGCGCCACCGGAACCCGTGCTCCCGGGCGTCTCGCCCGTGCCGAACTCGTTCTGCACCTTGCCCATGAACTCATCGAGCGTGGTGTAGGCCTGGTTGACCAGCTCCAGCGTGTTCTTGCACGTCTTGTCGAAGCCCGCGTAGATGACGTCCCACATCTCGGGGTTGAACTGCTTCTGGATCCACTGCTTGGCCAGGTCCTTGCCGTGGGCCTCGATGTCGTCGTCGTCGCAGCAGCCGTCGTCGTTGAGGGTCTCGACGAGGTTCGTGCCGAAGTTCAGGTCCATCCACCCGGCGATCTGCGCCAGGTCGTCCTTGCTGCCGTGCTCCCCGTTGGCGACCGCGATGACCTTCTGGGCCAGCTGGTAGTCGGCCTTGCCCACCTGGTTGGTGTACAGCTCGACGACGGCGTTGGCCTTGCCCTTGCACAGCTGGAAGACCGTGTTGGCCGCGGTCATCGTCGCCTCGCTCGCGGCCTCCAGCGTCTGCGCCAGCTTGACGGCCTTGGGCTGGATCTTCTCGTTGTAGTGGTCGGAGGCGGCGTCGGCACCGGCACCGCTCCACGTCTGGAACAGCGTGCTCAGCGCGGTGCCCGTGTCCTTGGCCGTCTGGTCGACCGACTGCGACCCGGTCTTGAAGTGCTCGGCGTCGGCGACGAAACCCTGGAAGTTGATGCCGCGCTGCTCGTCGAAGCGGCTCCTGATGTCCTTGTCCAGGTCCAGTGGCCGCGTGTTGCCCCGGCAGTCGTCCGGGATCTTCGCCAGCAGCGACCCGAACGTCTCGAACACCTTCAGCGCGGGCGCCGCCGCGTCGAAGATCTCGTCGGAGGTCTTGGTGCCGCCTCCCCCGGTGGCGGGTTCGTGCTTGTCCTCGAGCTGGGTCTTCCCGTCGTTGACGGCCTTCTGTTCCTGGTTGCTGTTGTAGCCCGCCTGGTCACCCTGCTTCTTCGCCTCGTCGAAGGTGTCGTCGAGGGGCTGGGCGAAGAACGGGAACCCGTTGTAGGCGTTGAGGTACTTCCGGACCTCGTCCTCCGACGGGTCGGTGCCGTGCTCGGCGAACCAGCTGCTGATCAGCGAGGTCTTGTTGCCCGGCGGCACGGCCGGGTCGTCCAGCAGCGCCTTGACCTCTTCCCACGTGTGCGCCATCAGAGGGTCCCCGCGTTCCCGATCGCCCCGGACTGGGTGTACTCGTTCTGCCCGTAGGCCTGCCCGCTGGAGCCGATGTTGGCGCCGAAGCTGCCGAGCGTCGTGCCGTAGCCGGTCAGCGACTCCCACAGCTTCTGCACGCCGGCGGTGTACTTGGTGGCGTGATCGCCGTGCGCCCTGCCGAACCCGGCGGCGTTCAGCACCGTGGTCTGCATGTCCGAGTTGTTCTCCGGCAGGTCCTCCGCCAGCCGGCTGATGGTCTTCGACGCCGTCGCCATCGCGTCGGTGCTCGCGGTGTACCCGCCGCTCATGTACGCCAGCTCCCCTGGTCAAGTGGTCCAGACGATGGTGGGACGGAACGCGGCCCCCGTCGGTTCGGTTGCACACGCAACGGATTCGATCATCGTCACCGCCGACCCTAACGCGCCTGTCCGAACAGGCGGGGCAGACTTCCCGTGACGGCCAGGTGAACTGCCTGTCCGGTCACCCCGCCTGCGACAGAACCGCGACCTGGCGCGGGCGGCGCGGGGACACCCGCCCGGCACGCTCGCCGGCATGGATCCGGCTGATCGACTCGCCTCCCCGCCGCGGACGGCCGCCCGGAAGGCGCACCTGCCCGCGCTGGACGGGCTGCGCGGGGTCGCCATCCTCGGGGTGCTGCTGTTCCACACCGGTCACCTGCCCGGCGGGTTCCTCGGCGTGGACCTGTTCTTCGCCCTCTCCGGCTACCTGATCACGGACCTCCTGCTGCGGGAGGCCGGCGCGACCGGGACCGTGTCGCTCGCCGCCTTCTGGGGCCGCCGGGTCCGCCGCCTGCTGCCCGCGCTCGCGCTCGTGCTCGCCGTGGTCACGGTCGTCGTCCGGCTGGCGGGCGAGCCCGATCTCGTGCGGACCACGCTCGCGGACGGGCCGTGGGTGCAGGCGAACCTCGTCAACTGGCACCTGCTCGCCGAATCCGCGAGCTACTGGGACCGCTTCGGGCCCGGCCGGGTGTTCGAGCACCTGTGGAGCATCGCCGTCGAGGAGCAGTTCTACCTCGTGTGGCCGGTGCTCGTGCTGCTCATCGCCCGGTCCGGCCGCCGCGTGCACGCCCGCGTCGCACTCGCGGCGGTGGTGATCTCCGTGGCGTCGGTGGTGCTGATGGCCGTGCTCGCCGACCCCGCCGATCCGACGCGGGTCTACACCGGCACCGACACCCGCGCGTTCTCGCTGCTGCTGGGCGCGCTGGCCGCGACCGCACCCGTGCGGAAAGCGCTTTCACGGCTGCCGGGCGCGGTGCAGCTGCTCCCGGCGGCGGCCGTCGCGGTGGTGTGGGCGCTCGCCGACGGGATGCACTCGCAGTGGCTGTTCACCGGCGGGCTGTTCGCCTACTCGCTCACCGCGTCCGCCCTCATCGGGCTCTGCGCGGCGGCCCCGCACGGCCGGGTCGCGACGGTACTGGCCTGGAAACCGTTGCGGTGGCTGGGCTCGGTGTCCTACAGCCTGTACCTGTGGCACTGGCCGGTGATCGTGCTGCTCTCCCCCGAGCGGACGCTCCTGGTGTTCGCGGTGTCGATCACGCTCGCCGCGTTGTCGAAGTACCTGGTCGAAGACCCGGTCCGCTTCCGGGCGCGGTGGGCGAGGGGACGGCGCGGGGTGTACGCCTTCACCGGTGTCATGCTCTCGCTCGCGATCCTGTGGCTGGCCGTGCCGGCGCCCCCTCCCCCGGTCGTCGACCTCACCGGCCTCACGTGATCAGCGGGCAGTGCCGCGGTGCCTCCGAGCCCGGGGCGGGGTGGACGAAGCCGAGCTGCACCGCCGTCCGCCTGGACCCCCCGCTTTGGACGTGCACGCCGAGCGCCGTGCAGACGATCTGGTCCGCTCCCCGCGGGGTCACGTCCTGCGGGTCCAGCGGCAGGATGATCCGCAGCGCCTCCGGCACGGTCGTCACGATGACCCGCGTCATCCCATGGGCCTGGATCTCCGTGTGCAGCCGGTCCCCGCCGGAACCGGGCCCGGTCAGCAGCAGGGACACCGCCTCGGTCACCGAGCCGAGGTGCCCGCTGCCGCGCAGCTGCGGCCGGAGCGCGCCGGTGCCGTCGACGAAGTACAGCGTGACCCCGGGCGCGAGGCCGGTCGGCGCGTCACCGGCATCGGTCACGCCGGAGGGCCGCACCCCGCACCCGGCGAGGAGCAGCAGCACCACCAGCAGGATCCCCCTCATCGCGCCTCCTCGCGGGGCAGGCGCAGCACGAACCGCGCCCCGCCGCCTTCGTCGTTGCCCGCCGTGAGCTCACCGCCGTGCAGCTGGGCGTTCTCCCGCGCGATCGCCAGCCCCAGCCCGCTGCCCGGGGTGCGGGTGCGTGCCGCGTCGGCCTTGTAGAAGCGGTCGAACACGTGCGGCAGCACCTCCCGCGGCAACCCCGGCCCGTGGTCGGTGACGACCACCGACAAGTCCTCTTCGGACACCCGGACGCGCACGCGCACCGGTGGCGCGCCGTGCCGCAGGGCGTTGCCGACGAGGTTGGCGACGATGACGTCCAGGCGCCGCCGGTCCAGCCGCAGCACGGCCGCCGCCGGGGCGTCGAGTTCGACCCGCCCGAGCCAGCCCCTGGCACGCAGGCAGTCCCGTACCGCGGTGGGCACGTCCACGTCCTCCAAGTGCAGTTGTGCGGTACCGGCGTCGAAGCGCGAGACCTCCATGAGGTCCTCGACGAGGCGCACCAGCCGCGCGGTCTCGGTGATCGCCAGCCGCGCGGACTCCCTGGCGTCCGGCTCCATGCCGTCCGCCGCGGCCGACAGCACCTCCATCACCGCGGTCAGCGTGCTCAGCGGGGTGCGCAGCTCGTGGGACACGTCGGCGGCGAACCGCCGGGCGTCGGCCTGCATCTGCCGCATCGCGGCCATCGACGTCTGCACCGACTCCGCCATCTCGTTGATCGTCACGGTCAGCTCGGCCAGCTCGTCGGCTCCCCTGGGTTCCGAGCGGGCGCCGAGGTCGCCCGCCGCGAGCCGGCGCGCGGTGTCGCGGAGCCTGCGGACCGGGCGCAGCACGCCGCGGGCCGCCAGCAGGGCCAGCAGCGCCGTGACCGGCAGCGTCAGCGCCGTGGTGATCCCCGCGGTCCGGGTGAGGTCGCCGACCTGCTGTTCGACGGCGGAGAGGTCGCGCACGGCGTACACCTCGACGCCGGAGGGCGTGCGCTTGCCGTCCGGCGCGGTGATCACGACGGGCATGCCCACGAGGAGCCACGGTCTGCCCTCGGCGGTGATGCGCTGCGTGACGAGCCGCGCCCGCGACCGCACGGCGGCACGCAGCTCGGGGGTGAGGAGGGGGACTTCGGACCCCGAGGCGGAAGCCGCCGTTCCGTAGGTGACCAGGGCGTCGTCGCCGACGGCGCCGCGGAGCCGGTCGAGCGCCTCCTGGTCGGGCGGGTAGGTCAGCTCGGGCGCGATGGCGGTGATCTGCCCGGCGATGGTCTCGGTGAGGCGCCGCTGGGTGGACTCGACCAGCGACGAGCTCGCCGAGCCCGCGCTCGACCAGGCCGCCGCGGCGGCGCCGAGCACGGTGACCAGCGTGAACGCGACCAGCAGCCGGGCACGCAGCCCGCGTGGCCACAGCCGTCTCATACCGGCCCGAAGCGGTAGCCGAAACCCCGCACGGTCTGGACGTAGACGGGAGCGGCCGGGTCGGTCTCGATCTTCGCGCGCAGCCGCTGCACGCAGTTGTCGACGAGCCGTGAGTCGCCGAGGTAGTCGTGCTCCCAGACCTCCTCCAGCAGCTGCTGACGCGTGAAGACCCGGCCGGGGGCGCGGGAAAGCGTCAGCAGCAACCGCAGTTCCGTTGGTGTCAGCGGCACCGGCTCACCGCTCAGCGACACGGTGAGCGCGGTGGTGTCGACGCGCAGCGCGCCGAAGGTCCGCACGCCGTCGGAGGCGCCCGCGCTGCGGCGCAGCACGGCCCGGATCCGGGCGTCCAGCACGGTCGGCTGCGCGGGCTTGACCACGTAGTCGTCCGCCCCCGCCGCGAGACCGCCGACGACGTCGTAGTCGTCGCCGCGGGCGGTCAGCATGATCACCGGCACCTCGCCGTCGGCCCGGATGCGGCGGCACACCTCGATCCCGTCGATGCCGGGCAGCATCAGGTCCAGCACCACCAGGTCCGCCGGGGTCTCGCGGAGTGCGCGAAGCCCGTCCTCGCCGGTCTCGGCGGTGTGCACGTCGTGGCCGTGCCGGGACAACGCGAGCTGGAGCCCCCGCCGGACCAGTGGGTCGTCTTCGATGAGCAGGATCGCCGCCACGGGGCCAGTATCGACGACCCCCGCGCGCCGTGCGGCAGGCGCCGGGTTCCTGCGACACAACCGGGACACGACGGCGGAACCCGTGGGACGCCACGACGGCACCGTGGCGGCCATGAGCAGAAAACTCCTCCTCACGCTCGGCCTTGCCGGGTTGCTCCTGCTGGGCACCGCCTGTGCGGCGGGCGAGTCCACGACGACCGGTGCCCACGCCGCCGGACTGTCCAAAGTGCTCTGGCTCGGCGACTCGATCGCGGAGGGCGAGGCGCTGCCGCTGGGTGCGGCGCTGAAGGCCAGCGGCACCGGGTTCACGTCCATCGCGGCCGACGGTGGCGGCAACGTCGTCGGCCCGTTCTCCGACAAGAACTGGGCCGAGCTGCCGGGGCAGATCACGGGGGCGAAACCGGACGTCGTGGTCTACCAGATCACCACCTACGACTGGGGCAGCGCGCAGGAACAGCAGGCGGCGTACGAAAAGCTGCTGACGACCGTCACGGGCGTGGGGGCGAAGCTCGTGTTCGTCACCATGCCGCCGATCCAGCCGGGCGAGTTTTACGAGCCGCACATGGCGGATCTGACGCGGACGACGTCCGTCGCGCAGGCGGTCGCGGCCGGGGGCAAGGCCACGGTGCTCGACGCGAGCGCCGTGTGGGGCGGCGAGTACCAGCAGCAGCGGGACGGCAAGGCCGACCGCAGCTCGGACGGGATCCACACGTGCCCACAGGGTGCGGCGCGCTTCACCAGCTGGCTGCTGGGCGAGCTGGCAAAGCTGTTCCCCGGCTTCACGCCGGCGAGCGCGCCGACGTGGGCCAACACCGGCTGGTCGGCAGACAAGCGCTTCCACGGCTGCTGAACCCGCAGCCGTCGGTGCAGACGGCGCGGCCACACCGACGGCTCACCCCCGGCTCGCCCAGGATCTCGGGACAGGCCCTGGGGCGAGCTGGTGACCTGGCCCCAGGCCCAACTCCGCGCCCGCGGCCGCACGCGCCGGATCCTAGGCAAGCCATCAGCGCCGAGCCGATGGCCGATCGCGGCAGCACCGCGAGCCGGGTCTTGGGCAAGCTGCCGCAGTCACCCCAAACCCGCCCAGAACTCCGCGATCGCGGCCGCAGCGCGCGCCGGGTCCTGGGCCAGCCACCAGTGGCCTAGACCTCCCAGCCTCGCCACGCGGGCGCCCGCCCGCCGGGCCACGCTGGCCGCACTCAGGCCGGGCCTTGGGCCATACCGCCCGCAGTCACCCCAAACCCGCCCAGAACTCCGCGATCGCGGCGGCACTACGTGCCGGATCCTGGGCCAGCCACCAGTGCCCCAGCCCTTCCAGCGTCGCCACGTGGGCGCCCGCCCGCCGGGCCGCGCGTCGCCGCTGCTCCTCTGTGCCCACGACCTGGTCCTCGGTCGCCAGCACCACCAGACCCGGGCGTTGCGCCGCCCGTTCCAGGTCACGGCCCAGCTCGGCCATCACCGGCTGCGCCGCGGAACGGTACAACGCCAGCACCGCGCGGCCCATCTCCTCGTTCATCCCCTCCGCGAGCCGCTTCGCCACGGCCTCGCTCATCCCGCGCCCGACCAGCAGCTCGACCCGCTCCGCGAACGGGGCGCCGAACCGCTCGGCCACATCCGCCTCGCCCACCCCCGGTGTCTGCCAGCGCCGCGCCAGCTCGTGCCACTCGTAGTCCGGCTCGAGCCCGCCCGCCGTGTCGCTGACCCAGCTGCGCACGAGATCGGGACGGCTCATCACCGCGCCCAGCACGTGGTGCCCGCCCCAGTCGTGCCCCACCAGGTCCACCGGCTCCGTGAACCGGGACAGCTCCGCGATCAGCCAGTCCCGGTAGTCCCCGACGGTCGCGCCGAAGCCCTCGGGCAGCGGCGCGCCGAACCCCGGCGGGGACAGGCACACGACGTCGTCGCGCCCGAGCTCGGCCAGCAGCGGCTCCCACACCGCCGCGGTTTCCGGGTTGCCGTGCACGAACACCGCGGGCATCAGACCACCACCTCGCCGCGCGGCACGGTCGGCTGCAGCACCGACTCGGCCAGCGCCTCCGACCGGAAGTGAGCCACCGCCTGGTACTCCGGGTCGCGGAGCATCGCGGCGAACGCCTGCCTGCTCGGGTACCGCACCAGCAGCACCATGTCCCACGCCTGCCCGTCCTCGGCGACGAGGGGCCGCCCGCCGTCGCCGAGGTAGGCGACCTCGACGCCGTAGCGCGCGTTGATCTCCGGGCCGAGCGACTCGGCGTACCGCCGGTAGCTTTCGCGCCCGCCGGGCCGGAAGCGCAGCAGGTTGAGCATCACGACCGGGCCGCCGGGGTCCTCCGCCAGCAGCGTGTCCAGTGCGTGTTCTTCGACTTCGATCATGGAAAGCCTCCGATTCGGGATCCCTCCCACCGTGGCACACTTGTTGGTCAGCTGGCAAGTATGTTGTAGACTCACGGCCATGACCACCTCCCGCCGAACGCAGCAGGAACGCCGCGAGCAGGCCGAGAACGCCCTGCTCCGCGCCGCCGCCGAACTGGTCGTCGAACAGGGGGTGCGCTCGCTGACGCTGGCCCGCGTGAGCGAACGCGCCGGCTACAGCCGCGGCCTCGTGACGCACCACTTCGGCGCCAAGCAGGTGCTGGTCGAGCGCCTGGCGCGCGCCGCGCAGGCCGGGTTCGTGCCCGGTCTCGCCGACCTGCCCCCCGGGCTGGAGCGGCTGCTGAAGCTGATCGACGGCTACATCGGCGCGCTCGGCAGGCTCGACTCGTTCAACCGGGCGTTCCTCCTGCTGTGGGCGGAAGCGGCCACGACACCGGAACTCGCACCGATCTTCCGCGAGCGGGACGAGGCGTTCCGCGCCGACCTGCGTGAGGAGGTCGCCGCCGGGCTCGCCGAGGGCACCATCCGCGCCGACGCCGAACCGGACGACGTGGCGATCGCCGTCGTCGGGCAGTTGCGCGGAATCGCGCTGCAGCGGTTCCTCTCCCCCGAGTCCGTCGACACGGAACGGCTGCGGCGGTCCGTCACGCGGTACTGGCGCGAAGCTCTGGCGCGTCGGTGAAAGCGGCCATGAACGAGCCGACGCAGAAGTCCGGTGTGGACAGTGAGACGACGAGGTGACCGTCGATCTCCAGCGGCGGTTCGAGCGGCACGGCCCGCACGCGGCGTGACGCGAGTGCGGCCAGTTGCTCGGCGGGCAGCAGCGTCCAGGCCCCGGCGCGGGCGCCGACGTCGACCAGCACGCTGAGCACGCTCCCGGCGGCGACCCTGCCCGGCGGATTCACGCCCGCCTGCCGCAGGGCCGACATGACCGCGTCGTACAGCGGGGGGTCCTGCGCTCGCGCGGGCAGCCGCAGCGCCGCGGGGTCGAGGTCCGCGAGGGTCACGGCGCTCCGGTCCGCGAGCGGATGGTCCCTCGCGACCGCGACCCGCAGTGGTTCGGACCACGCGCGCACCACCTGGAACCCGTCGGGGACGACCGCACCGTGCACCAGCGCCAGGTCCAGTTCGCCGTTGCGCACGGCGTTGAGCCGCGCGGGCACCGGCAGGTCCACCAGCACGACCTCACCGGTCGGCGACTCGCCGCGCAGCGCGGCGACGCCCCGCTCCAGGCGTGCGGTCAGCCCGGAGGTCACCCCGATCCGCACCCTGGCCGCCGATTCCGCGGCCACCACGCGGACCCGCGCCGCGGCCGCGAGGGTTTCCCGCGCCGCCGCCAGCACGCGCTCCCCGGCGGGGGTGAGCCGGACCCGGCGGGCGGAGCGGTCGAACAGCCGCACGCCCAGCTCGCGTTCGAGCCGCGCGATCTGCTGGCTCACCGCCGCCTGCACGATCCGCAGCCGCTCGGCGGCACGGCCGAAGTGCAGTTCCTCCGCGACCACGACGAAGTACCGCAGCGTGCGCAGCTCCACGACCCCTCCACGATCACAAAAAGTGATTGCTGCCGACTCTAGTCGAGGCTGGTTCGCGGCGGTCCCGCGTATTGGGATGGAGCCATGCGAATCGGTACGAGCACGATCAACTCCGCCACGCCGGGCGACTTCGCGGCCGGCGCCGCCGACGCCGCGCGGCGCGGCTTCGACAGCTTCTGGACCAACCAGCTCCCGGGCGGATGGGACCCGTTCGTCACGCTGACGGGGTTCCGCGAGCGCCCGCGTGAGATCGGCACCGCGGTCGCGCTCACCTACCCCCGCCACCCGGCGACGCTCGCCGCCGAAGCGCTGACCTTGCAGGCCGCCACGGGCGGGGGCCTGGTGCTGGGCGTCGGCGCCGGGCACGAGTGGTACGTGCAGGGCCAGCTGGGCCTGTCCTACGCCTCCCCACTGCGGCACACGCGCGAGTACCTCACCGTCCTGCGCCCGCTACTGCGAGGTGAACAGGTCGACCACGAGGGCGAGTACTTCACCGTCCACACGCGACTGAACGTCGAGGCCCCCGCTCCCCCAGTGCTGATGGCCGCGCTCGGCCCGCGCATGCTCGCGCTCGCGGGCGAGCTGACCGAGGGCGTGGTCTCGACCTGGGTGACCCCGGAGGTCATCAGCGACCACGTCGTCCCCAGCCTGCCGGCGGGCGCCCGCATCGTCGTCGGGGTGGTGGTCTCGGTGACCGACGAGCCGGACCGGGTGCGGGAGCGCCTCGCCGCGGACTTCGGCGGTGTCGGGGAGCTGCCCGCCTACCGCGCTTCCCTCGCCCGCGCCGGCCTGTCCAGCCCGGCGGACGCCACGGTGCTGGGAAACGAAGCCGCGGTCGGGGAAGCGATCGCCCGCTTCCGCGACGCGGGCACCACCGACCTCGTCGTGATCCCGCTCGGTTCGCCCGAGGAGCAGGCACGCACGCTCGACGTGGTGGCCACGTTCAAGAACTGACTCACAACGGCGTCACGACCTTCCCGGTGGCGCGGCCCTCGGCGTCGAGGAGCCAGCCCATGCGTTTCGGGGTGCGCAGGTTGATCCCGCTGTCCCGGATGGACAGCCACGGCAGGCGTTCCCCGACCAGCTGCTCAAGCCGGGTCAGGTCGGCCAGCGAACGGGTCCACACCGTGAAGGCGAGGGTGGCGTCCCCGGTGATCGAGGCGCACATCCGCAGTTCCGGCAGCGTCACGAGCGCGGCGACCGTGCGCTCCTGGTCCGCCGGGGACACCGCCACCGTCCAGGTGCTGCTGACCGGGTGACCGGACACCGACTGCGCCACCTCGCACCGGAACGTCAGGACCCCCGAAGCGAGCAGGCGGCCGAGCTGCCGCCGCACCGTCGCCGGGTTGCGCCCCGTCGCGCGGGCGCAGTCCGCGGCGGTGGCGCGCCCGTCGGCGGCGAGCACCTCGATCAGCGGTCCGGCGTCGGCGGGCGGCGTCACCCCGGGCACCGGCCGCATCGCCCTGGCCGCCGCTTCGAACGCCGCCACCTGCCCGGGGTCGAGCGCGCCCAGCCGCCAGTCGCCGCCGTCGCGGTGCATCGTGGTGATCACGGAGGTGCGCTGCCGCTCGACCCCGGGCACCGAACCCAGGTCGTCGAGCACGAACTCGGTCAGCCCGGCGAGGTCGCGGGTGATGGTGGTGAGCAGCAGGTCCCGGCCCCTGGTCGACTCCTCGACCGTCGCCGCTCTCGGGTCGGCGCAGATCGCCTCGACGACGTCGGCGCGGGCGCCCGGCAGGCAGTCGACCTCGACCAGCGCCAGTACCACGCGCCGGTAGTCGCCGCCCCGGTGCGCGGTGACCCACGCCAGCCCCTCGCGCCGCAGCCGCGCCCACCGGGCGGCGAGCGTCGCGGGTGTCGAACCCAGGATGCGCGCGGCCTCGGCCCAGCTGACGCGCGGCGCGATCTGCAGCCCGTGCAGCAGTTCGAGGTCGAGTTCCGTCAACGCCTCCGGATGCACGAATCCTCCTCAGAACCGGGCTTCGGTGCGCGAATCGAAAGTTTTCCGCCCGATCGACTCTAACGACACCCACACTCTGCCGAAAGTTCGAGCGAGTGAGGAGGACCGGGATGTCGGTGGTGGCGGACGCGCGGGAGCTGGCGGGCGAGCTCGTCGGGCTCCGGCGGGCCCTGCACCGGGAACCGGAGGTCGGCCTGCACCTGCCGCGCACGCAGGAGCGGGTGCTGCGGGCACTCGACGGGCTGCCGCTGGAGATCACGACCGGCCGCGACTGCACGTCGGTCACCGCGGTGCTGCGGGGCCGCGGGGACGGCGTGGTGCTGCTGCGGGGCGACATGGACGCGCTGCCGGTACAGGAGGAGACCGGGCTGGCGTTCGCGTCCGAAGTGGACGGTGCGATGCACGGGTGCGGGCACGACCTGCACACCGCGATGCTCGTGGGCGCCGCCCACCTCCTCTCCGCCCGGCGGGACCGGCTCGGCGGCGACGTCGTGTTCATGTTCCAGCCCGGCGAGGAGGGCTGGGAAGGCGCGCGCACGATGATCCGCGAAGGCGTCCTCGACGCCGCGGGACGACGCGCCGACGCCGCGTACGGGCTGCACGTGTTCTCCAACCTCGGCCCCGCGGGGCGGTTTTCCACCCGTCCCGGGGTGATGCTCGCGGCGTCCGCGACGCTGACCGTCACCGTGCACGGCGAAGGCGGCCACGGTTCGGCGCCACACCAGGCGAAGGACCCGGTGCCCGTCCTCGCGGAGATGGTCACCGCGCTGCAGACCGCCGTGACGCGCCGGTTCGACGTGTTCGACCCGGTGGTGCTGACGGTCGGGGTGCTGCGGGCGGGCACGCGCAGCAACGTCATCCCCGACACCGCGGCCTTCGAGGCCACCATCCGCACCTTCTCCGAGGAGTCGGGGCGGCGGATGCGGGAGACGGCGCTGCGCGTGGTGTCCGGTATCGCGGAGGCGCACGGCGTGACCGCCGAGGCGGACTACACCGAGGGCCGCCCGCCCACGATCAACGACGACGAGGAGGCCGCGTTCGCCCGTGAGGTGGTGGCCGAGACGTTCGGCGACGAGCGCTACGCCCCCTTGGCCGACCCGTTCACCGGCGCCGAGGACTTCTCCCGCGTCCTGCGGGAGGTGCCCGGCTGCTTCCTCGCGCTGGGCGCGCTGCCGCCGGGAGCCGACCCGGACAAGGCGCCGTACAACCACAGCCCGCGTGCCGTCTTCGACGACTCCGTCGTCGGAGACGGCGCCGCCCTGCTGACCGAGCTGGCCCGGCGCCGGCTCCTCACCCCTTCCGGAGGCCAACGATGACCGACACCGCCCAACAGCAGCAGGCACCCGCGACGCGGCGCACGTCCCAGCTCGTCGGGACCGCGCTCGGGCACGCGCTGGAGTGGTACGACTGGGGGATCTACGCGATCTTCGTGCCGTTTTTCGCGACGCAGTTCTTCTCGCAGGGCGACCAGTTTTCCGCCGTGCTGTCGAGCCTCGCGGTGTTCGCGGTCGGCTTCATCGCCCGCCCGGTCGGCGGTTTCCTGTTCGGCTGGCTCGCGGACCGGATCGGACGGCGCGTCACCATGTCGGCGACGGTCGCGACGATCGCCGCCGCGAGCTTCGTCATCGGGATCGCCCCGACCTACGCCAGTGTCGGCGCGTGGGCGTCGCTGATCCTGCTCCTCGCCCGCGTGGTGCAGGGCCTCGCGTGTGGCGGCGAGCTGCCGTCGGCGCAGACCTACCTGTCGGAGATCGCGCCCGCCGCCCGGCGCGGGAAGTGGTCCAGCCTCATCTACATCGCCAGCGTGTTCGGCAACACCGTCGGCGTGCTACTGGGGCTGGTGCTCACACTGACGCTGACGTCCGGGCAGATGCACTCGTTCGGCTGGCGCATCCCGTTCCTGCTCGGCGGTGTGTTCGGCCTGGTGGCCGTCTACATGCGACGGAAGATGGCCGAGACGGAGGCCTTCACGCAGGCGGGCGCCGAGCGGCCCAGGCTGTGGCCGCAGCTCGTCGCGCACCGCAAGGAGGCGGTGCGGGTCATCGGCCTGTCGGTCGGCTTCACCGTCGTCTACTACTCGTGGGTGGTCGCCGCGCCCGCGTACGCCATCAGCACGCTCCACGTGTCCTCCACCGGCGCGCTGTGGGCCGGGGTGGCGTCGGCCGTGCTGCTGATCGCCGTGATGCCGTTCTGGGGCGCGCTTTCCGACCGCATCGGCCGCAAACCCGTGCTGCTGATCTCGACCGTCGGCGGCGCGGTCACGCTCTACCCGGTGCAGCTGCTCGCGCAGGACAGCGCGTGGCGGCTGTTCGCGGGGATGGCGCTGGCGGCGGTGTTCATCTCGGCCGGGGTGTCGATCCTGCCCGCGGTCTACGCGGAGATGTTCCCGACCCGCATCCGCGCCGTCGGGCTGGCGGTACCGTACTCGGTGGCCGTGGCGCTGTTCGGTGGCACGGCGCCGTACCTGCAGACGTGGATCGGCGCGAACCTCGGGCGCTCGTCGTACACCGGGTACCTGGTCCTGCTGCTGCTCGTGTCGGCCGTGGTGATCGCGACGATGCCCGAAACCCGCGGAAAGGACCTCAGGTGAGCCCCTCCCTGCTCGACGCGCTCGCCGCCGCCCGGCCTCGGGTCGTGGACCTGGCCCAGCCCCTTCGCGACGGTATGCCGTGTTCGCCCACCCACCCCGGTTTCCACCTGGCACTGGCCCGCCGCCACGGTGACGTGGCGAGGCCGGACGGGATGACGGGTGCGCACGAGCTGCTCGTGCTGGGCGGTCACGTCGGCACGCACATGGACGCGTTGTCGCACGTGGCGGTGGACGGCCGGTTTCACGGCGGGGCCCCGGCCGTCGTGGAGAACGGGCGGTACCGCAGCCACGGGATCGACGAGGTCGCGCCGCTGGTGTGCCGCGGCGTGCTCGTCGACGTCCCGGCCCGGCGCGGGGTCGCGCGGCTCGCGCCCGGGGAACCCGTCACGGCCGAAGACCTGGCGGACAGCGACATCCGCGAGGGCGACGTCGTGTTGATCCGGACGGGCTGGGCCCAGCTGTGGGAGGACGCCAGCGCCTACGTCGGCGGCGAGAGCGGGGTGCCCGGGCTCACCGCCGACGGCGCGGAGCAGCTGGCCGCCGCCGGGGTCGCGGCTGTCGGCGCCGACACGATCGCGCTGGAGCACATCCCCGCCGGCGCCGGGCTCGCGCGGCTGCCGGTGCACCGGATCCTCCTGCACGAGCACGGGATCAACCTCATCGAGGTGCTCAACCTCGAGCCGCTGGCGGAGACGGGCGCGCGGGAGTTCTTGTTCGTCGGCGCTCCGCTGCCCGTCGTCGGGGCCACGGGAGCGCCCATCCGCCCGCTTGCGCTCGTCGAGCGGGGCTGAGGTCAGGGCCGCCCGGCGTGCGGGCTTTCCACGCGCACCGCGCGCAGGGTGCCCTCCCGTTCCCGGGTGCGGGCGTCCTCGTGGAAGTCGGGCGCGGCGCACACGAACAACGTGCGCCCGTCCTCCCCACCGAGCATGCACGCGAAAGCCCCGGTGCCGGGCGAGATCTCCTCGCTGACCTCGCCGCCCTCCCGCACCCGCAGCACGCGGTTGCCGGTGGCGTCGGCGACCCACAGCGCGCCTTCGGCGTCGAGGCAGCAGCCGTCCGGCGCGACGACCACCTGGGCGAACAGCGGCTCCAGGTTCCGGTCGGTCGGCAGCTCGCCGAACTTCGCCCACGTGCGGCGGTTGACGAGGTCGCCGTCGTCGGTGACGTCGAAGGCGCTGACGCGGTTGCCGAAGGTCTCGCAGACCAGGAGCACCCCGTCGTCGGTCAGCACGCTGCCGTTGGGGAACCACACGTCCTCGGCGACCGTGGTGACGGTGCCGTCCGGATCGGCCCGCAGCAACGCCGCGGTCTCCAGCGGGGCGCCGCCCATCAGGTCGAACCCGAACTCGCCCACGAACGCCCGCCCGCGCGCGTCGACGACCATGTCGTTGGGATAGCCCTTGACGTGGCTGGACAGGTCGGCGTGGGTGACGAGGCTGCCGTCGGGTTCACGGCGGAGCAGGCGCGCGTCCCGCATCGAGACGACCAGGAGCCGCCCGTCCGGCAGCCAGCCCAGCCCGGACGGCTGCCCTTCGACCTCGGCCTCGACGCGGAGATCACCGCCGTCCTCCGTGGCGGAGTACACGCGGTGGGTGTAGAAGTCGGCGAACCAGATCCGCCCCTCGTGCCAGCGGGGGCACTCCAGGAACGAAAGCCCGTCGACGACCGTCTGGATCTCCCGGCTCATCACGCACCTCCGGCAAGTACTGGGTCTGCGGCTTCGAGGAAGTGTTCCAGTTCCGCGCGCACATCGGAACCACACGGCTGGAAGACGATCTCGGTGACGCCGAGCGCCTGGAACTCGTCCAGTTTGCGGCGGATCTCGGCGCGGGTGCCGCTGAGCGTGACGTCCCGCAGCGTCACGCTCCCGCCGGCCCGCCACGCCGCGGTGTCCGCCGCGTTGAGCTCGACGCAGTGTCCGCTGTGGACGGACAGGTGGCGCTGCTCCGGCGGCTCCGCCTCCAGTGCGTCGAGCCATTCCTGCCCGCCGGGCAGTGCGCGCACGGCATCCGGGCCGCCGAACTCGTAGGCGCCGTGCAGCGACAGGGCCCAGCCGGGGCCGGCCGTCTCCCTCGCGTGGTCGGAGTCGGGCGCCTCGTCCTCGTCGAGCACGGTCCCCCACGCGAGATAGGCCACCCAGGGGTGTTCGCTCATGAACTCCGGGGTGCTCAACGTCGCGTACAGCCCGTCGCCGAGCTCCCGCGCGACCTTGGCGCCCTTGGGTCCCAGCGCGCCGACGAGCACCGGGACCTCGACGGGCCGCGACGGCGCGTGCCCTTCCGGATGCAGCATCCGCATCCGCGCGCCCTCCCACTCGATGGTCTCGCCCCTCAGCAGCGCGCGGTAGGCGCGGATGTAGGAATCCATGTACGACCAGGGAACCGCGCCGTAGCCCATCGCGCGGCGCCCGGTGAACCCGGTGCCGAAGGCGACCGCGACGCGGCCGGGCGCGAGCGCCGTGAGGGCGGCCGTCGCCGCCGCGTTGACCATCGGGTGCCGCAGGCTCGGCACGAGCACGCCCGGCCCCAGCCCGATGCGCTCGGTGCGCTCGGCGGCCAGTGCGAGCATCATCCACACGTCCGGGCTCTGCTGGGGCGTGTCGTAGAGCCACGCGCGGTGGTAGCCGAGCTCCTCCGCGAGCGCGATGTTGTCCGGTGAGTCCAGTGCGGTGGGAAACGCGCAGGACACGTCCATCGGGTCCTCCTCCCGTCAGTGCCGGTTCTCCAGTGCGCCGGCCAGTATCGCGGCCACGTGCCGCATGCCTTCGGCGTTCGGGTGGTAGGGGTACGCGGGCGACGACGGTGTCGCCCCCTCCAGCCAACGCCGCTCCGGTGGTTCACACAGGCCGTGCCGCGCACTGGGCAGCCGGATGTCTACATAGGACGCCCGGTGCGTCACGGCCTGCCACGCCAGCATCCCCGCGACCATGTCCAATCTGGACTGGATGTAGTTCGCGTCCGCGGGCGTGTACGGGTCGGCGGGGAAACAGCCGCCGGGGCGCCAGTACGTCAGGTACCCGGTCACGACGATCTTCGCGTGCGGGGACCGGCGGTGGATCTCGTTCAGCGCCGCACCGACTTTCGGGGCGGTGTCCCGGATCCTCGCGGCGAAGGTGTCCACGCCGCCGGAGTCGTACCGCTCCCGGCACGAGGGCTGGGCCGGGACGCCACCGGGGCTCGCGCACGCGACGAACGCCGAGGACAGCACGATGTCGTTGGCGCCGATCGCGACCGTGACCAGGTCCGTGTCCGGCCGCAGCGCGCCGAACTGGGGCGGCACGATCCCGGCCTGGCGACCGGTGAAGTCGGCCGTCGTGGCGCCTGAGCACGACACGTCGGTGAGCGCCGCGTGCAGCGTCGCGGCCAGCACGTGCGGCCAGTTCCGGTCCGAGCGCAGGCACGTCGTGTCGATCTGGTCGGGGATCAGCGGGCCCGCCGCCGACGAGTCGCCCAGCGCCACGTACCGCAGCGGACCGCCCGCCACCGCCTGCCCGCCCGTCACACACCACAGCAGGACCGCCAGCGCGAGGGCGGCCACGCGCCGCGCGGTCACGCCGCCCCGCTCCGGTCGACGGCGACCGGCGCGGCGGTGTCGTCCCGGCGGTGCCGGAGGGTGCGCGCCAGCACCGGCACGAGCGCGACGGCGACGACGGACGCGACGAGCAGCGTGTAGTACGGCGACAGCAGGTTGCCGGTCGCCTCCTCGATGAGCCCGTAGGCGTAGGGCCCGACAAACCCGCCGGTGATGCCCACGGTGTTGATGAACGCCAGCCCCGCCGCGGCCATCAGCCCGGACATGCGGGACATCGCGACGGACCAGAACAACGGCAGCGTGCCGAGCGCGAAGAAGCTGGACAGGAAGATCAGCACGATGCGCACCGGCGCGTACGGCAACAGCAGGAACAGCGTCAGGATGACCAGCGTGCCCCCGGCGCCGACACCGATGAGGGTCACCTCGTGGCCGATGCGCCGCTTGAGCCACGGGAAGAACAGCACGCCGGCCAGCCCCGCGAGCCCGCCGCTGCCCGCGACGAGCCCGACCAGGAACGTGTTCTTGATGCCGATCGACTGCAGCAGCGACGGGTAGTTGAAGCCCACGCCGGAGCTGATCGCCTGGTTGATGAAGTAGATCGCGGCGAGCGCGAGCACCGGCGGGCGCCCGAAGGCCAGCCGCAGGTTGCCCCGGATCCGTTCCGGCGACGGGGCGTCGTGCGCGACCGCGCGCTCGCTCAGTTCGATGGCCTGCTCGGGGGTGAGCCACTTCGCGTCCGTCGGGCGCCCCGGCAGCGCGAACCAGACCAGCACCCCGGCGGCGATCGTGACCAGGCCTTCGATGAGGAACATCCACTGCCAGCCCTGCAGGCCGCCGAGCCCGTCCAGCTCCATCAGCGCGCCACCGGCGGGCGCGCCGAGGAAGATCGCGACACACGGCGCCACGTAGATGAACCCGACGATCGTCACCCGGTGCCGCTGCGAGAACCACAGCGTGACCAGGTACATCATCGCGGGGAACAGACCCGCCTCCGCCGCGCCGAGCAGCAGCCGCAGCAGGTAGAACGACCACTCGTTGCGCACGAACATCATCGCCGCCGAGACCGCGCCCCACGTCAGGGCGATGCGGGTGATCCACACCCGCGCGCCGACGCGGTAGAGGACGAGGTTGCTCGGCACTTCCAGCAGGGCGTAGGTCAGGAAGAACAGCCCGGCGCCGAGCCCGTAGGCGGCCGCGCCGATGCCGATGTCGGCCTCCAGCGACGTCTTCGCCAGCGAGATGTTCGTCCGGTCGACGTAGGACATGAAGTAGGCGATGCCCAGGACGGGCAGGAGCCGGACCATGGCCCGTTTCGTCGCCAGCTCGTGCAGCAGGTCTTTCGCGTTCGCCATCGCCACGACCCTCCGTGAGCCACTTTGCTCTGGAATTTCTGCCGGTCTACCTGCGATACTACCGAGTATCACGGTAAGCGCCCCGCGTTCGCCGTGTCAACGCCGGGCGCCGGGCGTGCGACGATGGCGGCGGTCTTCGCGAGGGGAGGAGCAACGGTGAGCGCGAGCCCAGAGGTGGCTTCGGAGGTGTGGCAGCGGATCCTCGACGCCGCCGCCGAGGCGTTCATGGTCAACGGGTTCGCCAACGCGACGATCGACGACATCGCGCGTGAGGTGGGGGCGACGAAGGGCTTGGTGTACTACCACTTCCGCTCGAAGTTCGACATCTACCTCGCCGTGTACGAGGAGGGCATGCGGCGCGTCCGGGAGCGGGTCGAGCCCCACGCGCGGGGCGGGGGCAGCGGCCGGGACCGGCTCGTGGCGATGTGCGTGGCGCACGAGATCAACCTGATGGAGGACCTGGCCTACCACCACGTCGTGCACCAGGGCGTGCGGGACCAGCGCTCGACGGCGCTGAAGGCGCGTCAGCGGGACGCGCTGACGGAGCTGAACAGGCTGCGCAGCGACTACGAGGACCTGTTCCGCGGTGTCGTCACGGAAGGCATCGAGGACGGTTCGCTCCGCCGGGTGGACGCCGCCCTGGCGACGAGGACGCTGCTGAGCAACCTGAACGCGGTGGACATGTGGTACCACCGCCGCGAAGGCCAGCCACCCGACGAGGTGCACGACCTCGCGAGGCGGGTCGTGGACCTGCTGATCGGCGGTTTGGCGGCCTGAGGGGAGCCGGACCCGGCCGAGAAAGCCCCGCGAATCAGCCCGCCTGGATGTACTCGAACACCGCGCCGTCGCCGTGGCGGGCGATCATGCGGGCGCCGTTCGGGCCCTCGCCGGGGCCTTCGAGGACCTGACCGCCGCCGGCGGTGACCGCGGCGCGCGCCGCCTCGATGTCCGCCACCAGCAGGGTCGCCGTCCTCCGCACCCGTGACAGCTCCTCGGCCTCCCCTGCCAGCAGCAGGAACGGGCCGACCCACGCCAGTTCGACCGCGCCGAAACGGAAGCGCCTGACCTCGGTGGTCCCGGCGAGTGCGCGGTAGGTGTCCAGCGCCGCGTCAAGGTCGTCGACCTCGACCCTCGCCAGCACGCGCTCAACGATCGGCACCGGCGTCCTCCTCCCGGTACGCACGCTCGATCCGCTCGGCGGCCTCGGTGAGCGCGGGGCGCAGCGTTTCCGCCAGCGCCGAAGCGCTCACGCGGTCGGCGTGCGCGGAGATCCCGATGGCGGCCACGGTGGCCGGCGCCCCATCGCGGACGGGCACGGCGACCGAGCGGACACCTTCCTCCTCAGCGGCGAACCAGCCGTCCCGCCGGGCCGCGTCGATTTCCGCGCGCAACGCCGCGTCGAACCGCTCACTCGCCAGGTCACCGTCCGGTCTGCCGGCGAGCAGGACCCGGCCCAGCGACGTCCGGTGGGCCGCGACGCTGCTGCCCACGGTGACCACGGGCGCCATCAGGCGCTTGCCCGGCACGTGCACGACGTACACGACCTTGTCCCCGTCCAGCACGGCCATCGACGCCGACTCGGTGAAGCGCGCGGACAGCTCCGCCAGGTGCGGCAGGGCGAGCCGCGGCAGGCGCAGCGCGGCGAGGTAGGCGTTGCCGAGTTCGAGCACCGCGGGGTGCAGGCGGAACTGCTGCCGGTCCGCGCGGAGGTACCCCCTGGCCACCAGCGTGTGCAGGAAACGCCGGGCCGACGCGCGGTCGAGGCCGCTTTCCTTGGCGACCTCGCTGAGCGTCATGCCGTCCTGATCGGGCCGGAACGCCGCGAGGACGGCCAGCCCGCGTTCCACGGAGGCCACCAGCTCCGGGTCTTCGTTCACGCCCGCAGCCTAACACCAGCCGAGCGTCCAGCGCACAACTGTGCGATCCGTGAAACACGCCTCTTGCCTTCGCGGACCTGAGGACGCATAGTCGAGCGCTATGCGAACGTTTGTGCGTCAGGAGCCCGAGTCATGAGGGCCGCGGTGACCACCGCCCCGAACCGGGTCGAGATCGTCGAACGCCCCGCGCCCGTGGCCGGGGAAGGACAGGTGCTCGTGCGGGTGGAGTGCGTGGGGGTGTGCGGCACCGACGCCCACATCTGGGCCGGCGAGTACCCGGCCTCGTCGCTGCCGCTCGTGCAGGGGCACGAGATCACCGGCTGGGCCGGCGGCGAGCGGGTGGTGGTCGAGCCCGCGTTCTCGTGCGGCCGGTGCCACGCCTGCCAGTCCGGCAGGGCGAACGCCTGCGCCCGCAGCGCCGTGCTCGGCGTGCACCTCGACGGCGCGCTGGCCGAAGCGGTCGTGGTACCGGCCGCCCACGCGCATCCGGCGCCCGGCCTGTCCGCGACGACGGCGGCCGTGGTGGAACCGGCGGCCATCGCCCTGCAGGCCGTCGAGCGCTCGCTGGCGCCCTCGGAAGCGTTCGCGCTCGTGCTGGGCTGCGGACCCATCGGGCTGCTGGCGACGCGGGCACTCGCGGACCGGGGCGCGCGGGTCGCCGCGCTGGACCGCGATCCCGCGCGGGCCGAGCGGGCCCGGCGCTTCGGCGCCGAGTTCACCACCGCGGTCGACGGGCGGCCGGACCCCCGGCAACGGGCGGCGCTCGCCGAGTGGGCGGGCGGCGAGGGGCCCTCGGTCGTCGTCGAGGCCACCGGCGCGCCCGCCGCACTGGCCACCGCGCTCGACCTCGTCGTCAGCGCCGGGCGGGTGGTGACCGTCGGGATCTCCGCGGCGGAGGCGCGGCTGCCGATGAACCTGTTGCCCTACAAGGAACTCGACCTCGTCGGCAGCCGGAACAGCCGGGCGCTGTTCCCGGCGGCCATCGACTTCGTCCGGCGGCACCGGGCACTGGCCGAGGACCTGGTCACCCACCGCCTGCCGCTGGCCCGCACGGCGGAGGCGTTCGCGCTCGCGCACCACGGCGACGCGGCGGTCGGCAAGATCCTCATCGAGGTCCCGTGAACACCGCGACGCCGCTCAGGCTGGGCCCGGCGACACTCCGCAACCGCGTGGTCGCCGCGCCGATGGAGCGCAACTACTGCCGCCACGACGGAAGTCCCACCGAGCACTACGTGGACCGGGTCGCCGCCGTGGCGGAAGGCGGCGCCGCGCTCGTCTACGCCGAGGCCGCCTTCGTGCGTGCGGACGGGCGGGTGCGCCCGCGCCAGCTCGCCGTGGACGAGGACTCGCGGATCGCGGGCCTGCGGCGGCTCGCGGACGCCGCGCACGCGGGCGGGGCGCTGTTCGGCATGCAGCTGGTCCACGGTGGACGGTTGGCGAAGGCGGCTGTCAGCGGGTACACGCCGGTGGCCCCGTCCCCGGTCGTCGCGGAGGTCGTGGACGGCGACCTCCCGCTGGAACTCGACCACGACGACATCGCCGACCTCGTCACCCGGTTCGCCGACGCGGCGCGCCGCAGCGCAGAAGCCGGTGCCGACGTGGTCTCGGTCCACGCCGCACACGGCTACCTGCTCTCGCAGTTCCTGTCCCCCAGGACCAACCGGCGCACCGACGAGTACGCCGATCCCGCGCGCTTCCTCGGTGAGGTCCTCACCGCAGTGCGTGCCGCGGTGCCGGAACTCGCCGTCGGCATCCGCATCTCCGCCTACGAGGGCGTACCGGACGGCCTGGACGCCGAGGCCACCATCGCCATCCTTCGCAGGGCCGGAGCGTCCACACTGGACTTCGTCGACGTCTCCGCGGGTTGCTACGAGGCGGGCCAGTGGATCACCCCGCCCGGTGAGCTGCCGCAGGGTCTGCACGCGGAGACCACCGCCGGCTTCCGCGTGCTCGGCCCGCCGGTCGGTGTTTCTGGCCGCATCACCGACGAAGCCACCGCGAGCCGGATCCTCTCCCTCGGACAGGCCGACTTCGTCACGGTCGCCCGCGCACTGCACGCCGACCCGTCGTGGACCCGCAAAGTCCTCAGTGGACAAACGCCACGCCCCTGCATCGCGTGCAACTACTGCACCGACGCGCTGCGCACCGGGGAACCCGTCGGCTGTGCGGTGGCACCCGAGGCGGCCGGACCACTGCCGGTGGTACGGCCCGCCGCACGCCCGCCGGTCCTCGTCGTCGGCGGTGGGCCCGCCGGGCTGGAAGCGGCCAGGACCGCGGCGGCGAACGGGCACCCGACGCGGCTCGTCGAGCGCGCCCCCGCACTGGGCGGGGCCTTGCGCCTCGCCTCGCGGCTGCACGAGTACCCGGAGTACCACCGCATCCTCGACTGGTACGCGGAGGAACTGGCCGCGGCGAAGGTGACCGTCGAACTCGGCAACGCCCTCTCCCCCGCCGAAATCGCCGCGCAACCCGAGGAGATCGTCGTCCTCGCCACCGGAACACCGCGCTCGATCCCCGTACTGCCCGGTGCCCCGGCCGGACGGGTGCACCACCTGCGCGACTGGCTCGCCGAGGACCACGACCTCGAGGACGAGTACGTCGTGTGGGGCGCGGACCGCGACGGCACCGCCGTGGCCGACCACCTGCTCGCGGCGGGCGCCCGGGTGACGCTCATCGGCGCGGAACCCGAGCCCGCGCACGACGTCGGCGCGCGGGCGAAGATCCTCCCGCTCGCCCGGCTCCGCGCCTCGGCACGAGTCCGTCTCGTCCTCGAATCCGTACCGACCGCCGTCGAACCGGATCGCATCCACGTCCAGCACGCCTCCGGGCGGCACACCGCCATTCCCGCCCGCGGCCCGATCCTCGTGTCCGTCAACGGCTCCGACGCGCTCAGCCCGCGGCGCGTCGTTCCCGGCAAGACGGTCGTGGCGGTCGGCGACGCCGCGGGGCACGGCGGCTGGTCCGCACTCGCCGTGCGGCACGCCGCGGAAACGATCCACCGGCTCTCGCAAGGAGAACACGCATGACCGCACTACCGGAACTCACGACGGAGCACACCGTCACCGTGCCGCCACGCGAACTTCCCGTGACCACCAGCGCCGACGTCGTGGTCGCCGGCGGTGGACCCGCCGGGTTCTGCGCCGCGGTCGCCGCCGCGCGGGCCGGGGCGCGGACGGTGCTCGTGGAGCGCGGCCCGTTCCTCGGCGGCACCGCGACCGGCGCGATGGTGGCGAGCTTCATGGGCTTCTACTGGCGCACGGCACTGGTGGCCGGGGGCATCGGCCACGAAATCACGCGACGGCTCGTCGACGCCGGGGGCGCGACCGGGTTCACCCCGTACGTCCTCGCCGAAGCCAGCGAAAACCCGCTGCGCGTGCGGACCTTCCCGTTCGACCCGGAAGTCCTCAAGCTGGTCCTCGACGACCTCGCCGCGGAAGCCGGGCTCGACGTCAGGCTGCACAGCCAGGCCGTCGACCCGGTGGTCTCCGAGGGATCGGTGCGCGGGCTGGTCGTCCAGGGCCGGTACGCGCCCGAGGCGATCGGTGCCGGGGTGGTCGTCGACGCCACGGCCGACGCCGTGGTGTGCCGCAGAGCGGGTTGCGCCGTCGAGAACCCGCAGGGCAGGCACGAGCGCCAGCCGATGACGATGATGGCCCGTCTGTCCGATGTGGACATATACCGCTTCCGCGCGTTGCCCCGCGAGGAGAAGCGGCGGCTGGCCAGGCTCGGCGTGGCGGCGGGTGAGCTGGCCCAGCAGCTGCTGTCGCTGGTCAGCTCCCCTTCCGGGCACGACGCGTTCATCCTGATGACCCGCGTGTCCGGATTGGACGGTTCGGACAGCGAGGAGCTGACGCGGGCGGAAATCGCCGGACGCGAACAGGTGCGCAGGGTGCTGTCGTTCCTGCGTCGCGAGGTGCCCGGCTTCGAAAACGCCCACCTGTCGGCGATCGCGCCGTGGATCGGGGTGCGGGAGACGTGGCGTGTGGTGGGCGACCACCTGCTGACCGAGTCCGACGTGCTGAGCGGGCGGCAGTTCCCCGACGCCGTCGCCCAGGCCGGTGGACCGCTCGACGTGCACGACAACACCAACGGGCTCACGCTCGTCGAACCGCCCGCCCCGTTTTCGGTGCCGTACCGGAGTTTGCTGCCGCGCGGTGTGGAGGGACTGCTCGTCGCCGGGCGGTGCCTGTCCGCGACGCAGGCGGCGATGGGCGCGGTGCGGCACATGGGCACGGCGATGGCCACAGGACAGGCCGCCGGAGTCGCGGCCGCACTCGCCACCCAGCTCGGCGTACCTCCGCGTGCCGTGCCCGCCGACCGGCTCCAGGCCCTGCTGCGCGAGCAGGGCGCGATCGTCGATTCCCCCGCCCAGCCCCGGCTTCCCCGCACCGCCTAGACCCCGGAGGTCAACGATGACCAGTTCCGCCCGCACCCGCGCGATCGCCTCGAACCTCGTCGGCACCGTGCTCGAGTGGTACGACTTCTACATCTACGGCACGGCCACCTCCCTGGCCTTCGGTTCGCTGTTCTTCCCGTCCTCCAGCGCGCTCGCGGGCACGCTCGCCGCGTTCGCGACCTACGCGATCGGCTTCGTGCTGCGCCCCGTCGCCGGCGTGGTGCTCGCCCGCTGGGGCGACACCCTCGGCCGCAAGAACGTGATGGTGCTGTGCCTGGTGCTCATGGGTGCCGCGACCGGCGGCATCGGCCTGCTGCCGACCTACGCCCAGGTGGGCGCGCTCGCGCCGGTCCTGCTGGTGCTGCTGCGGCTGGTGCAGAGCATCGGCGCCGGCGCGGAGTACGGGACGGCGATCACGATGAGCGCCGAGCACTCCACCGCCCGCCGCCGCGGTCTGCTGTCGAGCATGCCCGCGCTCGGCGTCTCGCTCGGCATCCTGCTCGGCACCGGCGTGTTCGCCTCGCTGTCCGGGCTGCCGAAGGCGGAGTTCCTGGCGTGGGGCTGGCGCGTGCCGTTCCTCGTCGGGTTCGCGCTGGTCCTCGTCGGGCTGTACATCCGGCTGCGGGTCGACGAATCGCCGGAGTTCACCGAGCTGAAGTCCGCCGGCGCGATCGTGCGCAACCCGATCCGCGAACTGCTCAGGACGCACCGGCGGCACGTCGTGCTCGCCGCGCTGGCCCGCGCGACCGACGCCGTGGGCAGCCAGGTGTTCAACGTGTTCGCGATCTCCTACTGCACCGGCACGCTCGGCATGTCCTCCGGCCCCGCGCTGACCGGGGTCATGGCCGCGAACCTCACCGGTCTCGCCGTGATCCCGCTCGCCGGGCGCTGCGCGGACCGGTGGGGCCGCAAGCCGGTGTTCCTCACCGGGCTGCTGTTCGTGGCGGTGGCCGGGTTCCCGTTCTTCTGGCTGCTCCAGACCCGCGAACCGGTGCTCGTCGTCCTCGCGCTCGTGCTGGTCTACGGCATCGGCATCAAGATCGCGCTGTCGGTGTCGGGGGCCTACCTCGCGGAGATGTTCGACCCGCGCGTGCGCAACAGCGGGGTGAACCTCGCCCGCTCCGCCTCCGACCCGCTCGCCGGGTTCACGCCGCTGATCGCGACGGCACTGCTCGCACTGGCCGGCTCGTACTGGGCGGTCGGGGTGTTCGTCGTCGGCACGGCGCTGGTGTCGGCCGGTGCCGTGCTCGCCGGGCCCGAAACCCGGCAACCGCACCCGGCCGGCGAGCGGCGTGGTGGAATGGCGGAGCAGGCCAGGAGCTGACGGCGAGGGAGGCACGGCGTGGCGGAAGGTGGCGGCGGTCCGTTCGTGCGGACCTTCGACCGCGGCTTGGACGTGCTCACGGCTTTTTCCGCCGAGCGCGCCGAACTGTCGGTGACCGAGGTCGCGACGACGTGCGGTTTCGACCGCGCCACCGCCCGCCGCCTGCTGCGCACGCTGGAGTCGCTCGGCTACGTCGAGAGCACCGGCACGAAGTACCGGCTCACGGCGAAGGTCCTCGAACTGGGGTACGCGACCATCGCGTCCCAGACCTTCCCCGAGATGGTGCAGCCCTACCTGGAGGACGTGGCCCATGCGGTGGACCACTCGTGCTCGCTGGCCGTGCTCGAGGGCGAGGCGGCGGTGTTCCTCGCCCGTGCGGCCGTCGGCCGCGTCATGACGATCAGGCTGGCGCCCGGGACGCGGGTGCCGGCCGCGGCGTCCGCGGTCGGCCGCGCGCTGCTGTCCGGCCTGCCGCCCGCGGCGCTCACCGAGTACTTCGAGCGGTTTCCCCCGGTGCGGTACACCGACCGCACCGTCACGGACCCCGGTGAGCTCGCGGGCCTGATCGCGGAGGTGCGCGAGCGGGGGTGGGCGTTGCTCGACCAGGAGCTCGAACGCGGGGTGCGCAGCGTGGCCGTGCCGTTGCGCGACACCGCGGGCGAGGTGGTCGCGGCGGTCACGATCGGCACGCACACGGGCCAGGTCACCGACGACACGTTGTTCGGCTCGATCCTCCCGCGCCTGCGGGACTGCGCGGCGGCCATCGAACGCACGATCACCGCGAGCCCGCTCTCGCCAGGGCCTTCCGACGGCACGTTCTTCCCGGCACGACCGTAAGCGACCGGGCTCAGCCCTCCCCCGGATCCCGCAGCGGCAGCTCCGCCAGCTCACCCCGCGAACGCACACCCAGCTTCGGATACGCCTTGTACAGGTGGTGCCCCACCGTGCGGGGGCTGAGGAACAGCTGCGCCGCGATGTCCCGATTGGACAGTCCACTGGCGGCGAGGCGGACGATCTGCAGTTCCTGCGGGGTGAGCCGGGACAGTGCGCCGGGTGCCGTGGTCGTGCCGCCACTGCCGCTCACACCCGTCGCGACGAGTTCGGCCTCCGCCCGCGCGAGCCACGGCGCGGCGTGCAGACGTTCGAACGTCTCGCGTGCCGAGCGCAGGTGGGTACTCGCGTCGGCCTTGCGCCGGGCCCGCCGCAGCCACTCCCCGTACAGCAGCTCGGTCCTCGCCTGCTCGAACGGCCTGCGGTCGGCCTCGTGCAGTCCGAGCGCGGTCTTGAAGTGCTGCTCGGCTTCGTCCTCCGGACCGAGCAGCGCCCGGCAGCGTGCGACGAGGGCGTCGGCCCAGGCCTGGCCCATGCCGCGCGCCCGTCCGGTGAACCACCGGAAAGCGCTTTCCGACCGCCCCGGTTCGCCCACCCGCACCGCCGCCTCCACGAGATCGGGCACGCTACGGGCCGCCAGGCCGTAACGCGCCGGGGACGCGGCAAGCGCTTCCAGCCGTGCGAGCGCGACCGCCGCCCGGCCCCGCCCCAGGTCGAGCACGCCCATCGCCCAGTTCGCGCGCGGGATGCCGGGACCGTCGTGGGCACCGAGCACCGCGGCGGCCAGCTCGCGGCACCGGGTTTCGTCGCCTTCGATGGCGGCGACGTGGGCCAGCACGCTCGCATGCAGGCCCCGCCACTGCCGCTGGCCGATGTCCTCGGCGATCCGGTCGGCCTCGGCGGACGACGTGACCGCGTCGCGGTGCAGGCCGACCGCGAGCTGGGCTTCGGCGAGCAGGAACAGCAGGTTCGGCAGCCGCGCGATGCGCCCCTCCGCCCGGGCGTCCGCCACAGCTCTCGTGGCGAGCGAGAGCACCGCGCCGTCCTGCCCCAGCACCTGCTGGAGCCCGCACACGAGCAGCAGCCCGTCGGGACCGGCCGCCTCGCGCCCCACCTGTTCTCCCAGAGACGCCAGGTCGGCCGCGACTTCGCGGTCGAGCAGGACGGAGATCGCCGCTTGCACGAACCGGTGCAGCGGACCGGAACCCGTGAGCCGGTCCGCGCTTTCGGCGAGCTCCCGCCGGCCCGCGAACCAGCCGAAGTAGGCGCCCTCCAGCAACAGTTCCCGCGCCCGCTCCGGCGGCAGCCCGGCGGAGGCGTCCAGCACCAGCCGGTGCGCCTCGCCCGCCCGGCCCTGGGAGAACCGGGCGAGCGCATCGACGAGGACCAGCCGAGTCCGCAGGTCCGGGTCGTCCGGGGGCGTCGACACCTGGGCCGCGAAGGACCGGGCCCGGTCGGCCTCCCCCGCCTCGGCCGCGGCCTCGGCGGCGAGGACGAGCCGGCGCACCCTGGCGGGTTCGGTGGAGCTGAGCTGCGCGGCGCGCGCGTAGGCGGTCGCCGCGGCGGTGTGGCCGCGGCGCCGCCCCGCCTCGGCCGCGGTGCGCTCCAGTTCGGCGGCCACGGCCTCGTCCGGCCCGGTGGCCGCGCTCGCGAGGTGCC
>NZ_BAABIB010000142.1:0-14845 GCF_039542405.1 Amycolatopsis dongchuanensis
ACCCGTCCCCTCACCTCAGGCCCTCACCCACGTCACCAACGTCACGACCCGCAACAACTAGGACCTGTGCCGGTCGGCGCGGCGGGAAGCCCAGCGCGCCATCCTGTCCCAGCGGCGCGCCGCGCGGGCGTGGCCCCGCATCTGCTGGGCACGCACCTCCCGGCGCATCTCCTGTATTCGGACTCTGGCCAGTTCTTCTTGCATCAACATCTCGATGATCTCCTTGGTCGGCACGGGCGCGGCGGTGAGCTGAACACGCACCGTGCGTGGCTTTTCGCGAATCAACAGCTGGACACTCATGCGGCAGCGCTCCGCCGCTCGCTCGAGTTCGCCCTCTCGAGGGGTTGCTCCGCCGGCCGCTCCGCGACCGGGTGCTTCCGCGGACGTCCCCTGGGCCGCTTCCGCGCGACGATCACGCCGCGCTCGAAGATCTCGCCACCCCAGACGCCCCACGGCTCCCGCCGGTCGAGCGCACCTGCCAGGCACGACTCCCGGATCGGGCAGTCCGCGCACAGGCGCTTCGCCCGCTCGAGGTCCGCGGGAGCTTCCGCGAACCACAGGTCGGCGTCCCCGGACCGGCACGGCAGGTCCAGGCCGGGAGAGACGACCGCGTCGAGCAGGTCGCCGAACCCTCCTGTGGGAGGTGCGGCGAACTCGGCGGGTAACGCCCCCTCTGACGCGAAGGCGATTGCCGATGACATCCCGTTCTCCTTTGTGTAGTAACGGTTCTTTCAGTTGGGCGGGTACTGCACACAACACGAAGGCCGCGGATCCGAGTACGGTTCCGCGGCCTTCGTGAGCCTTATCCCTGAACGGGCGTCAGGGGCTTCGCTCTGGCTGAGGGTGCGGAACGTGGATCTTCGGCTGCTTGGTCTGCAGATCGGCGGTAACGGGCACAATGCGGCCACCAAAGGCGGCACGGCGGGCTGCATGGCGAGCCGGTTCCCCGGCCTCGCGCAGACGCCGGCCAGCGGCGGTGGCGCTCGTGAGCTCGACGCCCGTCGCAAGGGTG
The DNA here is from genome assembly GCF_039542405.1 of Amycolatopsis dongchuanensis. Taxonomy (NCBI): domain Bacteria; kingdom Bacillati; phylum Actinomycetota; class Actinomycetes; order Pseudonocardiales; family Pseudonocardiaceae; genus Amycolatopsis; species Amycolatopsis dongchuanensis. Next base: position 1,013 of record NZ_BAABIB010000142.1, read on the forward strand.
CTCGCCATCGGAGGCGCCCAGGCAGCGGCGGCGCCCATCGCAGGCGCCCAGGCAAGGGCGACACCCATCGGAGCGGTCGCGGACAGCGCGGTGCCACGGTTGCCGATCACGGAATAGATCACCATCTCCGGGCACCTCCTCTCACTGTCCGACGCTCGTCGCTCCCACGACGGGCGGAATCCCCCTCGGGTGGTCACCACCCGACCTGTGCAGGCTATTGCTCCCCTACAGGCGGGGGCAACTTATTTTCCGCAGGATTCTCCGAAGCGACGAAGATCGCGCCTCGAACGGCGGTTCCGCCGCACGGAAGCCCCCTCCGACGCGGTCAACGCTCACCCTGGATCACGGCGAGCACGTCCTCCCCGAACTTCGCGACCTTACTCGGCCCGATCCCGGAGATCGACACGAGCGCACCGCGGTCGGTGGGCTGCTGCTCGGCGATCGCCAGCAACGTCGCGTCGGTGAACACCACGTACGGCGGCACCTTCAGCTCCTTCGCCCGCGCGCTGCGCCACTCCTTCAGGCGGTCGAACAAGCCTTCATCCAGATTGGACGGACACCGCTCGCACCGGCCGAGCTTGATCTCCATGGTGCCCGCCAACGTTTCCCCGCACAGACGGCACTTCGGCTTCGCCCCGCCGCGGGCCGCCTGGGACCGCGGCACCCGCGCCGCCGGGTGGTGCTCCGGCAACAACCCGTACAGGAACCGGCTGCGGCGGCGGTTCCGCCTGCCACCGGGGTGCCGCGACAGCGACCACGACAACCACAGGTGCTCCCGCGCCCGCGTGACCCCGACGTAGAACAGCCGCCGCTCCTCCTCGATGGCGTTGTCGTCGCCGTCGGCGTGCAGGATCGGCATCGTCCCCTCGGCGAGGCCGACGAGGAACACCGCGTCCCACTCCAGCCCCTTCGCCGCGTGCAGCGATGCCAGCGTCACGCCCTCGACCGTCGGCGGGTGCTGCGCGGCCGCCCGCTGCTCCAGCTCCGCCACGTACCGCGGGAGGTCCGCGCCCGGCACCGTGGCCGCCAGTTCCTCCGCGACCTCGACGAGGGACAGCAGCGCGTCCCACCGCTCGCGCGCGGCGCCACCGGCGGGCGGCTGGTCCGTCAGGCCGACGCGCGCCAGCACCGACCGCACCGCTGTCACCAGTTCGGTGGGCGGCGGATCCCCTGCCGCCGTGCGCAGCGAAACCATCGCCTGCCGCACCTCGCGCCGGTCGAAGAACCGCTCCCCGCCCCGCACCAGGTACGGGATGCCGGCCTCGGCGAGCGCCTGCTCGTAGGCCTCCGACTGCGCGTTGATCCGGTACAGGATCGCGACCTCGCTCGCCGGCACACCCGCGTCGAGCAGGGTGCGGACACGGGCGGCCACCGCCGCGGCCTCCGTCGGCTCGTCCTCGAACTCGGCGAACTTCGGTTCGGGGCCCGGTGGCCGCTGCCCGATCAGCCGCAGCCGGGAGCCCGCCGGCCGGTTGCGCGCGGCGCCGATCACCTTGTTGGCCAGCTCGACGACCTGCGGGGTGGAGCGGTAGTCGCGTTCGAGCCGCACCACCGTCGCTTCGGGGAAGCGGCGCGTGAACTCCAGCAGCGGGCGCGGGGAGGCGCCGCCGAAGGAGTAGATGGTCTGGTTGGCGTCGCCGACCACCGTCAGGTCGTCACGGCCGCCGAGCCACGCGTCGAGCAGGCGCTGCTGCAACGGGGTGACGTCCTGGTACTCGTCGACGATGAAGCACCGGTACCGATCGCGGAACTCCCTGGCGACCTCGCCGTGCTCCTCCAGCACCGCGGTCGTCTGCAGGAGCAGGTCGTCGAAGTCGAGGACCTGCGCGTTGTTCTTCAGCTTCTCGTACAGCCGGTACACCTCGGCGACCTGCTGGGGCGCCGCCGGGCTGTCCCGCTGCACCTTCACGGCCGTTGCCGGGTACTCGTCCGGCGTGACGAGCGACGCCTTGGCCCACTCGATCTCGCTCGCCAGGTCGCGCAGCAACTCCGCCTCGGTACCCAGCCCGGCGCGCTGCGCCGCCTGGCCGACCAGCCGCAGCTTGCCCTCGAGCAGGTCCCACATCCGGTCACCGATCACGCGCGGCCAGAAGTACCGCAGCTGCCGGCGCGCCGCCGCGTGGAACGTGAGCGCCTGCGCACCCTCGACGCCCAGCGCGCGCAGCCGGGTGCGCATCTCGCCCGCCGCCCTCGCCGTGAAGGTCACCGCCAGCACCTGTCCCGGCGCGACGTGCCCGGCGCTGATCAGGTACGCGATGCGGTGCGTGATCGTCCGCGTCTTCCCCGTGCCCGCCCCCGCCAGCACGCACACCGGACCGCGTGGCGCCGCGGCGGCGGCCCGTTGCTCGGGATCGAGCCCGTCCAGCAGGCCGGGCCGGTTCGTGCGAGGAGCTGCGTCAACCACGACAGGCATCCTCGCAGAGGGGGCCGACAGATTCCGCGAAGCCCACCCGCCCGTATCCTGGGTCATATGGCGGGAAAGCAGGACAAAGAAGCTGCCAAGCAGGCCAAGCGGGAGAAGCGCGCGGCCAGCAAGGCGCGGCGCGGGCAGATCTTCGAAGCGTTCAAGGTGCAGCGCCGGGAGGACAAGGCGCTCATCCCGTGGATGCTCGGCTCCTTCCTCGTCGTCGCCGGTGTGATCTTCGGTGTCGGGTTCATCTTCGGGCTGCAGTGGGTCCTGCTTCCGCTCGGCATCGTGCTCGGCCTGCTCGCCGCGGTGATCATCTTCGGCCGCCGCGTGCAGAAGACGGTGTACACGAAGGCCGAGGGCCAGCCCGGTGCCGCGGGCTGGGCGCTGGACAACATGCGCGGCCGCTGGCGGGTGACCCAGACCGTCGCCGCGACCACGCAGCTCGACGCCGTGCACCGGGTGCTGGGCGCGCCCGGCGTCGTCCTGGTCGGTGAGGGCGCGCCGCACCGCGTGCGCAACCTCATGCAGCAGGAGAAGAAGCGCGTGGCCCGGCTGGTGGGCGACACCCCGATCTACGACGTCATCGTCGGCAACGACGAGGGCCAGGTCCCGCTGCGCCGCCTGCAGCCGCACCTGATGAAGCTGCCGCGCAACCTCCGGCCCGCCCAGGTGGACGCGCTGGAGGCCAAGCTCGCCGCACTGGGCAACCGCGGAGCCGCGATGCCGAAGGGCCCGGTGCCGCAGGGCGCCAAGATGCGCAACGTGCAGCGCGCCATCCGCCGCCGCTGACCGCGTACGAAAAAAGGGGAGACCGCCGCCGCGGTCTCCCCTTTTTCACGTCAGCGCATCCGCACGACGACCGTGCTCGTCAGCCGATCGAGCCAACTGCGCCCGTCGATGTTACGCACCGCAGCCGGAACGATGAGGCACGTGAGCGCCGCACGCACCACAGCGCGCCACGGACCCACGATCGGCCCGCCGTCGAGCCTCGCGACCCGGATGCCGGTCGCGGCCATGCCGGGGGTGAAACCCGCGAAGGACACCGGCACCACTGTCAGCACCGCCCACACGATGACGGACCACAGGTTGTAGCTCTCCATCACCGACGTGTCCTGCAGCGCCGGCCGGATGAACAGCGACGTGACCAGGGACGCGAGCACCAGGTCGAGCACGAACGCCAGCAGCCGCGCACCCCCGCTCGCCACGGAACGCACGCCGCTTTCCGGCAGGCCCAGGCGCTCTCCGCGCCACCGCGGTGGCTCCGCGTCACCGGCCCCGAGGCCGGCCCGCGAGCCCGACAACCACTCTCCGGTCCATCTCGCCACACCATCAGGGTAGGTCGCCCGCCGCGAGGTGGGCTTTCCCGGTCCGCCGCCCGAATTCGCATCCCCCGTTAACATCCGCGAAACATACGGGTGACGGTCGGGCAACACCACGCTCTTAGCGTGAGCCGAAGAGAGTACTGCCCCCGGCAAGACAGTTGAAGGAGTTACAGAGGGTGTCCACTACTCCAGAAGATATCCAACGTCTCATCACTGATGAGAACGTGCAGTTTGTCGATGTCAGGTTCTGTGACCTGCCGGGCGTCATGCAGCACTTCACCGTTCCCGCGAAGGCGTTCGACGCGGACGCGTTCGAGGAGGGCCTCGCCTTCGACGGCTCCTCGGTGCGCGGGTTCCAGTCGATCCACGAGTCGGACATGCTGCTGCTGCCCGACCCCGAGACGGCGCGGATCGACCCGTTCCGCAAGGAGAAGACCCTCTCCATCAACTTCTTCGTGCACGACCCCTTCACGCGTGAGGCCTACAGCCGCGACCCGCGCAACATCGCGCGCAAGGCCGAGCAGTACATCGCCGAGTCGGGCGTGGCGGACACCGTGTTCTTCGGCCCGGAGGCCGAGTTCTACATCTTCGACTCCGTGCGCTTCAACTCCTCGGAGAACGGCACCTTCCACGAGATCGACTCGATCGAGGGCTGGTGGAACACCGGCCGCGAGGAAGAGGGCGGCAACCGCGGTTACAAGACCAAGTTCAAGGGCGGCTACTTCCCCGTCCCGCCGGTCGACCACTACGCCGACCTCCGCGACGAGATCAGCCTCAACCTGATCAACTCGGGCTTCGAGCTGGAGCGCGCGCACCACGAGGTGGGCACCGCCGGCCAAGCCGAGATCAACTACAAGTTCAACACGCTGCTGCACGCGGCCGACGACCTGATGCTCTTCAAGTACATCGTGAAGAACACCGCCTGGGCCGCCGGCAAGACCGCGACGTTCATGCCGAAGCCGCTGTTCGGTGACAACGGTTCCGGGATGCACTGCCACCAGTCGCTGTGGAAGGACGGCCAGCCGCTGTTCTACGACGAGTCCGGTTACGCCGGCCTGTCGGACACCGCCCGCCACTACATCGGCGGCATCCTGGCCCACGCCCCGAGCCTGCTGGCGTTCACCAACCCGACGGTGAACTCCTACCACCGCCTGGTGCCGGGCTTCGAGGCGCCGGTCAGCCTGGTGTACTCGCAGCGCAACCGCTCCGCCTGCGTCCGCATCCCGATCACCGGGACCAACGCCAAGGCCAAGCGCATCGAGTTCCGCTGCCCCGACTCGTCGGGCAACCCGTACCTGGCGTTCGCGGCGATGATGATGGCCGGCCTGGACGGCATCAAGAACAAGATCGAGCCGCCGGAGCCGATCGACAAGGACCTGTACGAGCTGCCGCCCGAGGAGGCCAAGGACGTCAAGCAGGTCCCGGCCGACCTGGGCACCGTGCTCGACAACCTCGAGGCCGACCACGACTTCCTCACCGAGGGTGGCGTGTTCACCCCCGACCTGATCGACACGTGGATCAGCTTCAAGCGGGAGAACGAGATCGACCCGCTGCGGCTTCGCCCGCACCCGTACGAGTTCGCGCTCTACTACGACGTGTAAGTCGTAGCGCACCCCGGGACACGCCGGCGGCGAGGAGTGGAAAACGCCCTCGCCGTCGGCGTTTCTTATGTCCGCTCGAAGCTCGGTTCCGCCGCTTCCAGTCGCGGGACCGGGACGCCCAGCCGCCGTGCTTCGGCGAGGGTGTCCCGGCAGATCTCGCGCGGCTCCTGGGCGTCGGGATCGGCGTACGCCACGAAATTCGTGCGCACGGGCGCCACATGAGCGGTCAGCCAGGACAGCGCGGGAGCTGTCACGCAGGTGGGCGCGCGAAGCCCCAGCACACCGCCCCGCTGGCGCCGCAGGTCGACGCCGCGCGCCTCGACGAGCGGCAGCAGCTCGCGGCCGGTCAGCAGCGCCTCGCGCAGATCGCCCGTCGCCCCTGCCAGCCGGGCCAGCGAGCCCCGCCGCAGCCCCTGCGCGTGCAGGCCGGCGTTCATGGCGAAGTGCACCCACAGCCAGCCGCGGAAGTCGGGCTTTTCCCGGATCCGGAACCCGGCCGTGCGGAACACCTCGCGCACGGCCCGTTCCCGTTCGGTCGGTGGTGTGCCGAAGGTGCCGAAGACGGCCTGCGGCAGCAGTCCCCCGCGAAGCACGCCGTCCTCGCCGAAGCCGCCACCGGCCTGGGGAAAACCCCAGGCGACCCGGTCGGCGGGGAGAGCGCCGACCGCCTCCGACGGCTCGGCCCAGAGGTTTCCGAAGACGAGCACCGTGGCCTTCCCGATGCGCGGCGCCAGGAAGGCCGCCGCTTCCGGGAGCCGGTAGTGCTGCACGCTCAGCACGATCAGGTCGAAGTCGTGGTCCGGCGGCAGCGTCTCCCGGTAGCGGACCGGCCACCTCTCGACCACGCGCTGCCCCCACGGCCGGCGCCGCAGGTCGAGCAGTTCGAGGTCCACCCCGTCGCCGTACGTGGCCGCGCGACCCGGCCGCACGTAGAACTCGACGTCATGTCCCGCCTGGTGCAGCGCCCAGCCGTGGACCGTGGCGATCACGCCTCGGCCGAACATCAGGATCTTCACGCTGCACCTCGCGGGGTCGAATTGAACTGGAGGTTTGATCTCCACTTCCGAAGATAGGGAGACCGCCTCCCCCTGTCAACGCGAGGTACCGCCGGCGCTCCTTACGCGTCCCAGGTCAGCAGCATCCGCTCCGGTCCGCGGGTCGACAGCCCTTCCTTCCACTCGACGCCGTCCTCGGTGCCGGCGAAGCGGAGGCCGGGCAGGCGCCGCAGCAGCGTGTCGAGCGCGACCTGCAGCTCCATGCGCGCCAGCGGCGCGCCGAGGCAGTGGTGCACGCCGTGCCCGAACCCGATGTGCGTGCCCTCCTGCCGCAGCAGGTCGAGCCGGTCGGGCTCGGTGAACACCGATTCGTCGCGGTTGGCCGACGCGAGCGCGGGCAGGACGGCCTCCCCCGCCCGCACGGTCACGCCGCCCAGCTCCACGTCCTCGAGCGCGTAGCGGGCGATGCCGGCGCCGATGCCGAGCGGGACGTAGCGCATCAGTTCCTCGACCGCGCGCGGCACGAGACTCAGGTCGGCACGCAGCAGTTCCAGCTGGTCGGGGTGTGTGAGCAGCGTGTACACGAAGTTGGGGATCTGCGAGGCGGTGGTCTCGTGCCCGGCGACGAGCAGCGCCATCGCGAGCATGACCAGTTCGTCCTCGGACAGCCGGTCGTCCTGGTCGCGCGCCGCCACCAGCCCGCTGAGCAGGTCGTCGCGCGGGGTTGCGCGCCGTTGTGCGATCAGCCCCTCCAGGTACGCGCGCATCTTCAGCGTGCACTCCCCGACCTGCTCCGGCGTGAACCTCGTGGTGGACAGGAAAGCGTCGGACCAGTACCGGAAGTCGACGCGGTCTTCGTAGGGCACGCCGAGGAGCTCGCAGATCACGGTGACCGGCACCGGCAGCGCGAAGTCCTCGACCAGGTCCGCGGGCGCGCCCTTGGCGAGCATCGCGTCGACGAGCCCGTCCGCGATCTCCTGCACGCGCGGACGCAGCTGTTCGATCCGCCGCACGGTGAACGCCTTGGTCACCAGCCGTCGCAGCCTGCTGTGGTCGGGCGGGTCCATGCTGAGGATGCCGCCGGGCTGGGACGGCTGCGGGCGCATGCGCGGCTCGTCGCGCTCCAGGCTCGCGGCCCGGCTGAACCGCGGATCGCCGAGCACGACCTTGACGTCCTCGTAGCGGGTGGCCAGCCAGCCCGGTTCGCCGTAGGGCAGGCGGACGCGGGTCAGCGGTTCCTCGGCGCGCAGGGTCGCGAACAGCGGTTCGGTGTCCAGCCGTTCGGGGTGGCTGAACGGGTAGTTCCGGGGCTCGGCGGTGGTCATCTACCAACTCCTCGTCGTGGCGGCAGGTGAACGTCTCCCTTCTTACTCCATCACCTGTCGTCTAACCAACAGTTGTTGGACAAAGTAGGCTGTCCGGGTGCGCGTGCTCTCCGATCCCCGCAGCCGCCGCTCGCGTTCGGCGCTCGAAGCAGCGCTGCTGGACCTGATCGCGGAGCGGGACCTCAACCAGATCTCGATCTCCGACGTCACGCGCCGCGCGGGCGTCAACCGCTCGACGTTCTACGAGCACTACGCCGACGTCCACGACCTCGCCGCGGCGGCGGGCACCGACCTGTTCGACGAGCTGATCGACGCCGCGCACGTGGTCGTGCCGCAGGAGGCCGCCGCACCCGGCGGTGCGCTGGCCAGGGTGTTCCGGCACGTCGCCGACCACGAGCGGCTGTACCGGGCACTGCTCGACGCCGACGGCAGCGCCCGCGTGATCAACCACCTGCACCAGCGGCTCGCGATCGCCATCCACGTGCACCTGTCCGGCACCGGCTCGCCCACCCACGCCGACGACCCGGCCGACATCCCGCACGACCCGGTCGCGGCGTTGCTCGCGGGCGCGCTGCTCGGCACGATCACGGACTGGCTGCGCCACGGCTGCCCCGGCACGCCCGAGGGGATCGCGGCCCGCATCTGGCCGCACCTGGTGGCCGCGGGATCAGCGGGGAACTGAAGGACACGGACGGTGTCCGCCGGGGCAGAAGGTGCCCGCCCCCGCAGTCGATCCCGGCCTGCGCGCGTTACACCGGTCATGACCCGGAATGCGGCAACGTTCGTCCTCGTCCCCGGTGCGTGGCAAGGCGGCTGGTCGTGGCAGCCGGTCGCCCGGCGCCTGCGCGCGGCCGGCCACCCGGCGCTCACGCTCACCCTGCCCGGTCTGGCCGACGGCGACTCACCTGCTGGGCTCCGGCTCGCCGACGCCGTGGCCGCGGTGGTGCACGAGGTCACGAAGCGCGACCTAGAGGACGTCGTGCTGGTGGCGCAGAGCTGGGGCGGCTACCCCGTCACCGGTGCGGCCCACGAGCTCGCCGGGCGCGTTTCGAAGGTGATCTACTACAACGCCCTCGTGCCCGCGCGGGGCGTGCCGCTGGTCGACGAGAACGAGGACTACGCGACGATGATCAGGACGGCGATCGACGCCTCTCCCGACGGCACCATCTCCGTGGTCCCGGAGCAGGTTCCGCTGCTGCTGCCGGACGTCTCGGAGGAGGCGCGGCGGCTGTTCTTCGAGCTGCTCGTACCGCAGCCCGGCCACTACTTCCTCGACGCGCTCGACGTTCCCGACGTCACCGCGATCGGCCTGCCCGCGGCCTACGTGCTCAGCGAGAACGACCTCGCGCTCGCCCGGCCCGGGACCGAGTTCGCGGCGCGGCTGGGACTGACGCCGGTGATGGTGCCCGGCGGGCACGAGTCGATGCTGACCCATCCCGACGAGGTCACGCGGGCGCTCCTGGCCGTCTGAGCTACTCCGATGTGGACAGCAGCTTCAGGTCGTACCCGGCACGCTCGAAACGACCACGCGGGTCGTCGACCAGCTTGCGGCGCTCCAGGTCCATCAGCCCCAGCGTGACGGCGAGTTCCGCGGACAGCGTGCCGTCGGCCTTGTAGATGTGCTGCTCCATCTGGAACGTCTTGCCCGTGCCGAACTTCGCGTCACACGTGACGTCGACGGTCTCGCCGAGCCGGATCTCCCGGCGGTAGCTGATGCTCGACGCCAGCAGCACCGGTGAAACGTGCTCGTCGTGCAGGGCCGTGCTGCCTCCGGCCGCCCGCTCCAGCGCCTCGACGCGGGCCACCTCGGCGTACGAGTGGTAGACGGCGTGGTTGAGGTGGCCCAGCGCGTCCAGCTCGTACAGCCGCACCTTGATCTGCATCCGGAAGGGCTCGCGGTCGCTCACGGGACCACTGTAAATCAGTCCTCGAAGAAGACGCGCTCGACGACGGCGTGCGCCCGGCGCGTGGTCCGGCGGTAGAAGTCGAGGAACTCGCCCGGGTCGTCCTCGTCGCTGTAGCCGAGCACGCGGGCGACCGCCGCGAGTTCCCGTCCGCTGCTGGGAACCTGGTCGGACGCCTTGCCCCGCACGAGCATCGTCGCGTTGCGGACGCGGGTCGCGAGCAGCCACGTCTCGGTCAGCGACGCCGCGTCCCCCTCCGCGACGAGCCCCGCTTCGGCGAGCGCGGACAACGCACCCGGTGTGCTGGTGGTGCGCAGTGACAGAAGTTCGTGCGCGTGCCGGAGCTGGAACAGCTGGACGACCCATTCGACGTCGGCCAGCCCGCCCCGGCCCAGTTTCGTGTTGAGCGTCGGGTCGGTGCCGCGGGGGATGCGCTCGGTCTGCACCCGGGCCTTCATCCGGCGCACCTCGCGGACGCGGCCGGCGTCGAGCCCGCCTCGCGGATAGCGGATCTCGTCGGCCATCGCGGTGAACCGCTCGCCGAGGCCGTCGTCGCCGGCGATGTACCGGGCCCGCAGCAGCGCCTGCGCCTCCCACACCTCGCCCCAGCGGGCGTAGTAGGCGCGGTAGGACTCCAGCGTGCGCACGAGCGGCCCGCCGCGTCCCTCGGGCCGGAGGTCGGCGTCGACCTGCAGGGGCGGATCGGCGCTGGGCTGGCCGAGCATCTGCCGTACGGTCTCCGCGACGGACGAAGCGAACCGCACCGCTTCGCCGTCATCGGCCCCGTCGTTCGCTTCGCACACGAAGAGCACGTCGGCGTCGGAGCCGTACCCCAGCTCGGCTCCGCCCAAGCGGCCCATGCCGATCACGGCGATCTTCGCCGGGGTCCCGCCGACTTCGGCCTCCCGCTTGCGGATCGCCGCGGCGAGGGCACTCTGCAGGACGGCGACCCACACGCTCGACAGCGCCGCGCAGACCTGCTGGACGTCCAGCAACCCCAGCAGGTCCGCGGCCGCGACACGCAACATTTCGTGGCGCCGCAAGGATCTCGCCGCGGCGACCGCGGCCTTCAGCCCCGGCTGCCGCCGCACCGTGGCCCGCAGGGACTTCGCCACTTCGCGTGGATCACGCCCGGCGAGGCGGTTCGGGTCACCCAGCAGCTGCAGCACTTCCGGTGCGCGGGCCAGCAGATCCGGCACGAGCTTCGAGGTGCCGAGGAGGAACGCCACGCGCTCGACCACGGCACCCTCGTCGCGCAGCACCCGCAGGTACCACGGCGTGTCCTCCAGCGCCTCGGAAACCTTGCGGTACGCCAGGAGCCCGCCGTCCGGGTCCGGGGTGTCGGCGAACAGGTCCAGCAGGACCGGCAGCAGCGCGTGCTGGATGGCCGCACGGCGGGACACCCCGGCGGTGAGCGCCTTGATGTGCTGCAACGCGCCGTCCGGCGCCGCGTACCCGAGCGCGGCGAGCCGTTGCGCGGCCTGTTTGGTGGTGAGCCGCAACGCTTCGGTCGGCACGCTCGCGACGGACTGGAGCAGCGGGCGGTAGAACAGTTTTTCGTGCAGGCGGCGGATCCGCTGCGCGTACCGGCGGAAGTCGGCGACCAGCAGTTCGGCCTCGCTGCGCCCGCGCTCGGGTTTGATCCCGATCGCCCTGGCGAGGATGCGCAGTTCCGCCGTTTCCGAGGGGTCGGGGAACAGGTGGGTGCGGCGCAGGCGGCGGAGCTGGAGCCGGTGCTCGACGGTGCGCAGGAACTCGTAGGCGGTCTCCAGTTCCGCCGCGTCGGCGAGCCCCACGTAGCCACCGGCGCCCAGCGCGTGCAACGCGTCCATTGTGGACGCTGAGCGGAGGTTGGTGTCCGCCCGCCCGTGGACGAGTTGCAACAGCTGCACCGCGAACTCGACGTCCCGCAGGCCACCCCTGCCGAGCTTCAGTTCGCGGTCGGCGAGGTCCGAGGGCACGTGCTTCTCGACGCGGCGGCGCATCTGCTGCACGTCCTCGACGAAGTTCTCCCGCTCGGCGGCGGACCAGACCACCTCGTCGACCATCTCGACGTACTGGCGTCCGAGCTCCGCGTCGCCCGCGACCGCGCGCGCCTTGAGCAGAGCCTGGAACTCCCAGGTGCGCGCCCACTTCCGGTAGTACGCGGTGTGCCCTTCGAGGGTGCGCACGAGCGCGCCGGCCTTGCCCTCGGGCCGCAGGGCGGCGTCGACCTCGAAACAGGCGGTGCCGACGAGCTGCATCGTCTTGCTGGCGAGCCGGGTCGCGAGCTGGAGGTCCCCCTCACCGACGAAGATGACGTCGACGTCGCTGACGTAGTTCAGCTCCCGCCCGCCGCACTTGCCCATCGCGATGATGGCGAGCTTGGTGCCGTCGAGGTCCTTCGACGCGAGTTCGGCGTGGGCGACGGCGAGCCCGGCGACGAGCGCGGCCTCGGCGAGCGCGGTGAGCCGCCCGGTGATCTCCTCGTAGGACGGCTGCTCCAGCGACGGTTCGACGACGTGCGCCAGGTCGGCGGCGGCGATCTCCAGGAGGAGCCCACGATAGGCGGTCCGCAGAGCCTGCACGGCGGCCGTCCCGGTGAGGCGCTGCCCGGTGGGAGCCGATGCTGCGCCCTGCGGGGCCTGCGCTGCGGCCGTCCCGGTTGGAGCCGACACTGCGCCCCGCGAGTCCTGCGCTGCGGCCGTCCCGGTTGGAGCCGACACTGCGCCCCGCGAGTCCTGCGCTGCGGCCGTGCCTGTGCGGGGCTCACCGTCGGTGGCGACCGCTGCTGCGCTCCCACCGCCCGCCGTGGGGATGGCGCCGTCGCCCGCCGGCGCCCCGCTTTCCCCGACGGCCGCCAGCCCGCTTCCGCCTGCAGCCCCTGACCCGCTTCCACCGCCGACGGCCGGGTCTCCTTCGCCCGCGGTCGCCGGTTCGCCTCCGCTGCTGCCGTACGCGACGGGCGAGGGTTGCCCAACGGCGGCCAGCAGCTCCCCGGCGAAGCACTCCGTCTCAGTGCACTTGTCCTGCGCCAGGCGCCGCCACTCCCCCGGCGCGCCGACCAGGAAGTCGGCGAGCGCGCTCGACGTGCCGAGCACGGAGATCAGGCGGCCGCGGAAGGCGGGGTCACCGCAGAGCGCCTCGGACAGTTCCGGCCACCCGGGCTCGTCGGCCTCGCGCAGCCTGTCCAGGCCGCGCAGCGCGAGGTCGGGATCAGCGGCGCGGGAAAGCGCGACCAGGACGCCGCGGCTCGACTCGTCGGCTCCCGCGTCGGTCCACCAGCCGGCCGCGCGCAACTGCGCGTCGGCGCGGTCGTCGGTGAAGCCGTACCGTGCTGGGGACGCGGCCCCCCTTGCTTGCTCAGCCATCAGCTTTCACCGTAGCCGGGTTCAGGCGAGGGGAAGGGTGTGCGGCGTGGGCTCGACCGGCTGCGAGCTGCACGAACCTCGTGGCGAAGGGCTGCCACGTGGCCGCGATGTCCTCGTGGACCTGGGTGAGGGCCTCGGTGTCGAAGACGCCGGGACGCGCGGTCGCCGCCATGTCGGGAGCCTCGGCGGTCCAGGCCTGGACGACGTCGACGGTGGTTTCGATGTGGAACTGGATCCCGTACGCGCACCGGCCGAGGCGGTAGGCCTGGTTGGTGTACTTGGGAGCGGATGCGAGCAGGACGGCACCGACCGGAAGGCGCCGGATCTCGTCACCGTGGAAGTGCAGGACGTCAGGCATCAAGGGCAGGTCCGCGAACAGCGGATCGGTCCAGGCGGCGTCCTTCTTCGAGACGAGGTAGGGCCCCACTTCCGGCCCCTTGTCCCCCGGTACCACCGATCCGCCCGTCGCGACGGCGAGGAGCTGCGCGCCGAGACAGATGCCCAGGATCGGAAGCCCGCCGTGTGCTCCCGCGGCGAGGAGGTTCCGCACGGATTTCAGCCACGGGTACTTGTCGTCCTCTTCGGCGTTCATGCCGCCGCCGAGGCAGACGAGCCCCTGGTAGCCGTCGAGATCGCCGGGAAGCTCGTCCTCCGGCGGGAGGCGAACGTCGAGTTCGGCGCCGGCCGCGGTGAGCCAGTCGCCCAGCGGGCCGGCCGGGTCGCTTCGATCGGGCTGGATGACGAGGAGTCGGGGCGCGCTCACGTCGTTCAGGATACGGGCGCGCCCGCGCGGAGTGGATGCGAAAAAGCCTCGAGGCCCTGGGAGAACCCGTTTCCGGGATCTCAACCAGGGCCTCGAGGACCTAATTTGAGTTCGGCGGTGTCCTACTCTCCCACACCCTCACGAGTGCAGTACCATCGGCGCT
>NZ_BAABIB010000143.1:0-28536 GCF_039542405.1 Amycolatopsis dongchuanensis
CCGGCGGGCAGGCTCCAGGATGATCGGGGCCCAAAGGGATCTCACCTGGGGTGGGTGGTCGAGTTGGGTGATCATCCCGTCGCCTGCGGTTTGTGCATATCACTTTGACCCAGAGCCGCAAGCTTTGATCTTTCGGCCGCCGGACCCGGCGCATGTTGCGGCCCTGGCTCAAAGTGATCCACCGGTTTCAGGCGACGGGATGATCACCCAACTCTGGGGTTGCTGCGCAAGAGCCCCCTCCCGCTGCGCGGAAGGGGGCTCCTCGCCTCTCCTTTACTGTCCTGTGTACAGCAGGGCGTTGGGGCTGCCGCTGCCTGCGTTGGTAACCTTGCCGGTCGTCGCCGCGGCGACGAGGGCGTTGCGGACCGTGGCCGGCGATGCGGTGGTGTGCGTCGCCAGGTAGAGGGCCGCTGCGCCGGTCACGTGCGGGGTTGCCATCGACGTGCCGCTGATCGTGTTGGTGGCCGTGCTGCTGCCGATCCAGTCCGACTTGATGCTGCTGCCGGGCGCGAAGATGTCGAGGCAGCTGCCGTAGTTGGAGTAGCTGGCCCTGGCGTCACTGCTCGTCGTCGCTCCGACGGTGATCGCCTCGGCCGTGCGGGCCGGGGACGTGCTGCACGCGTTCGCACTGTCGTTGCCCGCTGCCACGGCGAACGTGACGCCTGCGGAGATCGCGTTGCGCACCGCGTTGTCGACCGCCGTGGACGCGCCGCCGCCGAGGCTCATGTTCGCCACCGCGGGTTTGACCGCGTTCTGCGCGACCCAGTCGATCCCCGCGATCACGCCGTCGTACGTGCCCGAGCCCGAGCAGTCCAGCACCCGCACCGCGGTCAGCTGCACGCCCTTCGCCAGACCGTACGTGCTGCCGCCGACCGTGCCGGCGACGTGCGTGCCGTGGCCGTTGCAGTCCGTGGCGTTGCTGTCGTTGTCCACGAAGTCGTACCCCGATTTCGCCCGCCCACCGAAATCGCTGTGGGTCAGGTTGATGCCGGTGTCGATGATGTACGCGTGCACGTTCGACGCGGTGGTCGAGTACGTGTAGCTGTTGTCGAGCGGCAGGTTGCGCTGGTCCACCCGGTCCAGGCCCCATGACGGCGGGTTCGACTGGGTCGCCGTGATGTGGAAGGTCCGGTTCTGCTCGACGAACGCGACCGACGGGTCCGCCGCGATCCGCTTCGCCTGGCTTTCGCTCATCGTGGCCGAGTAGCCCTTGAGCGCAGCCGAGTACTTCTGGTGCACCACACCGCCGAGCTTCGCGGCCAGCGCGTCGACCGGCGACGCGGTGTCCTTCAGCACGACGATGTAGCTGTCCTTGACGGCGTCGGCACCGCCGGCTCCGACGACGGTGCCTTCCTTCGCCATCGCGGGGGCGCTCGTGGCGACCGCCGCGATCGTCGCCACGGCGGCGGCGAGGCCGACGGCGGCGAGTGGTCTGCGCTTGTTTCCGGTGGGGGTTCGCACGGCAGACATTCCTCCTTGGCAGGGCCGGACCGGTAAGCACTCACCGGTCCGCAAGGGGTGAAAAACGTTCACATCGTGAACGCCTTGCCGAGCGTAGAACCGCCGTTCAGCGTGCCGGAAGAGCCTGCACCCGAACAGCCCCTGACTAAAGTAGGACCGATTTCCACCCAGCTCAGACGGTGATCGCACCAGCCACAGTGGAGCTTGACCGGCCGAACGGCCGCCGCCGAAAGTAGGGCGTCAGCCGCGTCCTTCGATCACGTCGAGCACCTGCCGCGCCGTCACCACGCCGACCACGCGCCCCGCGTCGTCGACCACGACCCCGAGCCCGGAGGGCGAGGACAGGGCCGCGTCCAGCGCACCGCGGATCGCCGTGCCCCGCTGGTACAGCGAACCACCGGCCACCAGGTCCGACTCCGCCAGCGGACCCTCCACAGTGGAATCCGGGGCGAGCCAGCCACGCGGCTCGCCCTGGTCGTTCACCGCGAGCCGCCAGTCGCCGACCGGGCCGGAAAGCGCTTCCCCCAGCTCGATGGTCGCGACGTCCTTGACCTCGACCCCACTGGCGTCCACAAAGGACAACCCACGGTATCCCCTGTCACGCCCCACGAAGGACGCGACGAAGTCGTCCACCGGGTGCCGCAGCACGTCGGCGGGCGTGCCGTACTGCGCGAGCTTCCCGCCCACGCGCATCACCGCGACCTTGTCCCCCAGCCGCACGGCCTCGTCGATGTCGTGCGTGACGAACACGATCGTCTTGCCCAGCCGAGACTGCAGCCGCAGCAGCTCGTCCTGCAACCCCTCCCGCACGATGGGATCGACCGCCGAGAACGGTTCGTCCATCAGCAGCACCGGGGAGTCCGCCGCGAGCGCCCGCGCGACGCCGACGCGCTGCTGCTGCCCGCCCGACAGCTGCGCGGGATAACGCTTCCCCAGCTCCGCGGGCAGCCCGACGGTTTCCAGCAGCTCCGCCGCCCGGTCACGGGCCTTCCGCTTGCCCCAGCCGGACAGCAGCGGCACGGTCGCGACGTTGTCCAGCACCGTGCGGTGCGGGAAGAGGCCGGCGTTCTGGATGACGTAGCCGATCCCGCGCCGCAGCACGGGCGGGTCGGACTCGCGCACGTCCTTGCCGTCGAGCAGCACCGTGCCCG
Organism: Amycolatopsis dongchuanensis; assembly: GCF_039542405.1. Lineage (NCBI taxonomy): Bacteria > Bacillati > Actinomycetota > Actinomycetes > Pseudonocardiales > Pseudonocardiaceae > Amycolatopsis > Amycolatopsis dongchuanensis. The sequence continues at coordinate 2,613 of NZ_BAABIB010000143.1, forward strand.
ACGTGGGCTCGACCATGCGGTTGATCATGCGCAGCGAGGTGGTCTTGCCGCACCCCGACGGCCCGACGAACACCGTGATCGTGCCGTCCTCGACGGTCAGGCTCAGGTCGTCGACCGCCACCGTGCCGCCGGGATACCGCTTCGTCACACCCCGGAACTCGATCCCCACACCAGCCTCCTGTCTGCCGAACGACCGGCCTCCACACGGGAGACCGGTCGTTCCCGCACAGAGCCTAGCCCGCGACGCCGTCCTCCACCGCCGCCTTCGCGACGGCGGCGGCGACCTCGGGCGCCACGCGCGGGTCGAGCGGGCTCGGCACGATCCGGTCCGGGCCGAGGTCGTCCTGCGCGACGGCCACGATCGCGTCGGCCGCGGCCAGCTTCATGTTCTCCGTGATCGCCCGCGCGCCCGCGTCGAGCGCGCCGCGGAACACGCCGGGGAAGGCGAGCACGTTGTTGATCTGGTTCGGGAAGTCGCTGCGGCCGGTGGCCACGATGGACGCGTACCGGGCGGCCACCGCGGGGTGCACCTCCGGGTCCGGGTTGGACAGCGCGAACACGATCGCGTCGTCGGCCATCGTGCCGAGCAGCGACTCGTCGATCGTCGCACCCGACAGGCCGAGGAACACGTCGGCGCCGCGCAGCGCCTCGGCGAGCCCGCCGGTCAGGCCCGCGGCGTTCGTCGTCTCCGCGAGCTGCTCCTTCACCGGGTTCAGCCCGGCGCGGCCGCGCGACACGATGCCCTTCGAGTCGAGCACCGTGACGTCACCGATCCCGGCCTCGCGCAGGATCTTCGCGCAGGCCACGCCGGCGGCACCGGCACCGGAGACCACGACGCGCTGGTCAGCGATGTCCTTGCCCAGCACGAGGTTCGCCCCGCGCAGCGCCGCGAGGGTGACGATCGCGGTGCCGTGCTGGTCGTCGTGCATGACCGGGCAGTCCAGCGCCTCCTTGAGCTTGTCCTCCAGCTCGAAGCAGCGTGGCGCGGAGATGTCCTCCAGGTTGACGGCGCCGAACGACGGGCGCAGCCGCACCAGCGTCTCGACGATCTCGTCCACGTCGGTCGTGTCCAGCACCAGCGGGATCGAGTCGAGCCCGCCGAACGTCTTGAACAGCACCGACTTGCCCTCCATGACGGGCAGCGACGCGCTGGCGCCGATGTCGCCGAGGCCGAGCACGGCGGTGCCGTCGCTCACCACGACGACGAGCCGGTCCGCCCAGGTGTAGCGCTGGGCGAGCGAGGCGTCCTCGGCGATGGCGCGGCTGACCTTCGCCACACCGGGGGTGTAGGCCACCGACAGGTCGCGCGGCCGGGAGATCGGCCGGGTCGCGGCGACGGCGAGCTTGCCGCCCTCGTGCCCGGCGAAGATCTCCGGGTCGGTCACGGGCGACTCGTCGTTGTCCTCCATCGCCTTCCCTGTCGTCTGAGCTTGGGTCATGGTCTTCAATCCCTTCCCGGGACTGCGAGCGAGTGTGAAACGGGCCCTGCTGCTCGGCAGCCCGGCGCGGTGGCGCCGCCTACCGGCCAGGCGTCCGGACGGGGCCGTCCCAGCCCTTGGTGAGGCGACGGCCGCGGACGCGGCGGTCCCCCCAGTCTGACAGGCCGGGTGCCCCTCCTGTCGGGCAGGTGCGGCTCACGTCACAAAAATTGCTGGTCAGCGGCGGTATAACAAGACGTCCGTCCGGCTTGGGAGGTGCGCCCTAGTATTTCTTCCCATGAAGGTGCGCGAGCTCGCCGTGAAGGACGCCTACGAGTTCACCCCCCAGCGGTTCCCCGACCAGCGCGGCCTGTTCGTGGCGCCGTTCCAGGAGCCGGCGCTCGTCGAGGCGGTGGGGCACCCGCTGCGCCTGGCCCAGACCAACCACAGCGTGTCCCGCCGCGGCACGATCCGCGGCGTGCACTTCGCGGACACGCCGCCCGGCCAGGCGAAGTACGTCTACTGCCCGAGCGGCGCGCTGCTGGACGTGATCGTCGACCTGCGGGTCGGTTCGCCGACGTTCGGCCGGTGGGACGCCGTGCGCCTGGACTCCGTGGACTTCCGCGCCGTGTACCTCGCCGAGGGCCTCGGTCACGCTTTCGTGGCGCTGGAGGACGACACGGCCATGGCGTACCTGTGCTCGACCGGGTACAACCCGGGCGGCGAGCACGGCATCACCCCGCTCGACCCAGCGCTGGAGCTGCCCTGGCCCGACGACATCGAGCCGATCCTGTCCGAAAAGGACACCTCCGCCCCGACGTTCGCCGAGGCGGAGGCGGCCGGCCTGCTGCCCAGCTACGAGGCCTGCGTGGCGCACTACGCCACGCTCAGGTGAGGTCCTCCGCCAGCACCCGCTCGATGTTGCGCTCGGCGAGCGCGGTGATCGTCACGAACGGGTTCACGCCCGTGCTGCCGGGGATGAGCGAGCCGTCCGTGACGTAGAGGTTCCGGTAGCCCTTCACGCGGCCGTAGAGGTCGGTGGCCTTGCCCAGCACCAGGCCGCCCAGCGGGTGGTAGGTGAACCGGTTCTCGAAGGCGCGGGTGTCCCCGAACAGGTCGTAGCGGTAGATCGTGCCGTTCACCGAGTTGATCCGGTCGAACAGCTGCTTCGCGGCGTCGATCGAGGGCTGGCCCTGCGAGATCTCCCACTGCAGCCGGGCGGAGTCGCTCGCGGCGTCGTAGGTGAAGTAGCCGCGCTCGGGGTTGCGCGTGATCGCGAGGTACAGGCTCGCCCACGTCTCGATCCCGGCGGGCACGGGCGCGATCTCCGCGAACACCGGGTACTGCGGGTCGTCCCACGCGTCGATGCCCAGCGCGGGCATCCCGGATTCGAGCGCGCCCACCGCGTCCCACATGTGGTTGGCGCGGCCGAGCATCACGTTGCCGTTGGTGCCCCAGCCCTGGCCGACCGAGTCGGTGAGCTCGGGCAGCTTGCCGGTCTCGCGGGCCCGCACCAGCAGCTCCGTCGAGCCGAGGCTGCCCGCGCCGAGGAACAGGTACTTCGCAGCGAGCTGCTTGACGGCGAGGACGTTGCCGTCCGGGTCGCTCTGCCGCACCGTGAGCACGTAGGTGCCGTCGGGCTGCTGCGCGATGTCCCTGACCTCGTGCAACGTCCGGATCTGCACGTTGCCGGTGCCCAGCGCGGCGGCCAGGTAGCTCTTGTCCAGAGAGCGCTTTCCGTGGTTGTTGCCGTAGATGACCTCGGACGCCAGCGCCGACCGCGGCACCTCACCGGCCTCCTCGCGGCGCATGTAGTCGAAGTCGTACACGCTGGGCACGAACGTCGTCGCCAGCCCGGCGTTGTGCGCGTGCTTGCGGGAGACGCGGGCGTACTGGTAGCAGTCGCAGCTCTCGAACCAGGTCGCGTCGACGCTGTTGGTGCCCAGCCCGGCGTTCGCGCGCGGGTAGTACTTGCCGTACATCTCGTCGGCGTCCACCTGCGGCAGGATTTCCTCGAAGTACCACCGCTTCGGCACCACCGCCATCGCGCCGTTGACGAGCGAGCCGCCGCCGACGCCCCGGCCCACGTACACCGACATGTCGCCGAAGTGCACGCGGTCGAGCACGCCCGCGTACGGGTCGATGTTGCGGTTGGCCAGGTCCAGCCAGAGGAACGACGCGAGCGGCGCCTCGGTGCGCTTCTTGAACCACATCGCGCGCTTGTCGGGGTTGAGCATGTCCGGGAACACCTTGCCGTCGCTGCCCGGCGTGTTCCACAGCTGCCCCATCTCCAGCATCACGGTGGGGATGCCGGCCTCGCCGAGCCGCAGCGCCGTGACCGCGGCGCCGTAGCCCGTGCCGATGATCACGGCGGGCGAGAAGTCCCCGGCAGCCGAAGCCCGGCCGGGGAGGGAGATCGTGGTGAGACCAGCCGCGGCGGCGGAACCGAGCGCGGCCGCACCGAGAAAACGCCTGCGGGACAAGGAACGGGGAGACATGCCGCGAACCCTATTCCGGATCCCCGACTTTGTAAACGGCGTTCACTAGTCCCTTCGGGGAATGTTCAGGGCTTCCCCCGATACCGGTCGCGGCCACACTCGGAAAGACTCCCGGCATGACGTTCCTCGCACTCGCGGCCGCGGGCCTGACCGCGCTGTCCGTCGCCCCCGCCCCGCAGGCGCAGTTCGACTTCACCGACTGCCCGGCACTGCCCGCCGCGGCCGACCCGAGCCAGTGGCGTTGTGAAGTCCTTGTCTCGCAGGCGAAACTGTCCTTCGGCCGGGTTACGGACCTGGATCTGGGCACGATGCGGCTCACGTTCGCCGAGGGCACGCTGGACGGGCAGTACGCGCAGGTGTTCGGCGCGCTGCGCGACGAACCGACGCGGATACCGAACCTGCCCGGAGTCGGGCTCCGATTGCGTTATGCCGGATATTCCGACTTCCACTCGACGCCGGAACGCAAAGGCGCGATCGATTTGACGGCCGCATTCGAAGGCCCGCTGCTCGGCCGGGCGTGCGCGAGCACGCCGGTGCACTCGGTGCTGCGGGCCGACGGGCCGACCGAGGTCGTGTCCACCGACCCGCTCACGCTGCGCTTCAGCACCACGGACTCCCAGCTGACCCTTCCCGCGACCACCGGCTGCGGCCCGCTCGGGCGGCTCCTCGACCACCGGCTCGGGCTGCCCTCCAGCGGCGGCTACCAGCAGACCACCCACGTCCAGCTGCGCTCCTACTAGCCCTTCTTCCTGGTCACCCAGATCGTGATCGTGGCGGTGACGACGGGTTCGCCGCGCGTGTCGCTGATCGTCACGGGGACGGGGAGTTCGAAGCCCTCGTCCCCGAACTCGGGCAGCTCCGGCAGTTCCGCGACCGCGCGCAGGCTCGTCTTCGCCTTCGCCACGTACGAGACCGTCATCCCCTTCGGGAGCCAGCGGTGCGTGTCCGGCACGGTCGCCTCGGCGAGCATGCCCATGGCGATCTCGGCGAGGTTGCATGCCGCTATCGCGTGAAAAGTGCGGATGTGGTTGTGCACACCCCACCACTTCGGCGCGGTCACCTCGCAGTAGCCCGGCCGCAGCTGCCGGACGGTCGGCAGCACGGTGGAGAAATAGGGCGCACGCAGGCACACCGCGGCCGAGAAGAGCCGTTTCCCGCCCGGCAGGCCGGCCAGTTTCGACCACATCGCGAACGTCCGAGTCACGACTCCTCCTTTGTTACCCGTCAGTAGCAAAGCAGACCGCTTGCTATGTTCGCAAGCGTGGACCACGAGCTCTTCCTCCTCCGGCACGGCCAGACCGAGTGGTCGGTCAACGGCAGGCACACCGGCCGCACGGACATCCCGCTGACCCCCGCCGGGGAGAACCAGGCCCGCGCGGCCGGGCTCACGCTCGGCACGCTGCGCAAAGGGCCCGCGCTCGTGCTCAGCAGCCCCCGGCAGCGGGCCGTGCGGACGGCGCAGCTGGCGGGCCTGGTGGTCGACGAGCAGACCGAGGACCTGGCGGAATGGGACTACGGCGAGTACGAGGGCGTGACCACCGCCAAGATCCGCGAGACCGTGCCGGACTGGACCGTCTGGCGCGGCCCGATCCCCGGCGGGGAAAGCAGTGCCCAGGTGGCGGCCCGGGCCGATAGGCTGCTCGCGCGGGTGCGTGCCGCACTCGCCGACACCGAGGTCATCCTCGTCGGGCACGGCCACTTCAGCCGGGTGCTGGTGGCCCGCTGGCTGGGGCTGCCCGCGTCGGCCGGAGTCCACTTCGGACTCGACCCGGCCGGTGTCTCGGTGCTCGGCGACGAACGGGGCGAGCCCAAGATCGAGCACCTCAACATCCCGCCGTCCTGAGAAGGTTCCCTTGGCCGACAGCCGCATCCGCCGCGTCCGAGAGTCCGATGTAGACACGCTCGTCCAGCTCGTGCAGGACCTCGCCACCTACGAGAAGGCGCCGGCGGAGTGCCGGCTGACGCCCGCCAAGCTGCACGAGGCGTTGTTCTGCGAGTCGCCCGCGCTGTTCGGCCACGTCGCCGAGCAGGACGGCGAGATCGTCGGCTTCATGCTGTGGTTCCTGAACTTCTCGACGTGGCGCGGGGTGCACGGCATCTACCTCGAAGACCTGTACGTGCGCCCCGAGCTGCGTGGCTCCGGTCTCGGCAAGGCACTGCTGGCCACGCTGGCGCGCCTGTGCGTCGAGCGCGGCTACGCGCGGCTGGAGTGGTCGGTGCTGGACTGGAACCCGGCGACGGGCTTCTACAAGTCCCTCGGCGCCGTGCCCATGGACGAGTGGACCGTCTACCGGCTCACCGACACGGCGCTGGACAAGCTGGCCCGCACGGTTTCCTGACCCCTCGCTGAAGACGCGGGCCGCGTCGACGCCCGCGCCCCCTTCCTGCGCGCTTGACGCCTTAACAAAGTTAAGCCATCCTGGCCGAGTCAGCTTAACTTAGTTAAGGGAGAAGCTCGCATGATCCTCTCGGTCCACCAGCGCCTGGCCACGTCAGGCGCCCGTGCCGCCCACGTGTTCCGGATCGGCGACCGGCTGCACCTCGTCGTCCCCCAGCTCGCCGAAGACGTGCCAGGGCGGCCCGCCGACATGCAGGGCGGCAACGGCGACACCGACGCGCTGCTCTACCGGTGGGAAGGCGGGCAGTTCACCGAGGTGGACCGCCTGGCCGCCCCGAGCGGCGAGGACGCGCTGACCTTCCGCAGCGGCGGGAGGACCTACCTGGCCTTCGCCAACCTGCGCACCGGGCAGGGCCCCTACGAAACCAACGTCAACTCGCTGATCTACCGCGAGGAGGACGGGAAATGGATCCTCGACGAGACCGTGCCCACCTTCGGCGCGAAACAGTGGCACCACTTCTCGACCGGGGACCGCGAATTCCTGGCACTGGCACAGGGGCTGATGATTCCCGGCATTCCGCTTTCACCGCAGGGCCACGGGCGCTCGGTCATCTTCGAGCGCGTCGACGGGCGGTGGCAGGAATTCCAGGTCCTCGGCGGCCGCTTCGGGTACAACTGGGCCCACTTCGAGATCGGCGGGCACCATTTCCTCGCTTACGCCGACCAGCTTTCGCCCAGCGTCGTCTACCGCTGGGACGGGAATTCCTTCATCCCCTACCAGACGTTCGCCGAACGGTTCGGCCGCAGTTTCCTGCACTTCTCCCAGGACGACGGCGAGTGGCTGGCCTTCGCGTGCATCACCGGCGAATCGACGCTCTACCAGTGGAACGGTGAACTCTTCGAGCCCCGCCAGTCGCTCGGCGGCGCCGGCGGCCGCGAGTTCGAGCTCTTCCGCCACGGCGACGACCTGTTCCTCGTCCGGATCTGTTTCGTGCAGGGCATGCCGCCCTCTCCCAAAACCGATCTGATGTCGCAGCTGTACAAGTGGGACAACGGCGGGTTCGCAGTGGTCGAGGAATTCCCCACGTTCGGCGGAACCGCCGCGAGCTACTTCGAAGCGGACGGCAGGAGTTTCCTCGTCGTCGCCAACAGCCTCACCCCGGACGTGCGGTTCCGCCAGGACAGCGTCGTCTACGAACTCGCATTCGACCACGCCTGAAAGAGGAGAAAATCCGATGCGGTACCAGCCCAACCCGCACTTCATGCGGCTTTTCGAACTGTTCACCTCGGCCCCGGGCAGCATCGGCCAGAACCTGCAGCGGCAGCTGGGCGAGGCCCACTCCGACACCCCGCTGCTGGTCGCGACCGGCACCGATCTCGTGCTGTTCCCGGGCGGCGGACGACCGCCCACGTCGGTCGACTTCCGCAAGGGCACGCGGGGGTTCTTCGAGATCACCGCGATCTCGCACCTCGGCCTCGCGATCCCCTACCTCGCCCGGCTGCGCGAACTCGGCCACCCCACCTGGGAGAACGACGCCAGGGAGCTGATCGCGCAGTGCCGCGTCGTCCAGGAGCACAACAGCGTCTCGTACTGGCGTGACGAGGTCGCGGTCGACGCATGGCGGGGGCACGAGGAGAAGATCACCGACCTGGTCGACTACACCTGTGCGGTGACCGCCGACTACCTGGAACGCGCGCTGGAGAACCCGGAGCTCCTGGACTTCGCGTACCTGCGCGCGAACCTGATCGAAGGCGACGGACCCGACGCGATCCCCGTGTCGTTCAACGACATGATGGCGGCGACCTTCGCCCTCTCGGCACTGGACTCGCTGCACCGGTCGCTGAAGTGGATCAACGAGCAGCCCATCGACTGGGCCCGGCTGATGGTGCTCGTCGTGGGTACCGCCGGACGCCCGAGCGCGGGCCTGACCTGGCAGAGCAACAACGTGTGCTCGCTGCTCCACGAAGCGTCCGGCCGGAAGCTCGACCCGGCCCGGCTGATCATCGCCCCGGCTGCGCCGGCCATCGACCTCGAGCAGCTCGCCGACAACGGCTACCGCGCCCGGATCGAGGGGCTGTACCGCAAGTTCTGGTACAGCTGCCTGTCTTCGGTGGAGATGAGCCGGCTCCTGTGGCCGGACTACCCGGCCTTCGAGAAGAGGATCGACCAGGCGCCCGTGGTCGACGCCGACACCGAGGTGGTCAACGCCATGCCGGTGGTCCGGTCGGTGGACGACAAGCGGGCCATCGTGACCCGGCTCCGCTACGTCATGGAGGACCCCGGCGCCCAGATCGCGACCGCCGGCGTCCAGTTCGTGCTCGACCAGCTCATCGCCAACGGGAACCAGCCCGAACTCGTCGAACTGCCCGGGTTCACCGGCACCACCTATCCGGCCGCATCGGTGCGCCTCTGACGAACCAGGCGCTATTGGTCCCGCTCCCGCTGGGCGGCGCGGCCCTCCAGGCCGCCCCGCTCCGCGGCCTCCTCCTCGGACTCGCCCGGCTGCTGCCCGAGCGCCCACGCGCGCGAGGGCTGCCGGAACAGGAGCACGATGACGGCGATCCCGAGGAGGATCACCGGCACGCCCGGCCCCGGCTGCCCGGACGGTCCGGTCAGGTACCAGCCGACGCCGATGGTGATGAGCGCGATCACCACGCCGGGCGAGCGCGCCCACGTGTGCCCCAGCGCGAGCCCCGCGGCACAGGCCAGCACGGCGAGCGCGAACACCACGTAGAAGCCCGCCTCGGCGAGGACGTTGTTGCGGGGCGCGTCCGAGGCGCCCGGAGCGGCGAGCAGCAGCACGGCGAGCACCAGCAGGCCCAGCCCCGGCAGCGCGGTGGCGAGCCCCGCGAGCCGGACCTCGCGTGGCGCCGGAACGATCTTGTCCTTGATCGGCACGGGGGAATTCGCCTTCCACCTGCGGTTGGTGACCTTGCGTGAGCACTTTCGATGGTATGCCACCCGGTCGGCCGTTTTCGAACCGCGGGCGGCCGGGTCAAGATCTGTGTGTCGTCGGCGAGCGGGCGGTCGGCCCGGGTGCACTTGTCACGACGAACGGCACCGCGCGAGCGATGGGAGGTTGCCCGGCACTCGGATCGGTTTCCCGTGACTTGCGGCTCCGCGGCCCGCCAGTGCCCGGCGGTTGACCTACCCTGCGGTGGTGCGCGCGATTCTCGTCGTCAACCCGAAGGCCACGTCGACCACGGCGGGCGGCCGCGACGTGCTCGCCCATGCGCTGGCGAGCCAGGTCAAGCTCGAGGTGGTCGAGACCGACTACCCGGGCCACGCGCTCGCGGTGGCGCGCGACGCCGCCAGGGAGGGCGTCGACCTGGTCGTGGCGCACGGCGGCGACGGCACGGTCAACGAGGTCGTCAACGGCCTGCTGGCCGATGGCCCCGGCGAGACGTCCGCGCTGGGCGTCGTGCCGGGTGGCTCCGCGAACGTGTTCGCGCGTGCGCTCGGGCTGTCGAGGGATCCGGTGGAGGCCACGCACCAGCTGCTGCGCGCCATCGAGGGCGGGCACAGCAGGTCGGTGGGGCTCGGCCGGGCCGATGAGCGCTGGTTCACCTTCAACGCGGGGCTGGGCTGGGACGCCGACGTCGTGACGGCCGTCGCGGACCGGCGCGGCAAGCAGACGAACGCGCTCCTGTATGTCCGGTCGGCCGTGGCCTGTTACTTCCGGCCCCCGAGCGGGCGCGAGCCGCTGACGGTGCACGTGCCGGGCGAGGAGCCCGTCGAGGTGCGCACGGCGTTCGTGTCCAACACCGATCCGTGGAGCTATCTGGGCGCGCGCCCGGTGCACCTGAACACGGGCACCTCGTTCGAGACGGGGCTGGGCCTGTTCGCGTTGCGCGCGCTGAACCTGCCGACCGTCTACCGGCACGTGCGGCAGGCGCTGCGGGCGGAGGCGAAGCACCGGGGGCGGCGGCTCGTGCGGTTCGACGATCTCCCGGAACTGCGCATCGAGGCTTCGCGGCCGGTAAACTTCCAGGTGGACGGCGATCCCGTCGGCCGGCGGACCAGGGTCGAGTTCACCAGCGTCCCACACGCGCTGACGGTCCTCGTCGGCGGGTGAGCGCCCGTGAGGTGATCGTTCGCGGCAAAGTGCAACTTGCCGCTCATCGACGCCAGGGCCCCGCTCACCGCACGGTCCTTCCCCCCGTAACTCTGTTTCGGAGAGAAACCGCAGGTCAGCGCGGTCGCCCGACCAGGTGAGCTGACTCACCGATCACGGAAAAACCCTTGTCGAAAGCGGTGCTTCGTGAAAGCATTCACAAGCACCCAAAAACACGACCGCCATGACGACTGTGGCGCAGCACACTGCGCCCTTAGAAGGAGCTCACAGAAATGGACTGGCGCCACGACGCTGCCTGCCGCGACGAGGACCCGGAGCTGTTCTTCCCCGTGGGGAACAGCGGTCCCGCTCTGCTGCAGGTCGCCGAGGCGAAGGCCGTATGCCACCGCTGCACCGTTGCTTCCGACTGCTTGGCCTGGGCTCTTGCCAGCGGCCAGGACGCCGGCGTGTGGGGCGGTATGAGCGAGGACGAGCGTCGCGCCCTCAAGCGTCGCCGCGCTCACATTGGCACGCGTAGCAACGCCTGACAGCCACGATACGGCGCGGCTTCGCGGACCCCGGCACCGGGTCCAGCGGAAGCCCGCCAGGGGCCTTCGGGTCCACCCGCAAGACGCTGCAGAGGGCCGGTACCCCCTATCCGGGTACCGGCCCTCTGGCGTGTCCGGAGGCGCTCTTCAGGGCCGCCCCGCGATGCCCGAAGGGCAAGCCAGGGACGCAATGCCGAAGGCGAGCCGTCCCGTACCCGGTGAGCTGGGTGGTCATCCCGTCGCCTAAGGGCGCCTCGATAGCCCTCAACCAGGCGACGGGATGGCCACCCCGCGACCCCCCACCCAACAGGCAGCCGACAACCTTCCCCCGTCATCCCGGAGCCAGCCCGTCCGGCGAGGACAAATCCCTGAAGCCAGGCCACCTCGAAACGGCACCCGGCAAGGCTCCCAACCCCGGCACGAACCAGCCGCTCAAGGGGACCGTGCCGCAGTGCCTGCCACACCCGCACGCCGGACACACCAGGTCACCGTGTCGGACTGGCGCTCCCGAAGACCGTCACAACCGGCGGCTCAGCGGGATCCGCAGCGCGGCCTCGGTCCCCCGGTTGTCACCCTCCCGGAGCCGCTTCAGCGACAGCGACCCCCGCAGCTCGGACTCGATCAGCGTCCGCACGATCTGCAGCCCCAGCCCGTCCGCCCGCTCCAGCGAGAACCCCGACGGCAGCCCGCGCCCGTTGTCCCTGATCAGCACGTCCAGCCACCGCGCCGACCGCGACACCGCGATCTCCACCCGGCCCGGCCGCCCGTCGGGGAAGGCGTGTTCCACCGCGTTCTGCACGAGCTCCGCCAGCACCATCACCAGCGGCGTCGCGATCTCGGCCACGACCACGCCGAACGAACCGGTCCGCTTGATGCTCACCCGCGACTCGGCCGTGGCGACCTCGCCGACCATCGGCAGCACCTTGTCCAGCAGCTGGTCCAGGTCCACCCGCTCGTCCACGGACACCGAAAGCGCCTCGTGCACCATCGCGATCGACGAGACCCGGCGCACCGACTCCGTCAGCGCCAGCCGGGCTTCCTCGCTGTTCGTGCGCCGTGACTGCAGCCGCAGCAGCGCCGCTACCGTCTGGAGGTTGTTCTTCACCCGGTGGTGGATCTCCCGGATCGTAGCGTCCTTCGACAGGAGCGCGCGGTCACGCCGCTTCACCTCGGTCACGTCCCGCACCAGCACGAGCGCCCCCGCGGGCTGCCCGTGCGGCCGCAACGGCAGCGCACGGAACAACACCACGGCCCCGCGCCGCGAATCGGCCTCGGTGCGGCTGCCCGGCTTGCCGTCGAGCGCGTCCAGGATCCGGTGCGCGACCTCCGTGGCGTCGAACGGGTCGCGGATCAGCGAACGCGTCAACGGCGCCAGCCGCGTGCCCACGAGATCCGACTCGTGCCCCATCCGGTGGTACGCGGACAACCCGTTCGGGCTCGCGAACACCACGTTGCCCTGCGCGTCCAGCCGGATCAGGCCGTCACCGACGCGCGGGCTCGTGTGCACGTCGCTCTGCGAGTCCGGGCTCGGGAACGTGCCATCGGCGATCATCTGGCACAGGTCGCCCGCGCTGCCGAGGTACGCGACCTCCAGCGGGCTCGGTACGCGCGGCGCCGCCAGGTTCGTCTCGCGGCTGAGCACCGCGATCACCTTCCCGCCGAACGACACCGGCACCGCCTCGCGGCGCATCGGCAGGTCCCGGTACCAGTGCGGGTCCTCCTCGCGGTAGATGCGCACCTCACGCATCGCGCGAGCCAGCTGCGGGTGCTCCTCGACGGTGAACCGCGTGCCGACGACGTCCTCGGGGTGCGCCGTCGGCCCCGTCGTGGGCCGGGCCTGCGCGACGCACACGAAGTCGCCGCCCTGCGCGGTCAGCTCCTTCGAGACCGGCACCCACAGCAGGAAGTCCGCGAACGACAGGTCCGCGAGCAGCTGCCACTCGGCCACCACGGCCTGCAGGTGGTCGACGGCTTCACCCGGCAGGCCGGTGTTCTCGGCGAGCAGGTCGGAAAGTGTGGACATCGCTTCCATACAACCAGAGCGGACCGGGTCGGCACAGCCCGGATGCCGCCTGCCACACTGGTAGGAGCAAGCAACACCCGAGGAGCAGACACATGTCGAAGCGTGCCCGTAAGCGCCGCGACCGCAAGAAGAACGGCGCGAACCACGGCAAGAAGCCCAACGCCTGAGCAGCGGGCAAGCGAAAGGCCCCGGCGAAACCGCCGGGGCCTTTCCGCGTCACAGACTCAGTCGTGCCGCTCGATGCTCACCTCGGTGCGCTCGACGGTCACCCCGCCGCTCACCTGCACCGTCTTACGGAACGACGCACGCAGCTTCTGCTTCAGCTCCGCCGGCGCCAGGTCACCGCCGCACTTGCGGGCGAGCAGCTGCTTGATCGCCTCGTCGATGCCGTACTCCTCCAGGCACGGAGGGCAGTCCTCGATGTGCCGCCGCAGCTCCGCGTCCCGCTCCGGGCTGCACTCGCGGTCCAGGAGCAGGTAGATCTCGGCGAGCGCCTCCTCGCACTTGACCTCGTCCTTGCCGGACTCGGGCTCACTCGGTGTCACTGCGCCACCTCCTGCTGAGCACTCCGGATGAAGCCACGCTCACGCGCGACGTCGGCGAGCAGGTTCCGCAGCTGGGCGCGGCCGCGGTGCAGCCGGGACATCACGGTGCCGATCGGGGTGTCCATGATCTCGGCGATTTCCTTGTACGCGAAACCCTCGACGTCGGCAAGGTAGACCGCCAGGCGGAACTCCTCGGGCAGCTGCTGCAGCGCCTGCTTGACGTCGCTGTCCGGCAGCCGGTCCATCGCCTCGACCTCGGCGGACCGCAGCCCGCTCGACGTGTGGCTCTCCGCCTGGGCGATCTGCCAGTCGGTGATCTCCTCGGTCGGCTGCTGCACGGGCTGCCGCTGACGCTTGCGGTAGCCGTTGATGTAGGTGTTGGTCAGGATGCGGTACATCCAGGCCTTGAGGTTCGTGCCCTCCTTGAAGGAGTTGAACGCGCCGTACGCCTTGAGGTAGGTCTCCTGCACCAGGTCCTCGGCGTCGGCCGGGTTGCGGGTCATCCGCATGGCCGCCGAGTACAACTGGTCCAGCAGCGGCATCGCGTCGCGCTCGAAGCGCTCGGCGCGCTCGTCGGCCTGCTCCTGCCCGGTGGCAGCGGCAGACTCGGGTGTCGCGTCGTTCGGCGTGCTCGGCAAACCTTTCCCTTCCCCGGAAGCGTAGGACAGCTTCGAGGATACGCGGGGGCTTCTGGCCTGGCCGGGCACGGCGGGCCGACCGGGGCGGGTGACGTCCCCCTGGACCCTGCCGACAGGACGAGCAAGCTTCGTCATCACACCCCGCATAACGGCTCCACCCCGGATGTCATTCCCCGTTCGGCGTAGTGATCGCCTAGGCTCCGGCGCCGTGGCAGGCAAGGGAACTCCGGCGACCGCGGTACTGGCCAAGCAGCGCGTCGAGCACAGGCTGCACACCTACGAGCACGATCCGAAGCACGAGTCGTACGGCATGGAGGCCGCCGAGGCGCTCGGGGTGGAGCCCGCCAGGGTGTTCAAGACGCTGGTCGCGGACGTCGACGGCAAGCTGACGGTCGGCGTCGTCCCGGTCACCGGCCAGCTGGACCTCAAGGCGCTGGCCGCGGCGGCCGGCGGCAAGCGGGCGAAGATGGCCGAGGCGGCCGCCGCGCAACGCGCCACCGGGTACGTCCTCGGCGGGATTTCGCCGCTGGGGCAGCGCAGCCGCCTGCCCGTCGTGATCGACTCTTCCGTCGAGAACTTCGACACCGTGTTCTGCTCCGGGGGCCGCCGGGGCCTGGAACTGGAACTCGCGCCTGCCGACCTCGTCCGCCTGACCGGCGCGAAGGTCGCCGCGATCGCCGCTTAGGACAGCGGGCGCAGGACCCGGGTCAGCCACTCCGACGTGATCCTCGCGAGGCCGTCGAGGTCCTTGTCGAGTGCGTGCGTGCCGGGGATGACCACGACCTCGTGGTGCGGGCCCGCTTCCGGGCGGCCGAACGGGTCCGACTCACCCTGCACGACGAGCGTGGGCACCTCGACCGCGTCCAGCTCCGCCTGCCGCGACTTCTCCGGCTTGCCCGGCGGGTGCTCGGGGAACGCCAGGCACAGCACGGCCGCGGCCTGCCCCTCGGCGGCCGTGCGGCACGCGACGCGGGCGCCGGAGGAGCGGCCGCCGAAGACCTGCGGCAGGTCGTCGAACCGTTCGCCCAGCTCCTCGGCCACGGCGAGCCACGCCGCGTCCAGCTGCTTCGCCGGGGCGGGCGCCCGTCGGCCCGCGACGCGGTACGGCTGCTCGACCAGTGCCACGTCCACGCCGACGGCCTGCGCCGCGCGCGTGACGGCGACGAGGTCCTTCGCGTCGATACCGCCGCCCGCGCCGTGCCCGAGCAGCAGGACGGCCTGGGCCTCCTCCGCGCAGTGCATCTCCACGCGCGCGGGCCCGTGGGGCGTGTCGATCTCGATCGTCGTCATGCGGCCTCTTGTCGGACGCGGCAAGCCGCGGCAGTGCCGTTTGCCAGCATGGTGCCCGATGATTCGGACCTGCGAGCAGTCCTCATCGGGGCAGGTCGAACAGGGCCGTGTCGAGGTCGGCCTGTCCCTCCTCGACGCGTTCCAGCAGCTCCGGACCGTTGTTCCGGACGTTGTTCACGCGGTCGGAGATCGGCCGGAGTTCGAGGGTGTCCACGATTTCACTCGGCGGGGTGAGCAGCTCGCCCACGTCGTCGCGGTCCGGGTCGAGCCAGGTCGCCCAGCGGTCCTTCGGCATGAGCAGCGGCATCCGGTCGTGGATGTCGGTGAGCCTGCCGATCGCGTCCGTGGTGATGATCGAGAACGTGATCAGCGGGTCCGCGTTGTCGTCCTTCGGGTCCCGCCAGCTCTCCCAGATCCCGGCGAACGCGAGGTCCTCGCCGGTCATGAAGAACGGCTCCTTCTTCTTGCCGGTCCTGCGCCACTCGTACCAGCCGTCGGCGGGCACCAGGCAGCGGCGCTTCGCGAGCGCCTTGCGGAACGCCGGCTTCTCCGTCGCCGTCTCCGCCCGCGTGTTGATCATGCGGTTGCCGACCGAGGGGTCCTTCGCCCAGAACGGCACGAGCCCCCAGCGCATCACGCGCAAGCTGCGCACCGCGGGCTCCTCCTCCAGCACGTGCCCGTCGGCGTCACGCGGGTGCCGCTGCACGACCGTGACCACGTTCTTGGTGGGCGCGACGTTGTAGTCGGCCTCCCTGGCCCGCCCGTCCGTCTCGTCGACCGCGTCGAACTCCTTGACCAGGTCAGCGGGGTTCTTGGTCGCGGCATAGCGCCCGCACATGTGCCAGCTCCTTCACGCGGGTACTCGGACAACCCATCGTGGCACACATCGGGGATCATCTGTGGGGCTGACACAGAGGGAGGACCGGCTTGGCAGGCAGGGACTGGCGCAGGCTCGACGAAAGCGACGTCCGGGTGCGGCCCGGACGCGGCTCCCGCCCCCGCAGCAAGCGCCGCCCCGAGCACGCCGACGCCGTCCCGGCGATGGTCGTCGCCGTGGACAGGGGCCGGTGGACGTGTGCCGTGGACGGCGACCCCGAGCAGCTCGTGACCGCCATGCGGGCGCGCGAACTGGGCCGCACGCCCATCGTGGTCGGTGACCGGGTCGGGCTGGTCGGGGACGTCAGCGGCAAACCGGACACGCTCGCCAGGATCGTGCGCGTCGAGGAGCGGTCGAGCGTGCTGCGCCGCACGGCCGACGACACCGACCCGTACGAACGGGTCGTCGTCGCCAACGCCGAGCAGCTGCTCATCGTGACCGCGCTGGCCGATCCCCCGCCCCGCACCGGGTTCATCGACCGCTGCCTCGTCGCCTGCTACGCGGGCGGCCTGCAGCCCGTGCTGTGCCTGACGAAGGCGGACCTGGCGAGCCCGGACGACCTGCTGGCCCGCTACGGCGAGCTGGACGTGCCCACGCTGGTCACCCGGCACGACCAGGAGTCCGAGGAGCTCGTCGCGACCGTGCGCGGGCGGGTGTCGGCGTTCGTCGGGCACTCCGGTGTCGGCAAGTCGACACTGGTGAACCGGCTGGTCCCCGACGCCGCGCTCGCGACCGGCGAGGTGAGCGCGGTCGGCAAGGGCAGGCACACGTCGGTCGCCGCGGTGGCCCTCCCCCTGCCGGGGGGAAACGGCTGGGTGATCGACACACCCGGGGTGCGCTCGTTCGGCCTCGCGCACATCACCGCCGACGACATCGTGTCGGCGTTTCCGGAGTTCACCGAGGCCGCGGAGGAATGCCCCCCAGGTTGCGGGCACCTCGGCCCGCCCGAGGACCCGGACTGCATGCTCGACGAGGTGCCGGAAAAGCGCAGGCTGCCATCGCTGCGCCGGTTGCTGGCGTCGCGCGCCGGTCTGGAAACATGAGCGCCACTTCACGTCTTTTTCACGAAGGGGCTGCACATGAAAAGACCCATGCTGGCCGTGGGCGCGCTGGCACTGGTACTGACGCTGGCCGGGTGCGGACAGCGTCCGGTGACCGGCACGGCGAACGGGGACGCGGCCGCGGCCGGGAACTCGCCGCTGTTCAGCAACGCGCAGGAACTGGTGCGGGCCGCCACGAGCCAGACCGAGAAGGCCAAGTCGGCGAAGTTCTCGATGGACATGGACGTCGCCGGCCAGACGATGACCGCCGAGGGCGCGGGGACCTTCGACGGTGACAACACCACCATGCAGATGTCGATGACCGTCGGCGGCATGGACCAGGAACTGCGGTACGTCGGCAACACCCTCTACATCCGCCTGCCCGAGCAGCTGCGCGCCCGCGTCCCCGGCGGTAAGCCGTGGGGGAAGGTGCCCGCCGACAGCGACACGGCGAAGGCCCTCGGTGCCGCGCAGGCGCAGCAGAACGACCCGAGCAAGACGCTCCAGCAGATCCAGGAAGCCGGCACGATCACCCGCAGCGAGCAGACCACGCTCGACGGGAAGCCGGTCACCCACTACTGGATCGACATCGACTTCGCGAAGGCGATGGACCGGTACCGGGGCACGCAGATGCCGCTCGAACAGCTCGAGCAGATCAAGGACAAGGTCGGCAAGCTGCCCGCCGAGCTGTGGCTCGACCGTGATCAGCTGCCGGTCCAGGTGTTCCAGGACATGTCGCCGATGATGGTCGCCGCCGGTGCGCCCGCGAGCGCCCAGACCTTGAAGATGACCATGAAGTACAGCGACTGGGGAACCCCGGTCGACGTGCAGACACCGCCCGCCGACGAGGTCGGCGAGCTTCAGCTGCCCAACTGACTTCCCTGGCCGGCGTCCGCGTCGCGGGCGCCGGCCACGCACGCGTGCAGCCGGTCCGCGAGCGCCTTGACGTGCTCACGCAGTTCCTCCGGATATTCGATCTCGAACGGCTTGTTCAGCCACGCCAGCACCGACGGGACCCACTCCAGCCGCTCGGCCCGCAGCCGCAGCCGCACCCAGTCCCCGTCGCCCTCCTCCACCGCGGCGACCCCGGCGGGCATCCGCGCCCGCACTTCTTCCGCCGGCGCCAGGATCCGCACCGACACCTCGTGCGTGTACGGCACCTCCGCCAGGCCCGCCAGTACTCGCGCGGCCGGGTCGAAGCCCTCCGGCACTTCGAACGTTCCCGGCAGCACGGATGCGCTTTCGACGCGGTCGAGCCGGAACGTGCGCACCTCGCCGCTGTCCGAGTCCGCGCCCGTGACGTACCAGCGCCCGGAGTGCGCGACGATCCCGTACGGGTGCACGGTGCGCTCGCTGCGCCTGCCGCTCCACGCCGTGTACGCCAGCGCGACCGGGTTGCGGTGCCGTGCCGCCTCCGCCAGCGTCAACAGCACGCGCGTCTCCGCGTTGACCACGGGCCTGGCCGGGGCGGTGAAGTCGGCGGTGTCCAGCAACGCGTCCAGCCTGCGCCCGAGGGCCTCGGGCAGCACCCGCCGCAGCTTGGCCGCGGCGCTCTCCATCGCGGCCGCCGACGTCGTCACCAGGCCCGCCCGCCGTCCGGCGACCAGCCCGAGCAGCACGGCGAGCGCCTCCTCGTCGGTGAGCATCAGCGGCGGCATCCGGTAGCCGGGGGCGAGGCGGTAGCCGCCGTACCGGCCCCGCGTCGACCGCACCGGGATGTCCAGGTCGACGAGGTGGCTGACGTAGCGGCGTACGGTGCGTTCGTCCACGCCGAGGCGGTGGGCGAGTTCGGCCACGGTGCGCGTGCCGCCGGTCTGCAGGATCTCCAGCAACGCGAGCACGCGGGCGGTGGGTCTGGTCATACCGGAAATTGTGCCGTGAATACCGGGCGGTTTCTGCCCGGTATCACTCCTAACGTCTCCGGTATGGCTACTTACGTGCTCGTTCCCGGCTTCTGGCTCGGCGCCCGCGCCTGGCGTGCCGTCACCGCCGACCTGCGCGGTCGGGGCCACGACGTCCACCCGCTCAGCCTGACCGGTCTCGGCGAACGCGCCCACCTCGCGCGCCCGGACACCGACCTCGAAACGCACATCACCGACGTCCTGGAGCTGATCCGGTACGAGGACCTGCACGACGTGGTGCTGGTCGGCCACAGCTACGCCGGCGCGGCGGTGATCCCCGCCGTCGCTGACCGGCTGCCGGGCCGGATCGGCAAACTGGTGTTCGTCGACACCGGTCCGCTGCCCGACGGCATGTCCCAGGCCGAGTTGGCCCCGCCGGACCAGCAGGCCCACGACGCCGAACTGGTCCGCACCGAGGGTGACGGCTGGCGGCTGCCCCCGCCTGCGTGGCGGGAGGTCGCGCCCGGCCTGCCCGCCGACGAGCTGGAGCGGCAGTCCACCCCGCAGCCCTGGGCCACGGCCACCACGCCGGTCCGGCTCGGCGGGGACTGGGAAAAGGTCCCGCGGCTGCACGTCCTGTGCAGCTTCACGGTCGAGCAGGTGCACGCGATGGCCGACAGCGTGCCCGCCTTCCAGCACATGCGCGAGGGCGGCTGGACGCACCGCGACCTGCCCGGCTCCCACTGGCCGATGCTCGACCAGCCCGGTGAGCTGGCCGCGATCCTCGACGAGGCTCAGCCCATGTGCGGGTAGCGGATGCCGACGGGCGCGTCGAACGTCTCCTTGATCGAGCGCGGGCTCGTCCAGCGGAGCAGGTTGAACATCGAGCCGGCCTTGTCGTTCGTGCCCGAACCCCGCGAACCGCCGAACGGCTGCTGCCCGACCACCGAGCCGGTGGGCTTGTCGTTGACGTAGAAGTTGCCCGCCGTGAACCGCAGCGCCTCGTGCGCCTGCTGGATCGCGACGCGGTCGTCGGCGAACACCGCGCCGGTCAGCGCGTACTGCGAAACCGTGTCCGCCTGCTCCAGGATGCGCTGGTACTCGCCGTCCTCGTACACGTGGACGGCGAGTATCGGGCCGAAGTACTCGGTGGAGAACACCTCGTGCGCCGGGTCCTCCGCGACGAGGACCGTGGGTTCGACGAAGTAGCCGACCGAGTCGTCGCAGTGCCCGCCCACGAGCACGTGCATCGCCGGATCACCGTCCACCTCGGACAGAAGCTTGCGGTGCTTCGCGAACGCCCGCGCGTCGATCACGGCACCACCGAACAACGAGAAGTCCTTGACGTCGCCGTATTCGACGGTGCGCGTCAGGTCCGCCAGCTCGTCACGGAAACCGTTGTCCCACAACGATCGCGGCACGTACGCCCGGGACGCGGCGGAGCACTTCTGGCCCTGGTACTCGAAAGCGCCGCGCACGAGCGCGGTGAGCAGCTTCTCGCGGTTCGCCGACGCGTGCGCCACGACGAAGTCCTTGCCGCCGGTCTCGCCGACGATGCGCGGGTAGCTGCGGTAGGTGTCGAGGTTCTCCGCGATGCGCCGCCACAACAGCTTGAACGTCGCGGTGGACCCCGTGAAGTGCAGCCCGGCGAACCCGGGATCGGCGAGCGCGACCTCGCTGACCGCGCGGCCGTCGCCGGTCACCAGGTTGACCACCCCCGGCGGCAGCCCGGCCTCCTCGAACACCTGCATCGTGTAGTGCGCGGCGAGCTGCTGCGTCGGCGTCGGCTTCCACACCACCGTGTTGCCCATGAGCGCGGGCGCGGTGGGCAGGTTGCCCGCGATCGCGGTGAAGTTGAACGGGGTGATCGCGACGACGAACCCGTCCAGCGGCCGGTAGTCCATCCGGTTCCAGCTGCCCGACACCGAGTTCGGCTGCTCGGCGAGGATGCGCCGGGCGTAGTGCGCGTTGAAGCGCAGGAAGTCGATCAGCTCGCACGCGGCGTCGATCTCGGCCTGCTGCACCGACTTCGACTGTCCCAGCATCGTCGCGGCGTTGAGCGTGTCGCGGTACGGGCCCGCGATGAGGTCCGCCGCCCGTAGGAAGATCGCGGCGCGCTCGTCGAAGGGCAGCTGCCGCCAGCCGGGCGCGGCGAGCTTCGCGGCCTCGACCGCGTCCGCCACGTCCTCCGGCGTCGCCTGCGCGGACACCCCCAGGACGTGCCCGTGGTCGTGCGGCTCGACGACGTCGAACGCCTCCCCGCCCGCGAGCCGCCGCCGGCCGCCGATGGTCTGGGGCAGCTCGTGTTTCTCAGCCGCCAGCTCCGCCAGCCGCCGCTGGAGCGAGTCGCGCTCGGGCGTGCCGGGGGCGTAGGTCAGGACGGGTTCGTTCGACGGCTGGGGCACGTTCGTGACGGCGTCCATGCCTCCACGCTAAAGCAGTTCCAACAAGAACGGCAGCTCCTGGGGCGCGTACCAGGCCAGTTCGTGGTCCTCGGCCTCGCCCAGCGCGAACTCCGCGTCCAGGTCGCCGAGGTCGGCGGCGTCGATGACCGCGGCGGCGGCGCGGACGGCGTCCTCCGCCTCCTCGGTGTCCACGTGCACCGCGGCGACGTCGTCCAGCACGATCGGCCCGGACAGCTTCACCACGGCGGCGTCCAGATCCGGGCGCGGGGTCGCGTTGTCCACGTCCACCGAGATCACGACCCGGCGCGCCACTTCCTTCTCGTCATCCCCGATCAGCCGCAGCGAGGCGCGGGCGGCGTCGAGCAGGGCCGCGTACTCCAGCTCCTCGGTGTCGCCGCTCACGTAGGACTCGCGCAGCGCCGGGGTGAGCGCGAACCCGGTGCCGCCGAGCGGCTGCAGCTTGCCCTCGGCCACGAGCCTGCGCAGCATCCCGATCGTCCCGGGCAGATAGACCCTCACCAGTGCGTCCCCTTCAGTTCGTCCAGCGAATCCTCGACCATCGCGGCCAGGTTCCCCACGTCGGACACGGCCTTGCGGTCGCCGTTCAGGCCGAAGTAGACGTTTCCGGCGTAGGACGTGACCCCGATGGCCAGCGCCTGGTTGCGCGCCAGCGGGATCACCGGGTACATCTCCGTCATCCTCGCCTGCCCCGCGTACAGCGGCTGCTGCGGCCCCGGCGAGTTGGTGATCACCAGGTTGAAGATGCGGCCGGAGAAGGACCCGGCGGCCCGCGCCGCCAGCGAGTGCATCGTCGCCGGCGCGAACCCGCCCACCTTCAGCATGGCACGCGCCGCGACCGAGCGGCCGGAGTCGGTGTAGCGGCGCATGGCGTGGCTGATGTGCTGCAGCCGCAGCACCGGGTCCGGCTCGCCGACCGGGAGGTCCACCAGGTGCGCCTCGACCTGGTTGTTCACCAGCCCGGCCGGGGAGAACTCCACCGTGCCGGGTTCGAGCACGGCCATCGGCACCAGCGCTCGCAACACCGTCTCGGCCTGCACGGTCTCACCGCGCGACAGCAGCCACTCACGCAGGGCACCGGTGAGCGCCGCGAGCACGATGTCGTTGACCGTGCCGCCGTGCAGGGCGCGGACCGCGCGGTAGTCGCTGAGCTTGGTGCGGACGACGGCGAACACGCGGCCGCCGCTGACGTGCGTGTTCAGCGGCCCCGAGGGCGCCGGCCGGGCGAGCGCGCGCACGACACCGCCGACGGCGTCGGCGACCTTGCCCGCGGTGGCGGCGGCGTCCCCGACGAAGGCCCGCACGTTCTCGACCAGCTCACCCGGCTGCCGCACGGTTTCGCTGAGGGCGTCGAGCACGAGTTGCGCGGCCGACGGCATCCGGCGCGGCACCCACGTGTCCTCGTACGGCTCGCAGGGCTGGGGCGTGGCGTCGAGGATCAGCTGTCCCAGCTCCACCGAGCCCATCCCGTCCACGACGGCCTGGTGCGTCTTGGTGACGAGCGCGACGCGGTCACCGGCCAGGCCCTCGACGAAGTACGCCTCCCACAGCGGGCGTTCGGAGTCCATCGGGCGGGCCATCAGCCGCGCGACCAGGTCGAACAGCTGCTCCTCGCGGCCGGGGGCGGGCAGCGCGGACCGGCGGACGTGGTAGTTCAGGTCGAAGTCCGGGTCGTCTGCCCACACCGGCCTGGCGAGGTGGCCGGGCACGTTCAGCACGCGCTGCCGGTACCGCGGCAGGTAGCCCAGGCGCTGCGTGACCAGGCACAGCAGCTGCTCGAAGTCGAAGCCCTCGCGCGGGCGCTCGAACACCGCCACGCCACCGACGTGCATCGGCGTGGTGGCGTCCTCGAGGTAGAGGAACGACGCGTCGAGCGCGGAAAGCCGGTCGGGCATGAGCCGATCCTGTCACTAGCCTTGTCTGGTGCGCGAAACCAACACTGTGTCCCCGAAGGACCGCTTCCTGACCGTGTACGGCCGCAAGCCGGTGCTGGAGGCGCTCGACGACCCGGAGCTGCGGGTCGACAAGATCATCCTCGCGGACAACGCCCGTGCGCCGGAGATCGTGCAGGCCGCGCGCAGGGCGGGGGTGCCGGTGCAGCGGGCGAGCGCGCACCGCGTGAAGGTGCTGGCGGGCAACGGCAAGCAGGACCAGGGCGTGCTGGCGGACGTCGTCGCGCCGCGGATGCGCCCGCTGGCGACGGCGCTGGCGAAGGCGCCGCTGCCGCCGCGGGTCCTGCTGCTGGACGGCATCACGACCCCGGCGAACGTCGGGATGATCCTCCGCACCGCGACCGCCGCCGGGATCGACGGCGTGGTGGTGCCGCGGCGCGGGGTGGCGTCGCTGGATCCGCTGGTGGTGAAGGCTTCCGCGGGCGTCGCGTTCCGCGCGCCGGTGCTGCGCTGCGCGACGGCGGCCGAGGCGGCGGGGATGCTGTCGGACGCGGGGTACCGGCTGTACGGGCTCGGCGCCACCGGCGGTGAGCCGCTGTTCGAGGCGGAGCTGCCGTCGCGCGCGGCGTTCGTGCTGGGCGGCGAGACCGGCGGGGTTTCGGACGACGTCGCGGAGCTGCTGACGGGCTGGCTCACGATCCCGATGCCGGGCGACGTGGAGTCCCTGAACGTGTCGGCCGCGGCCGCGGTGCTGTGCTTCGACCTGGTCAGGCGGGGAACAGCGCGGCCAGCTCGGTGAGCGTGGCGGGCACGGACGTGTGGTGCACGCCGACCATGCCGGCCGCCACGGCCCCGTCCACGTTGCGGCGCGAGTCGTCGACGAAGACGCAGGCGGTGGCGGGCAGGCCGAGGCGGTCGGCGGTGAGCAGGTAGACCTGCGGGCTGGGTTTGGCGTGGCCGACCTCGCCGGAGAACACGAGCGCGTCGAACCAGCGACCGAGGCGTGCCTTCGCGGTCCCGCCGCCCGCAGCGTTCGACAGCAGCGCGGTCCGCACGCCGCGTTCGCGCAGCCGGTCGATGGTCGTGAAGAGGTCGGCGGCGTCGGGATCGGTGAGCACGCCCGCGTAGTCGACGACCAATCCGCTCAGCATGATCCGACGATAGTCGTCACTGAGTCGGGTCCATCCTGACCGGATCGGATCCCCGCGGCCCTCCTTAAGGGTGGAAGTTGCCACACATCCTGGGGGGACGATGCGGACGATCATTCCGCTCAAACAGTACGAACCTTTGCGCGACCTGCACCGCTTCGCCGAGGTCGGCGGCCAGTTGCGGCTGGAGCTGGGGGCGGCGCGGATCCCGGAGGCGCGCACCGGCGCTCCTGCGGTGCCCGCGGACGGCGCCATGGCGGGCGGTGCGGACGGCGCCGTGGCTGGCGGTGCGGACGGCGCCGTGGCTGGCGGTGCGGACGGCGCCATGCCGGGCGGTGCGGACGGCGCCGTGGCTGGCGCTGGAGGCGACAGCGGGGCGTCGCCGGGTGCCGGCGCGGTGCTGTCGGCCGCACAGATGCGGTCGGTGCTGAACGCGGTGCTGGAGGTGCGGACGGGGCGGCGGGCGCTGAGCCACGTGCAGGGCCTGGTGAGCGCTCAGCTGTACGCACAACTCGGCCTGCGCCCGCCGGTGCCGAGCGTCAGGTTCACCGTGCAACGGGTCCGGGCGTGCCCAGTGACCCCGACGACGTGGGAAGCCACAGCGACCGCAACAACGGCGACCAGGACGTACGCCGTGACAGCCCGCTTCGACCTCACGGACGCCGGCTGGCGCTGCACCTTCTTCGACATCCTCCGCCCCGGCCGTTCCCCCCGATCGGGGGAACATCGGTGAGTTCGGGCCGTCCGGTGGGGGCGCGGCTCCCGCCGGACGGCCGGTGGGGCTGGGGTGGGGGCCCGGTGCCCCAGCAGGGGCGGGGCTGAAGCGGGCTTGCAGCGCGGCGAGGGCCGGGCCTGGGCGCCGCAGCACGCGGGGCTGGACCGGGCGCACCGGCCACCGGGGTGGACGTGAGGGGCCCGCCGCAGCGGTGGCTCGGCGGCGCCCCGAGCAGCCGTTTCCGCAGCCGGATCGGCGGTTGCCCCAGCGAGATCGCTGGATGGACCGCTCACGCCGGTCGTTTGCGGGACCGCAGCCTGCTGTCGACTGAACCCAGCCCGCAGGCCCGGCCCCGCAGGCCCGGCCCCGCAGCCCCGGCCTCCCGGCACGCCCCGCCGGGCGTCCACGGCCGACGAGCCCCGCCACACTAGGCCCGGCCCAACCCCCACCAACCACCCCACCCCAACGACAAAGGGGCCCTCCCCACCCGGGGAGGGCCCCTCAGCGCACCGAGGCAACAGACCTCAGCGGTTGCCCTTCTTGCTCCGCTTCGCGTCCGCGCGGGCGGCGGCTCGGCGCTCGCGCCGGGTGCCGCCTCCGCCGGCCGCCGCGCCTCCGCCGGCCGCCGCGGCGCC
>NZ_BAABIB010000144.1:0-4213 GCF_039542405.1 Amycolatopsis dongchuanensis
CCCGCCACCACAGGAGCCCCGCCACGCGTGTCAGACCCCAACCCCCGCCTAACTTAGCGGTATTGCCCCACGTCAAGGTCACCCACTGCCACCAACGTCAAGGCCAAGTACACCACTCCGGACGGCACCGTTACGGTCTCACCTTTACAACCTCACAGAACGATGATGGCAACACTGACGGCAACCCACGTGAACACCCAGGACCGCCAGCGTCCGCCACAGTCACCCTGAGTCAGCATCCGGAGCCCATTGGAATCTACTTTCCAAAACGACGCATCGGCCATGAGCTGTCAACACCGAAGCGGCGCCGCGCTATGCCCAGCCCTCGGGAACGGCCCTCAGCTGAGATTCAAGATCCCAATCAGTTGGCCTATTCTTGGGATTTTGCCAATGAGCGCCCTTTTCCAACCATGCCCGCCGATACCGGCGTGCCGACTCCAAGGTCGAATCCTCATATCCGAACTCCACCCCACAGCAATCACAAATATCAAACGTCGCTGTCCGTCCGTCCTCGCCCCAGGGAGGCTCATCCCGGATGAGGCCGCAGACACGACATCTCAGCTGGTCATTGGGCATTGAAGTAATCCAAGTTGGTCGGGTAGCCGTGTTGTGGTCTACTCCCCCGCCACCCGGCGCAGCAGCGGCGTGATTCGGTAGTCGACCAGCTGCCGCATCACCAGGGCGGTGTTCGTGCGCTCCACGCCCGGGATCGCGAGGATGCGGCCCGCCACGCGGTACAGGTCGTCGGCGTCGGAGGCGACCACCTGGATCATCAGGTCCACCGGGCCGGAGATGCCTTGCACCTGCAGCACTTCCGGCACCTCGGCGAGGGCGGCGGCCACCTCGTCGAGCAGGCGCTGCGTGACCTGCGCCGTGATGTACGCCGTGAGCGGGTAGCCCAGCGCCGCCGGCGAGATCCGGTGCTCGAAGGACGTCAGCGCACCGCCGCTCTCCAGCCGCGTCAGGCGGGACTGCGCCGTGTTGCGCGAGATGCCGACGCGGTCCGCGAGCGCGAGCGTCGTCGCGCGCGGGTGCTCGGCCAGCTCGAGCAGGATCCTGGCGTCGACCGCGTCGACGGGGCCGTCATGGGGCATTGTGCTCGCCTTTCCCTCCGCGTCGAGTCGCCGCATTGAGCAGATTGCTCAACGCTGCGTCTCGGTGTTGAGCACCAGTGCAGCAGGTTGCTTCACTGTGAGCAACCTGCACCACGGATCGAGGACGGCCCGATGACGAAGCCCGCTACCACCACCTCCGGCACCGACGTCCTGCGCCGGGTCGAAGACCGGGTGCTGTGGCTGTCCAGCGCCATCATCCACCACGCCAACCGCGTGCGCCCCAACCCGTCCGGGCTCAAGGTCGGCGGGCACCAGGCGTCGTCGGCGTCGATGGTCTCGATCATGACCGCCCTGTGGTTCAACCACCTGCGCCCGCAGGACCGCGTTTCGGTCAAACCGCACGCTTCCCCGGTGCTGCACGCGCTCAACCACCTCCTCGGCGGACTCGACGCGTCCTACCTCCCGCGGCTGCGCGAGTTCGGCGGCCTGCAGAGCTATCCCAGCCGCACCAAGGATCCCGACCCCGCCGACTACTCCACCGGCTCCGTCGGCATCGGCGCGACCGCCCCGATCTGGGGCGCGATCTCCCGTCGTTACGTCGAAACGGCGTTCGGCGGTGCGGGAACCGGCAGGCAGTACTCCCTCGTCGGCGACGCCGAGCTCGACGAGGGCGCGGTGTGGGAGGCGGTGCTCGACCCCGGCGTCGCCGAGCTGGGCGAGATCGTCTGGATCGTCGACCTCAACCGGCAGTCGCTGGACCGCATCGTGCCCAACATCGCCGCCGACAAGCTGCAGGGCATGTTCGCCGCGGCGGGCTGGCAGGTCATCCGGCTCAAGTACGGCCGCCTGCTGGAGGACCTGTTCACCCGGCCCGGCGGCGCGGAGCTGCGGCAGCGCATCGACGCCATGACCAACCCGGAGTACCAGCGGCTACTGCGCTGCGACGCACCCGAACTGCGCCGCCGCCTGCCCGGTGACGGGCCCACGTCGGCCGCCATCGCCCAGCTCCTCGCCGACCTCGACGACACGACGCTAGTCGACGCGATCGCCAACCTCGGCGGCCACGACCTCGACGCACTCGACGACGCGTTCCGCGAGATCGACGACAGCCGGCCGACCGTCATCTTCGCCTACACCATCAAGGGTTACGGCCTGGCCACCAAGGGGCATCCGCAGAACCACTCGGCACTGCTCACCGACGCCCAGATGCGTGAGCTGGCCGACCGGCTCGGCGCCGACCTGGACGACCCGTGGCGCCCCTTCCCCGACGGCAGCCCCGAGCAGGACCTGTGCCGCGCCACCGCGGAACGCTTACGCCGTCCCGAATTCCCGGTGACCGCGCCGCCGCCGGTGCCCGCCGACTTCGGCCGCACCCCCACCGGCACCGCGACGACGCAGGCCGCGCTCGGCCGCGCGCTGCTCGACCTCACCCGCGAGGCGCCCGAAACCGCGCGCCGCGTCGTGACCGTGAGCCCCGACGTCAGCTCCACGACGAACCTCGGCGGCTGGGTCAACAAGGTCGGCGTGTGGTCGGTGCAGGAACGCCCGGACTGGTTCGCCGACGACGCCGAGACGATCCTGCACTGGCGCGAAAAGCCCACGGGACAACACATCGAGCTCGGCATCGCCGAGGTCAACCTCGTCGGCCTGCTCGGTGAGCTGGGGGCGACGTGGAGTCGCTGGGGACAGCCGCTGCTGCCGATCGGCGTGTTGTACGACCCGTTCGTCGAGCGGGCGCTGGAACCGTGGTCGTACGGCATCTACGCCGGCGGGCAGTCCATCCTGATCGGCACGCCGTCCGGTGTCACGCTGGCGCCCGAGGGCGGGGCGCACCAGTCGATCAAGACGCCGTCGATCGGGCTGGAGCAGCCCGGGTGCCTGACCTACGAACCCGCGTTCGCCCTCGACGCCGAATGGACGCTGCTCGCCGCGCTCGGCCAGCTGGGCAAACCCGGTGGGTCGTCGGCGTACCTGCGGCTTTCCACCCGGCCCGTCGACCAGAACCTCGCGAACGTGCCCGCGGACCCGGCCGCCCGCGAACGCCGCCGTCGCCAGGTGGTCGCCGGGGCCTACCCGTTGCGGCGGGTTGCGGGTGCGGTGGTCACGATCGCGGCCATGGGTGCCGTGGTGCCCGAAGCCCTCGACGCGGCTGCCCGGCTGGACCAGATCGGCATCCCCGCCGACGTCGTGTGCGTGACCAGCCCGGATCTGCTCTACCGCGCGGTGCGGGCGCGGCAGGGGCACGAAGAGGCCGAAACCTGGGTGCTGGACCAGGTTTTCCCGGCAGACCGCGCCACGCCGCTCGTGACTGTCCTGGATGGACACCCGCACACGTTGTCGTTCCTGGCGACGATCAACCGCGTCAAGACGACCGCGCTCGGCGTGACGCGGTTCGGTCAGTCGGGGTCGCTGGAGGACGTGTACCGGCACCACGGGCTGGACGCGGACAGCATCGTCCGGGCGGCGCTGGACGTGACCGGATAGAGACGTTTGAAACAGTAAACCATAGGTTGCATTTAGGTTAAGACCCTCTCGTCGTCAATTGAGAGGAGTTGCCGCTATGCTTGGTCCGCTGACAGTGCGCCTGCTCACGGCCAACATCTGGAATATCGAGGGCGACCGCGAACGGTAACGGCCGCTGAGTGACGCCATCCACGCTAACCAGCCGGACCTCGTTTCCCTCCGAGAAGTCGCCCGCACAACCAACTACGACCAGCTCGCATACCTGTTCGACGGCACCGGCTTTCACACGGCGCACCAGACGGACGTCCTGCGCTCGACGCCCACGGCGGGTTCGGTGCTCGCGTCGCGCTGGGAGCCGACATCGATCGAAGGAATCGAGCTACCGCAGGGCATCACCGCCGAGCGCGCGATCGCGGCCACCGTCCCGCTCCCCAGCGGTCTCGACGTCCTCTTCATGGTGGCGAAATCGTCGTGACGCCTGGACTCCGAGGCAGCCCGGGTCGCCCAGGTGCGGCCACCGCCCAGTTCGACGCGAAGCTCCGCTGGCCCGCGCCGAGCATCATCACGGGTGATTTCGACGCGACTCCTGACGCCGACGGCATGCGTTTCCTGACCGGCAAGGCTGCGACCGACGGCAAAGGGATGTCTCGTAACCCGGTGGGCGGCTGGCCGGTCCGGTAGTTGATCATGTTGTG
>NZ_BAABIB010000145.1:0-111947 GCF_039542405.1 Amycolatopsis dongchuanensis
CACCCTCGGAGCCGCCATCACCTGCTACAAGAAACTCACCAAGTGAGACAAGCTCTAACTACCGGCCTTTTGGTGTCACGTTCAGCATCATGCCTGCCAGGCCGCGTGCCCTGACGGAGAGTTGCTTCGCGACGTCCTTGAGGACCTGGGCGGCCGGGGCTTCCGGCTCGGCCAGGACGATGGGGGTGCCCGCATCGCCCTGTTCGCGGAGGCGGGGGTCGAGCGGGACCTGGCCCAGCAGCGGGACCTTGGCGCCCGTCGACTTGGAGAGGGAGTCCGCGACCGTCTGGCCGCCGCCGGAGCCGAAGATCTCCATGCGGGTGCCGTCCGGGGTTTCGAGCCACGACATGTTCTCGATGACGCCCGCCAGGCGCTGCCGGGTCTGCATCGCGATCGCGCCGGCGCGTTCGGCGACCTCGGCCGCCGCCTGCTGCGGGGTCGTCACCACGAGGATTTCGGCGTTCGGGATCAGCTGCGCGACCGAGATCGCGATGTCACCCGTGCCGGGCGGCAGGTCCAGCAGCAGGACGTCCAGGTCACCCCAGAACACGTCCGCCAGGAACTGCTGCAGCGCGCGGTGCAGCATCGGCCCGCGCCAGACCACCGGGGTGTTGCCGGGGGTGAACATGCCGATCGAGATGACCTTCACGCCGTGCGCCTGCGGCGGCATGATCATCGTGTCGACCTTGGTCGGCTTCTCGGTCGCGCCCAGCATGCGCGGCACCGAATGGCCGTAGATGTCCGCGTCGACCACGCCGACCGACAGGCCGCGCTCCGCCATCGCGACCGCGAGGTTCACCGTCACGCTCGACTTGCCCACCCCGCCCTTGCCGGACGCGACGCAGTACACCCGCGTCAGCGAGCCCGGCTGCGCGAACGGGATCACCGGCTCCGCCGCGTCGCCCCGCAGGGACTTCCGCAGCTCGGTCCGCTGCTCGTCGCTCATGACGTCGAGTTCGACCCGCACGTCCCGCACCCCGTCGAGCTTGCCGACGGCCTTCGTCGTGTCGCGGGTGATCGTGTCCTTCAGCGGACAGCCCGCGACCGTCAGGTACACCGAGACCGTGACGACCCCGTCGTCCCCGACGACGACGTCCTTGACCATGCCCAGATCGGTGATCGGCTTCTTGATCTCCGGGTCGTAGACGTCCTTCAGCGCGGCGCGGACGTCCTCGACGCTGGGGCTCTGCTGCGTGCTGGTCATACCCCCATGCTACGGACGGGTAATGGGTTCCGAACGGCTGCCTTTGGTTTTGCGCGGCTTGGTGTTCAGGTCCTCGCGGAGCTTGTCGAGCTCGCCGCGCAGGTAGTCGCGCGTGGCGACCTCGCCGATGGCCAGCCGCAGCGCCGCCAGTTCGCGTGCCAGGTACTCCGTGTCGGCCTTCGTCTGCGCTGCCCGGTTGCGGTCCTCCTCCAGCGACACGCGGTCACGGTCGTCCTGCCGGTTCTGCGCGAGCAGGATCAACGGCGCCGCGTACGCCGCCTGCGTGGAGAACGCCAGGTTGAGCAGGATGAACGGGTACGGGTCCCAGCGCAGCGCGGCCGCGCCCAGGTTGACGCCGATCCACACCACGACGATGAGGGTCTGCCAGAACAGGTACTTACCGGTGCCCAGGAACCGGGCCAGCCGCTCGGAAATCCGGCCGAACGCGTCCGGGTCGATCGAGATGACCCGGCGGGCCGCGCGCGGCTGGTCCAGCCGCCGCCTCGGGAGCAGTTCAGGCACGCTCCACCTCCTCCTTGTTGGTGACGTCGTGCAGCCCGGTCTCGCGCCAGCCCTCGGGCAGCAGGTGGTCGAGCACGTCGTCGACGGTGACGGCCCCCAGCAGGTGGTCCTGCTCGTCGACGACCGGCCCGCAGGCCAGGTTGTACGCCGCGAAGTAGCGGGTCACCTCCGCGAGCGGCGCGCTGGGCCGCAGCGCGGGCAGGTCGGTGTCGACCGCGCTCGCGACGATCTCCGCCGGCGGTTCCCGCAGCAGCCGCTGGAAGTGCACGACGCCCACGTACCGCCCGGTCGGGGTGGCCGTCGGCGGGCGGCACACGAAGACCATCGTGGCGAGCGCGGCGGGCAGGTCGGCGTTGCGGATGTGGGCGAGTGCCTCCGCGACCGTGGTGTCCGGGGTGAGGACGACGGGCTCGGGCGTCATGAGCCCGCCCGCGGTGTCGGAGGAGTAGGCGAGCAGGCGTCGGACCGGTTCCGACTCCTCCGGCTCCATCAGTTCCAGCAGGCGGCTCTGGTCGGCGGGGGCGAGTTCGGCGAGCAGGTCGGCGGCGTCGTCGGGGTTCATCGCTTCGAGGATGTCGGCGGCGCGTTCCTCCGACAGGTGCTGCAGCAGCTCCTTCTGGTCCTCCTCGGGCAGCTCCTCCAGCACGTCGGCGAGCCGCTCGTCGTCCATCGAGTCGGCGACCTCGTGCCTGCGTTTCGTCGGCAGGTCCCGCACGGTCGCGGCGATGTCGACGGCACGCATCGTGTCGAACAGCATCAGCAGCTGCCCGGCGCCCTGCGGTTGCCCGGCGAGGTCGGTGAGGCCGAGCCCGGCGACGTCACCCCACGCCACGACCTGCAGCGACGAGCGCCGGCGGCCGAGCCCGAGCCGGCCGGTGCGCTCGCGGACGGCGAGCTTGACCAGCACCCAGTCGCGCGTGCGGACGGGCTCCATCGCGGCGTCGACGACGGTGACGCGGGTGCCGTTCTCACGCAGGTGCGCGTGGGCGTCGGTGAGCTGCCCGAGGACGAGGACCTCGTTGGGGCGCTGGTGGAAGCGGCGCATGTTGACCGAGCCGGTGGCGAGCGTGACGGCGTTCGGGTCGATCGAGGTGACCCGCAGCATCGGCACGAACACGCGGCGGCGGGTGGACAGCTCGACGACGAGCCCGAGCACCCGCGGCGGCTGCTGGTCCAGCCGCAGCCCGACGACGAGGTCCCTGACCTTCCCGATGGACTCGCCGTCCGGCCCGAACACGGGCAGACCGGCCAGCTGAGCGGCGAAAACCCTGTTCACGGGGGACACGCGCCCAGGCTAGCGGGAGTCGGAACCCGCCGCCCACCTCGCGATCCGGGCGGATCACGTGGAGGAGGGCAGACGCACCGAAATGGTCCAAAGTGGACCCGGGATTCCGTTGGTGTGGCACGGTATCCGGCACGTCCTCGTGCCCGACCATGCCGTGTGGACAGTGCGGCGGCCGCCACCGGCCCACGCGCCTGCCGCGGTGCCTCCCCGGTGGGCCCGGAACAGCTCCCAGAACGCGGGGTCCAACGGGCTGTGATGGAGGTAACATCGGAGGAAGGGTCCGCTTCCCGGGGAGCTGCCATGCTGGTGGAACTCGTCTCCGCGATAGCCGTCGCCGGCATCGCCTGGTTCGGTGCGAGCGTCCGGGTCGTCAAGCAGTACGAACGCGGGCTGGTCTTCCGCTTCGGCCGGGTGCGGCCGCAGGTGCGGGAGCCGGGCCTGGCGATGCTGCTGCCGATCGCCGACCGGATGCAGAAGGTGAACATGCAGATCGTGACCCTGCCGGTGCCCGCGCAGGAGGGCATCACGCGGGACAACGTCACGGTCCGGGTCGACGCGGTCGTGTACTTCAAGGTCATCGACCCGATCGTCGCGGCGGTGAACGTGCAGGACTACCGCTTCGCCGTCGGGCAGGTCGCGCAGACGTCGCTGCGCTCGATCATCGGCAAGAGCGACCTCGACGACCTGCTGTCGAACCGGGAGCGGCTCAACCAGGGCCTGGAGCTGATGATCGACAGCCCGGCACTGGACTGGGGCGTGCACATCGACCGGGTCGAGATCAAGGACGTCGCCCTGCCCGAGTCGATGAAGCGCTCGATGTCGCGGCAGGCCGAGGCCGAGCGGGAACGCCGGGCGCGCGTCATCTCCGCCGACGGCGAGCTGCAGGCCTCGACGAAGCTGGCGCAGGCCGCCGCCGCGATGTCGGACACCCCGTCCGCGCTGCAGCTGCGGCTGCTGGAGACCGTGGTGCAGGTGTCGGCGGAGAAGAACTCGACGCTCGTGCTGCCCTTCCCCGTGGAGCTGCTCCGCTTCGTCGACCAGTTCAACCGCACCGCCGAAACCGGGCGCAAGCCGGCCCCGGAACCGCCGAACGGGCAGGCCGCGCCCGTGCCGCGCCTCCCGGAGGACGACCAGCCGGGGTAAAAATCGCGCGAACGGCTCACCCGGTGCCGGGTTCGCGTGGTTTCCTGGGCCTTGGCAGGATTGGAAGCCCGTCCGCGACGACAGCACAGGTGATGACCGTGACCGGCCCGTTCAACCCGTCCGGCCGCCCCGCACAGGGACTGCCCCGGATGCCGACCCCGCCCAGCGGCTGGCCCATCGGCTCCTACGCCACCTACGAAGAGGCGCAGCGCGCGGTCGAGCACCTCGCGGACAACGACTTCGCCGTCGAGGACGTGACGATCGTCGGCGTCGACCTGATGCTCGTCGAGCGCGTCATCGGCAGGCTGTCGTGGGGCAAGGTGCTGGGCACCGGCGCGGTGTCGGGCGCCTGGTTCGGCCTCTTCGTGGGCATCCTGCTGGGCCTGTTCAGCGGCGGCGGCCCCGGCATCCACTACCAGCCGATCCTCGTCGGCCTGATCTCCGGCATGTTCTTCGGCGTGGTGTTCGCGGCCATCTCCTACGCCTCCACCCGGGGCCGCCGCGACTTCTCCTCCGCCAGCCAGCTCGTCGCCGGGCGGTACGACGTGCTGTGCCAGCCGCGCAACGCCGAGCGGGGCCGCGACCTCCTCGCGAAGCTCGCCATGCGTCCATCCGGGTCAACGAGCTAAAGCATTGCTCAAGTTGCTTGCGGCTGATCATCTCCCGGCATAGGTTGAGTCCCCACCGATCCACAGGCACGTCGTAGTGCGGGTGCGGTCTCCCGCCGGCGTGCGCGTCGGGTAAGGAGGCCTGATGGGGAAGGGCAGGAGGCGGATCGCGGCGCTGGGCGCCGGGGTGCTCGCCGCCGGCGTGCTGACCGCGTGCGGTTCCGAGCAGGGCACCACGATCAACCTGTACTACGCGCCGGAGGACACCTTCCAGAGCGTGGTGGACAACTGCAACGCGCAGGCCGCGGGCCGCTACCACATCGTCTACAACAAGCTCCCGCGTGGCGCGGACGACCAGCGCCAGCAGATGGTGCGCAGGCTCGCCGCCGGGGACACCGGGCTCGACATCCTGGGCCTGGACGTGACGTGGGTGCCGGAGTTCGCCGAGGCGGGCTGGGCCGAGGAGTGGACGGGGGAGAACAAGGCGGCGGCCACCGCCGGTGTCCTACCCGGACCGCTGGAAACCGCCACGTGGAACGGAAAACTGTACGCGGCGACGAAGAACACCAACGTCCAGCTGCTGTGGTACGACGACCGGATCACGCCGCAGCCGCCCCAGACGTGGGACCAGATGATGGCGCAGGCGCGGCAGCTCAAGTCACAGGGCAAGCCCGGCAACGTCCTGTTCACCGGCGCCCAGTACGAGGGCCTCGTCGTCATCTACAACACGCTCGTCGAGTCCGCGGGCGGCCACATCCTCTCCGACGACGGCAAGTCCGTCGTGATGGACGCGGGCGCGGTCAAGGCGCTGGAGATCCTCAAGCAGGTCACGTCCACGGGCATCACCGACCCGTCGCTGACGAACCAGAAGGAGGACGACGTCCGCCAGGCCTTCCAGCGCGGCAACGGCGCCTTCGAGCTGAACTGGCCGTTCGTCTACGCCTCCTTCGCCAAGGAGGACCCGCAGAACCTGGCGCACTTCAAGTGGTCGACGTACCCGGCGGTGTCGCCCGGCCAGCCGGCGAAGACCACGATCGGCGGTTACGACCTCGCGGTCAGCCCGTACTCGAAGCACAAGCCGGAGGCGTTCGAAGCCGCGCTTTGCCTGCGCAACAAGGACAACCAGAAGTTCTCCGCGCTCAAGGACGGCGTGCCGCCGACGCTGGAGTCGCTCTACAGCGACACCACGCCGCTCGACCCGAGCAAGCCGGTCGACGCGAAGAACAACCCGAGCATGCAGACCACCTACCCGATGAGCGAGTCGATCCTGACCGCGGTGAAGAACGCGGCGGTGCGCCCGCTGACCCCGGCGTACCAGAGCCTGTCCACGGTGATCTCGAAGGTGCTGTCGCCGCCGTCCGCCATCGATCCACAACGGACCGCCGACGAGCTGCGCAGCCAGCTTTCCGATGCTCTGCAGTCGAAAGGGGTGATCCCGTGAGTTCCGCTGTGACAGAGCCCGTCAGGACCGGTGCGGAGACCGGGAAGAAGGGCAAGCCGGTGCTCAGCGAGGGCAAGAAGGCGGAGCGGCGGCTGGGGCTGTTGTTGTGCGCCCCCGCGGCGATCGTGATGGTGCTGGTGACCGCCTACCCGATCGGCTACTCGATCTGGTTGTCGCTCCAGCGCTACGACCTCCGCTTCCCGGCACAGCGCTCCTTCGTCGGGTTCGCCAACTACGCCGCCGTGCTGTCCAATTCGTACTGGTGGACCGCGTTCGGCGTGACGATGCTGATCACGGTGCTGTCGGTCGTGATCGAGCTCGTGCTGGGCATGCTGCTCGCGCTGATCATGCACCGCACGCTCGTCGGCCGCGGTCTGGTGCGGACGGTTTCGCTGATCCCGTACGGCATCGTGACCGTGGTGGCCGCGTTCTCGTGGTACTACGCGTGGACGCCGGACACGGGCTACCTGGCGAACCTGCTGGCGCCGGATTCGGCTCCGCTGACCCAGTTCCTGCCGTCGTTGTTCATCATCGTGCTGGCCGAGGTGTGGAAGACGACGCCGTTCATGGCGCTGCTGCTGATGGCCGGGCTGGCGCTGGTGCCGGACGACCTGCTCAAGGCCGCCGCGATGGACGGGGCGAACGCCTGGCAGCGGTTCATCAAGGTCATGGTCCCGGTGATGAAGCCGGCCATCCTGGTGGCGCTGCTGTTCCGCACGCTCGACGCGTTCCGCATCTTCGACAACATCTTCGTGCTGACGTCCGGCGCCAACGACACGTCGTCGGTGTCCATGCAGACGTACAACAACCTGCTCAAGGGCCTGAACCTGGGCATCGGCTCGACGATGGCCGTGCTGATCTTCATCACGGTCGCGCTGATCGCGTTCATCTTCGTCAAGCTGTTCGGCACCGCCGCGCCCGGCTCGGACACGGGAGGTAAGCGCTGATGGTCATGCAGGGGGCGATCACCCCGGGCCGCAAGCTGAAGTGGACGCTCATCGACATCGTCGTCGTGGTCTACGCGCTGGTGCCGGTGCTGTGGATCCTGTCGCTGTCGTTCAAGACGAAGGACACCCTCGACGACGGGAAGTTCATCCCGCGGTCGTGGACCCTGCAGAACTACGCCGACATCTTCCAGACCAACGACTTCCTCCGCGCGCTGCTCAACTCGGTGGGCATCGCGCTCATCGCGACGGCGATCGCGGTGGTGTTCGGGACGATGGCCGCCTACGCGATCGCGCGGCTGGACTTCCCCGGGAAGCGCTTCCTGGTGGGGGTCTCGCTGCTGATCGCGATGTTCCCGCAGGTGTCGCTGGTGACGCCGCTGTTCAACATCGAGCGGACGCTCGGGTTGTTCGACACCTGGCTCGGCCTGATCGTCCCGTACATCACCTTCGCGCTGCCGCTGGCGATCTACACGCTGTCGGCGTTCTTCCGCGAGATCCCGTGGGAGCTGGAGAAGGCGGCGAAGATGGACGGGGCGACCCCGGCGCAGGCGTTCCGCCGGGTCATCGCGCCGCTGGCCGCGCCGGGCGTGTTCACGACGGCGATCCTGGTGTTCATCTTCTGCTGGAACGACTTCCTGTTCGCCATCTCGCTGACGTCGACGAACGCGTCGCGCACCGTCCCGGCGGCGCTGTCGTTCTTCACCGGTGCCTCGCAGTTCGAGGACCCGACGGGGACGATCTCGGCTGCGGCCGTGGTGATCACCGTGCCCATCATCCTGTTCGTGTTGTTCTTCCAGCGCCGCATCGTGGCGGGGCTGACCTCCGGTGCCGTGAAGGGGTAGGCGCAATGGCTGAGATCGTGCTGGACAAGGTGAGCAAGCGCTATCCCGACGGCGCGCTCGCGGTGTCCGAAGTGGACCTGACGGTCGCGGACGGCGAGTTCATCATCCTCGTCGGCCCGTCCGGGTGCGGGAAGTCGACGACGCTGAACATGGTGGCGGGGCTGGAGGACATCTCCTCCGGTGAGCTGCGCATCGACGGCCGGCGGATGAACGAGCGCGCGCCGAAGGACCGCGACATCGCGATGGTGTTCCAGTCCTACGCGCTGTACCCGCACATGACGGTGCGGGAGAACATGGCGTTCCCGCTGCGGCTGGCGAAGGTGCCCGACGCGACGGTGCGCCAGAAGGTCGAGGAGGCCGCGGAGATCCTGGACCTGACCCAGCACCTGGACCGCAAGCCGGCGAACCTGTCCGGCGGGCAGCGGCAGCGGGTGGCGATGGGCCGCGCGATCGTGCGCAGCCCCAAGGCGTTCCTGATGGACGAGCCGCTGTCCAACCTGGACGCGAAGCTGCGCGGGCAGATGCGCACGTCGGTGTCGAAGCTGCAGCGCCGGCTGGGCACGACGACGCTGTACGTGACGCACGACCAGACGGAGGCCATGACGCTGGGCGACCGGGTCGTGGTGCTGCGGGCCGGGTACGTGCAGCAGATCGGGAGCCCGCAGTTCCTCTACGAGCACCCGGCGAACCTGTTCGTGGCCGGGTTCATCGGCTCGCCGTCGATGAACTTCGTGCCCGCCGCGCTCGCGGACGGGCAGCTCAAGAGCCCGCTCGGCTCGTTCGCGCTGCCGGACAGGGTGCGGCGGCTGGCGGAGGCGGCGAACGCCCCGCGTGACGTGATCATGGGTGTGCGGCCGGAGCACTTCGAGGACGCCTCGCTGGTCGACGAGTCGGCCCGGCAGCGTGGCGTGACGTTCAGCGCGCACGTGGACGTGCTGGAGTCGATGGGCTCGGAGAAGTACGCGTACTTCACGGTCGAGGGCGAGCTGGCCTCGGCGGCCGAGCTGGCCGAGCTGGCGGCGGACGCCGGTGCCGACGACGTCCCCGGCGGTGGCGGCGGCACGCAGCTGGTCACGCGCCTGTCCGCCGCGTCGCGGATCACCGAGGGCGGCCAGGCCGAGGTCTGGTTCGACACCACGAAGGTGCAGCTGTTCGACCCGTCGTCCGGGGCGAACCTCACCTACGAGGAGGAATGACCGGGCGTTGTGCATGCATGCCTGCTAGCATGAAGGCATGAGTCAGGTGACCTGGCGTGCCGAGGAGGAGCTGGTGCGGCGTGTCCAGCTCGCCGCCAAGCAGCAGGGGAAGAGCATGAACGAATACCTGACGCAGGTGCTGGACGCCGCGACCGATCCGGAGCTGGCCGGGGACGAGGCCGAGCGGGTCCGGGAGCGGCTGCGCCGCGCCGGGCTGCTGTGGGAGGGAGGCACGCCGCGGTCCCGGCCCGATCCGGCGGCGGTCGCCAGAGCCCGTGCCGCGGCCGGGCGCGGCGCCGCTCTGTCGGACCTCGTCGCCGAGGGCCGCGGTGACGACCTTCGCTGATTCCTCCGCGCTGGTGAAGATCTACGCGGACGAACCGGGGCACGAGTACGTCCGCTCGTCGCCGGTGCTGGTGGTCTCGCAGCTCGCGCGCGTCGAGGTGCCCGCGGCGTTGTGGCGCAAGCAGCGGATGGGCGAGCTGACCGTCGAGGAGACGTCTGTGCTCATCGCGGAGTTCGAGGCGGACTTCTACGGCACGTGGGACGGGCCGGGCCGGTTCGCCGTCGTGCCGGTGTCCGACCTGGTGCTGGAGACCGCCGCCCGGCTCACCGGGGTGCACGGCCTGCGGGGTTACGACGCCGCGCAGTTGGCGAGTGCCCAGCTGGCGGCGTCCGCGGACCGGGACTGCCGCACCTTCGCCGCGACGGACAAGGCGCTGCGGGCCGCCGCGGCGGGCGAGGGTTTCACGCTGCTGCCCTGACGGGCCTCAGCGGCACCAGTTGTCCATGATGTCGCGCACCTTGAGGATGTCCAGCGCGGGCAGCGGGAGCGGCGCGGGCGTGCAGGGGTTGGCGCGCAGGCTGTCGAACAGCAGTGCCGCGTACCGGCGCCACAGGTCGGGGGCGAGCTGGTGGGTGTACTCCGCCACGCCGCCGATCATCTTGAACAGCATCGGCAGGTCCTCGGGCTGGAAGTCCGCGCGGAGCTGACCGGACTTCTTCGCCCGGCAGATCAGCTCGTTGGCCAGCGGGAGGAGCCGGTCGCGTGCCTCGGCGACCTTGTCGTGCCCGAACGCCGTGCTCAACATCACGTCGTGCAGCCCGCGGTCCTCCGCGATGAGCGTGCACGCCTCCCACAGGAAGTCGACCAGCGCCTGCCAGGCGTCCGGCTTGTCCATCGACTCCGCGATCAGCCTGCCGATGCCTTCGAGCCGGTCGGCGAACATCGCGTCGATCAGGTGTTCCTTGTTGGGGAACCGCCGGTAGACCGTGCCGACGCCGAGGCCGGCGTGTGCCGCGACCTCGTCGAGGGTCGCCTCGAACCCGCGCTCGCGGAAGACCTCGCGGGCGCTGGCGATGATGCGCTGCCGGTTGCGTTCGGCGTCGCGCCTGAGCGGCCGCTTCGTTGCGGTCCGCGCTGTGTCCCGCGTCATGCTGCCCATTCTACTCCGGAAGTCGAGGTAGCTCCTCCACTTCCTGTACGGTGGATCTGGAAGGGGAGGCTTCCACTCCACATCTAGTTTAGGGGACCAGTATGACTGACTCGTCCACGGTGGTCGCCGGGTACAGAACCGGCGGCGCCACGACAGAGGACCCGCACCACGCCCGACGCTGGCTGATCCTGGTGGTCATCGCGCTGGCGCAGCTGATGGTGGTGCTCGACGCGAC
Organism: Amycolatopsis dongchuanensis; assembly: GCF_039542405.1. NCBI lineage: Bacteria > Bacillati > Actinomycetota > Actinomycetes > Pseudonocardiales > Pseudonocardiaceae > Amycolatopsis > Amycolatopsis dongchuanensis. The sequence goes on from NZ_BAABIB010000145.1 coordinate 10,860, forward strand.
CATCGTGAACATCGCGCTGCCCAGCGCCCAGCAGGACCTCGGCTTCTCCAGCGACGCACGCCAGTGGGTGGTGACAGCCTACGCGCTCGCGTTCGGCAGCCTGCTGCTGCTCGGTGGCCGCGTCGCCGACCTGTTCGGCCGCAAGTACGCGCTCCTGATCGGGCTCAGCGGGTTCGCGGTGGCGTCCGTCGTCGGCGGGGCCGCGGCCAACTTCGAGATGCTCGTCATCGCCCGCGCGGCGCAGGGCGTGTTCGGCGCGCTGCTCGCGCCGGCCGCGCTTTCGCTGCTGACCACGACGTTCACCGACGTCAAGGAACGCGGCAGGGCGTTCGGCATCTTCGGGGCGATCGCCGGCGGGGGTGCCGCGATCGGCCTGCTGCTCGGGGGTGTGCTCACCGAGTACCTGGACTGGCGCTGGTGCATGTTCGTGAACATCATCATCGCCGTCATCGCGCTCTTCGGCGGGCTGACGCTGCTGCGCCACCGCCCGTCGGAGCACCGGCCGAAGCTCGACATCCCGGGCACGCTGTCGGCGTCCGCCGGCCTGTTCGCCGTGGTGTACGGCTTCTCGAACGCCGAGACCCACGACTGGTCCTCCGCCACGGTGTGGGGCTTCCTGGTCGCGGGTGTCGCGCTGCTGGGCCTGTTCGTCGTGCTGCAGACCCGGGTCTCGCACCCGCTGCTGCCGCTGCGCGTCGTGCTGGACCGCAACCGCGGCGGTGCCTACCTCGCCGTGTTCATGCTCGGCATCGGGATGTTCGGCATCTTCCTGTTCCTGACCTACTACCTGCAGCAGAACCTGGGCTTCTCGCCGATCATGTCGGGACTGGCGTTCCTGCCGATGGTCGGCACGCTGATGATCAGCGCCACCACGGCGACCGCGATGCTGCTGCCGCGGTTCGGGCCGAGGCCGCTAGTCGCGCTCGGCATGCTCATCGCCGGTGGCGGCATGTTCTGGTTCAGCGGCATCGACACCAGCAGCACCTACGCCAGCGGCGTGCTGTTCCCGTTGCTGGTCACCGGGGTCGGCATCGGCCTGTCGATGGCGCCGTCGATGAACGTGGCCACCATGGGCGTGGACCGGCACGACGCCGGTGTCGCCTCCGCGACGGTGAACACCGCGCAGCAGATCGGTGGTTCGATCGGCACCGCGCTGCTCAGCTCGATCGCGTCGGGTGCGGTCACCTCGTTCGTCGCGGGCAGGCAGCTGACCCCGCAGCTGGCGGCCGAGGCCGCGATCCACAGCTACAGCACGGCGTTCACGTGGTCCGCGGTGATCTTCGTGGCCGGCGCGGTGATCTGCGGGCTGCTGCTCAAGCCGGGGGTGGCTGAGCAGCAGGGTGAGTCCACCGCCGCCATCCACATGTGACGAGGGGGTGGTCCCGCCGGCACGGTTTTTCAGTGCCGGCGGGACCGCAACGCGTCGATCACCTCGTCGTCCCAGCGGTGGGTGCGGATCAGGCGGTAGCGCTCGGCGGCCACCCACATGTAGGCCTCGGCCTCCGGGCGCTCGCCGATCAGGTCCGCCTGCCGCAGCATCTCCACCACCGGCTGGTATTCGTCCGTGTACCACCGGTTCGCCACCGTCGCGCGGTCGAGGAACGTGCCCTCGTCCTGCATCAGCCGGAAGCCCCAAGCCTCGACGTGCTCGCCCAGCATCGCGTAGTGCCACGGGTCCGACAGCACGATGGACGCCCGCGCCTGCCCGGTCAGCGGTACCCGCTCCAGGAACAGCCGCCGGTAGTCCTTGACGATCAGATCGCCGCGGTAGCGGATGCCGCCGGGCGAGAGCTTCGTCCTCACCTCGGTCACGTACGCGTCTATTGTGGACAGACCCATCGCGAGCGCCACGGACACCCGGTGGTGCCCGTCGATGATGAAGTGCAGGTCGCCCACGCGGTAGATCTCGATGGGCGGCAGCGCCTCGCCACGCCGCGCGGCGAGCGCCAGCCGTTCCCAGCGCTCCCGCACCCGGCCCGAGGTGGGCCGGAACCGGCGGTCGAAGTCGTGCCCGCGGTCCACGCTGCCGACGATCGAGTCGAGCTTGATCACCCGCAGCCCGACGCGCCGCTCGCTGACGTACCCGAGCGCCTCCACCACCTCGTCGAACGGCAGCGTGATGTTGACGTCGTCGGGCTCGCGGCGCAGCCGGTTCGCCAGCCGCGACAGCACCTGCCGCCTGCGGGCCCGCAGGAAGTCGTGCTCGGCGTCGGCACGGGGGAAACCGGTGTCCCTGGCGGGGGTCATACGCGCACCTCGTCGAGCTCGAGAACGTGGGCGCCCACGACGTTGCGCACCCTCGTGCCGCCGAGCCGGTGCTCGGGCAGGTGCTCGCCGTAGGGGTGGATGTGCCCGTGCAGCAACCACTTCGGCCGCAGCCGCTCTACCGTCCACAACAGACAGTCGAAGCCTTGGTGGGGGAGGTCCTCGCGGTCGCCGACACCGCGGGGCGGGGCGTGCGTGAGCAGGACGTCCACGCCGCGCCCGTCCCGGCGGCGACGGCGTTCGGCGGCCCGCACCAGGCGCCGCGCGCGGCGGGTCTGCTGGGCCTGCGTCCACTGGTTGGGGCCGCCGCTGTAGCGGACCGAGCCGCCGAGCCCGGCGATGCGCAGCCCGGCGACGTCGACCACCCGCCCGTCGGCGTTCACCGCGCCGGGCGGCCCCGGCCACTGCTGCGGGAACCCGGCGCGCGTCCACAGCCCGCCGGAGCGGCGGAAGCCGGTGAGGTCCGGGTCGTGGTTGCCCGGCACGAACACGCACGGCCGGTCGACGGCGTCGGCGAGGAAGGCCAGGTAGTCGAACGGCAGATCGCCCGCCCCCAGGACGAGACCGACCTCGGCGCGGACCCCGCAGGTCCACCACCGCTCATCGACCTCATCCGCGACAACGAGGGCGCGCATGCCTCCAGACTAGAACCCCGGGGTCACAGACCACCGACTTTGACCGGGAACTTCTGGATGCTCGCGATGGTCTCGCCCGAGTCCTGCAGGACGAGGTCGACGGGGTTCTCCAGTTTGTAGGCATCACCGTTCGGTGGGAAGTTGTTGAGCCGCCCCAGCAGCTTCCCGGGGTTCTTCGTGGTCAGCACGAGCGGCTCGTCCAGCTTTTCCGGCGGGTTCTCGATGCGCAGGGTGAAGGCGAGGAACAACGTCTGCTCCCACGTCGGCGGGAACTGGGAAATGCTGCGCAACAGGCTGTCCGGCGTTTTCGCGGAATCGTCGTGCCGGAGTTCGATCTCGCCGAGGCCCTGCCGGTCCTGGCCGGTGAGCCGGAAATCGGTGACCTTGAGCTTGAGGTTCCACGGGTCGGCGGAGTCCTGCTCGGCCACCCGGAGGTGAACCTGACCCGACAGGTCCACGCTCGCGTCGGACTCCCGTACCCGCAGCCCTGTGCCGGGTGCGTCCAACCGCCAGGTGAACTCCTCGCCCACCTTCGGCGGCGTGGGGGTCTGGCGTGGCCTTGCGGCCGCCGGAGCCGCGCCGGCCAGCGGTAGCGCGACCGCGAGGGCCGCTGTCGTGGTCAGGAAGCTCCGGCGGCTCGAACCCGCAGTGCTCATCGTTCGCCCTTCTCTCACTTTCAGTGACATGTACGACACTAAATGTGAGCAAAGCCGAGCGCGAGAGCCGCCACCCGGCTCAGTGAGCGGCGCGGGCGAGTTCCGGGTGGTCGGCGATGAAGAACACGACCGCGGCGATCCACAGCAGGCTGAACGCCAGTGCCCAGAACTTGAGGTTGGTCAGGAAGCGCGACACGGGTCATCACTCCTTTCGCGAGTTTTTCAGGAGAGATCGGGGGTCACAGCCACTTGTTCTTCCTGAATATTCGGTAGAGGAGCAGGCACGTCCCGAGTATCACGAGCAGTGCCAGCGGGTAGCCGAACTGCCAGTGCAGTTCGGGCATGTACTCGAAGTTCATCCCCTCGATACCGGCGAGCATCGTGGGGACGGTGATGATCGCCGCCCAGGCGGTGATCTTGCGCATGTCGGTGTTCTGCTGCAGCGAGATCTTCGCGACCGTCGCGTCGACGAGCGTGTTGAGCAGCTCGTCGAAGTTCGCCACGCGCTCCGACACGGTGATCAGGTGGTCGTCGACGTCGCGGAAGTACGAGCGGACCTCGTCGGGCACCAGCCGCGTGAAGCCCTCGGCGAGCCGCCGCACCGGAGCGGCGAGCGGCACCACCGCGCGGCGCAGCTCCAGTACCTCGCGCTTCATCAGGTAGATCTGCTCGGCGCTGACCATCGTGCGGGGCGCGAAGACCCTGGTCTCGATCTCTTCGATGTCGTCCTCGACCGCGGCGGTCACGTCGAGGTAGTGGTCCACGACGTGGTCGGTGATGGCGTGCAGCACCGCGGCGGGCCCGAACTTCAGCCGCTCCGGGTCCTCGTCGAGGTCCTGGCGGACCCGCGCCAGCCCCGAGTGCGCGCCGTGGCGCACGGTGATGATGAAGTCGCGGCCGAGGAACGTCATGAGCTCGCCGGTCTCGACGATCTCGTTGGCCGTGGTGGGCGACTCGTGCTCGACGTACCGCAGGGTCTTGAGCACCATGAACAACGTCTCGTCGTAGCGCTCGAGCTTGGGCCGCTGGTGCGCCTGCACGGCGTCCTCCACCGCGAGCTCGTGCAGGCCGTACATCTCCGCGATGCCCTGGATCTGCTGCTCGTCCGGCTCGTGCAGGCCGATCCAGACGAACCCCTCGCGCCGCCTGCGGACCTCCTTGATCGCCTCGCCGTGCGTCCAGCGCCCTGGCAGGCGTTTGCCGTCGACGTACACCGCGCAGTCCACGACGTAGGCCGACAGCGGCACCGGGATGGGCGGCTGGATGCGCGCGCGGCCGTTGCCGCGACCGCGCAGGCCGCCGAGGGACGGAATCGCAGGCATGGGATCTCCTGGCTGACGTAGTGCGAGCTACTACGACGGCCGCGCGGGGGTGTCCGCCCGGCCTTCGACCAGCGTCCCGGGGGAACGGGTTAGCGAGGAGACCTCGGCCCGGCCGGCGGGGGAACGCTGGTTTTCCTAGGGAGCGGACTATCGCCACTGCTCATCGTGCGTTCCTCACCTCCTCAGGCCGGGGACGGGTGCTTGCGGGAGATCGTTCCGACGCGACGCTCCCGTTGGTCGAGGGTACTCCTCGGCAACAGTCACGTCGTTCCCGGCCGGTGTGGTGTTACCCGCTTTTCCAGGGGAGTCGACCTCCTCCGGTGACACGCTTAGGGTGGGAACCCGAAGCGCGCACGAACGGAAAGGCGCCGCGTGGAACTGGACGAGGTCAAACAGCGGCTGCGCACGTTCGCCGCCGGGCAGGCGGCGGGTGTGTCGCCGCTGTACGAGCACCTGGCGGGGCACGCGGCCGAGGACGACGAGATCGCCGGCCTGCTCACGGCGGCGCCGGACGAGCACGCCGACGCGGCGTTGCTGCTCGCCGCGGCGCACCGGCTCGTGCAGGCCGATCCCGTGCACCCGCTGTTCCGGTACTACCCGTCGCTCGGCGGGTCCGACGGCGTGGACGAGTCCACGTGGCCGATGTTCCGCGATTTCCTGCTGGAGCGGGCGGACCGCGTCCGCGAGCTCGTCGCGACCCGGCACGTCCAGACCAACGAGGTGGGCCGCGCGGCCGGGCTGTACCCGGCGGTCGCGCTCGCCGCGAAACAGGCCGGCGGCAAGGTCGCGCTGCTCGAAGTCGGTTGTGCGGCGGGGCTGCTGCTCGGTCTGGACCGGTTCGGCTACCGCTACCAGTGCGACGGTGGTGAGCAGCTCGCGGCGGGGCCGGCGAAGGCGGCGGTGGGCCTGCACTGCGCACTCGACCTCGGGCCGGGCGCGAAACTGCCGAAGGTGCCCAAAAAGCTCGCGGTGACGGGCAAAGTGGGGCTGGACAACGCACCGGTCGACCTGTCCGACGAGGACGAGCTCGCGTGGCTGGAAGCGTGTGTCTGGGCCGACCAGCTCGACCGCATCCGGTTGCTGCGGGCGGCCGCCGCGGCGCAGCGCAAGGACGTGCCGGAGCTGCTGGGCGGGGACGCGGTGGACGACCTGGCCGCCGCCGCGGCGCGCACCGAGGGGCCGCTGGTGGTCCTGACCAGCCGGGTGCTCGGGCACACCGGCGGGCGGGACGCGGAGTTCGTCGAGGCGCTGGCGAAGCTCGCCGCGGACCGTCCGGTGTGGTGGGTCAGCGACGAGCCGTACGAGGTGTCGCTGGTGCACGTGCTGCCGGGGCGCGGCGAACTCGCCTTCGCGGAGACCTACGGGTGCACGCTGGGTCTCACCAGCTGGCGTGACGGCGTACCCGAGGCGCGGGCGCTCGGGCAGACGTCGAAGTACGGCAACCGGATGACCTGGCTGGCGGCCTGACCGGGCAGGCACCCCGGCGGTGAGCCGGGGTGCCTGGCGGTTGATCAGTACTTCACCCACAGCAGGAGGAAGTTGCCGGTGTTGTCGGCCTTGCACTGGTAGTCGCGGCCCGGGTACTGCCGCTGGGCGTCCTGGACGCACTGAGCCAAGGAAGCCATGCTGTTGCTCCCCTGGTACCACTGCACGTACACCCAGGTCCCCGGCGACGTGGGGGGCTGGGGGGAGATCCCGATGGGGTCCTTCGGGTTGACGTCGGCCACGGCCAGACCCGAAGCGGAAGCCATCCCGGCGAACACCGCGAGTGCGACCCCGACCCCGGTCACGAGCTTGCGCAGCACCTGAACTCCTTCTGTCGAAAGGGCATCGGTGGTGGAGCTGTCCCCCACCCCCTCGGACCCAAGCAGGTCAGACAGGACGAATCGGCACTCGCTTGTGGATCTTGATCGAAGGGGCAGCCGAACCGGCCCTTCCGGCCTCAGCAGCGGGGGAGGCTGTCCCACTCCTCGAGCGCCTCGGCCAGGCCCTCGGTCAGCCGCAGCGTCCCGAAGGCCGCCGCGTCGACCCAGCGGGCCTCGTCGGCGTCGTCGCCGGGGCGGAGCGTCCCGCCGGTGACCTCGCAGGCGTAGTCGTAGATCTCGTACCGGCCCCGCACGACCATGCCGACCAGCGCGCCCGGCCGCACCTCCAGGCCGGTCTCTTCGCGCATCTCCCGCACCACGGCCTGCTCGTCCGACTCCCCGGGCTCGACCCGCCCGCCGGGCAGCGACCACAGCCCGCGCCCCGGCTCGTGCCCCCGCCGGATCACCAGCAACCGCCCGTCCGGGTCATGCAGGATGCCGCCGACGCACCGCACCGCTCCCATCCCCGCAGCGTAACGGCGTACGGACCGTTCGAGGTGTACACGGAGAGTAGCCGTGCGGTACGATCTCGAGCGGGCACTGACCCAAGCGCGGGACTTTTCTCCCGTAACGGCGCGCAGTGCGGTACAACGTTACTGGTGAGCTTGCTGAACCGATGCCGGAGCAAGAGACGGGATTGATCGTTGTGGACGTGAAGAAGATCTTGTCGATCGCGGGTATCGCGTTGGTCTTGTTCTTCGTCATTGCGCAACCAGGACAGGCCGCGAACCTCGTCGGCAACATCGTGGACTTCCTGCGCAGCTCTGCCGAGGCCGTGATCACCTTCGTCAGCAACGTGTTCAACGGGTAGCCGTGTTCGCTCCCCGGGACCCCGACGAGTACCTGCTCGACACCGAGCGGCGGGTGGTCAGGGTCCGCAGGCACTGGGCGGTCCTGGCCTGGGACACCTTCGAGGCGGTGGCGCTGCTCGCCATCTGCGTGATGGTGTCCTACCTGCTGCCCCCTTCGATGTACATCGTCCAGAACATCCTCTGGTACGCCGCGCTCCTGGTCGTGCTGGTCTACGCCTTCAAGGTGATGGAGTGGTGGGTCGAGCGGCTGGTGGTCACGGACAAGCGGTTCGTGCTCACCACCGGCGTGTTCACCACCAAGGTCGCCATGATGCCGATCAGCAAGGTCACCGACCTGACCTACCAGCGCACGGCGTGGGGCCGCATGTTCGGTTACGGCACGGTCGTGGTGGAGTCGGCGGGGCAGATCCAGGCCCTCAACCGCATCGACTTCCTCCCCCGTCCGGAGGAGTTCTACGACACCATCTCCGAGCTCGTCTTCGGTGACAAGCAGAAGCAGAGCGAGCGCTTCTCGATGATCAAGGCGCAGCGGCTGGCGCGCGGCAAGAAGATGGTCGGCTGAAGCGAGCGGGTGCGGTCTGCTCGCCGCGGAGCACCCCCGAAGGTGGTCGCCTCGCGTTGCCGGGCCCGGTTCCGCATAGGTCAGAATGGGTCCGATGCGCATCGACCTGCACACCCATTCGACCGTCTCCGATGGCACGGACAGCCCAGCCGAACTCGTCCAGGTGGCCGCACAGGCCGGCCTCGACGCGATCGCCATCACCGACCACGACACGACCGCGGGCTGGGACGCCGCGATCGCGGCGCTGCCGCCCGGGCTGACCCTCGTCCCCGGCGCCGAACTGTCCTGCGTCAGCTACCACGACGGTCCGCACGGGATCAGCGTGCACCTGCTCGCGTACCTGTTCGACCCGGCGTCGCCCGCGATCGTCGCCGAGCAGCAGCGCCTGCGCCTCGAACGGCGCACCCGGGTGCGGGCGATGGCCGAGCGCATGGCCGCCGACGGACTGCCCGTCGACGCCGACGAGATCATGGGCCTGCTGCCCGCCGACTCCCCGGCCGGGCGCCCCCACCTGGCGCAGGCGCTCGTGCGCGCCGGCCTGGTGAGGACGGTGGACCAGGCGTTCGCGGAGTACCTCGGCGCCGGCCGCGGCTACTACCTGCCCCGGCAGGACACCCCGGTCGAGGAGGCGATCGACATGATCGCCGCGGCGGGCGGGGTGACCGTGTTCGCGCACCCGTTCGCCCGCAGCCGCGGCCGCGTCGTCTCCGTCGACACCCTCGCCAAGCTGGCCGAACACGGGCTGACCGGGGTGGAGGTCGACCACCCCAACCACGACGAGGAGACCCGCGTCCAGCTGCGGGGGCTCGCCCGCGAACTGGACCTCGTACCCACCGGCTCCAGCGACTACCACGGCACCAACAAGACGATCCCGATCGGCGCCGAGACCACGCCGCCGGAATCGCTCGAAGCGCTCGTCGCCCGCTCGTCCGGCTACCGGGTCGCGGTGGGCTGAGTGTCGTTCTTCGACGTCAACGTCTTCATCGAGGCCACCATCACGCTCGTCGTGATCATGGACCCGCCCGGCACGGTGCCGGTGTTCCTCAGCCTCGTCGGCCGCAAGTCGCCCGCCGCCAGGGCCCGCGCGGCCCGGCAGGCCGTGCTGGTGTCGCTGCTGGTGATCACCCTGTTCGCGGTCGCGGGCCAGGCGATACTGGCGTACCTCGGCATCGGCATCCCCGCGTTGCAGGGCGCGGGCGGGCTGCTCCTGCTGCTGATCGCGCTGGACCTGCTCACCGGCAAGGGCGGCACGGAACCCGAGGTCGTCGAGGACGTGAACGTGGCCCTGGTGCCGCTGGGCACGCCGTTGCTCGCGGGCCCCGGTGCGATCGCGGCGACCATCGTGTTCGTGCGCGAGGCGTCCGGGCACTTCGGCGCGTACGTGGCACTGGCGCTCGCGATCGTCGTCGTGCACCTCGTGCTGTTCCTGTGCATGCAGTACTCCGGCCTGGTCATCCGGCTGATCAGGGAAAGCGGCATCCTGCTGCTGGCGAAGATCGCGGGTCTGCTGCTGGCCGCGATCGCCGTCGAACTCGTGGCGAACTCCGTGCGCGGGTTCATCGCGGGGGCCTGAGTACGGTGGTGGCGTGGAACAACTGGGCTTCGAGTTCGCGGTCGAGCCGCGGCGCCTGACGAAGGTCAGCCCGGCGCGGCTGGCGACGTTCGCCGACTGCCCCCGCCGGTACCGGCTGACGTACCTCGACCGGCCGACGCCGACCCGCACCGGTCCCTGGGCGCACAGCACGCTGGGCGCGGTCGTGCACAACGCGTTGCGCGCCCTGTTCGAGCTGCCGCCGGAGCGGCGTACCCCCGTCCGCGCCGCCCAGCTGGTCAGCGAGCACTGGCAGGACGCGGGGTTCGCGGACGCCGAGCAGGCCGCGACCTACCGGGACCGCGCCAAGACGTGGGTCATGGAGTACGTCGAGCACAACGACGTCTCCTCGACGCCGATCGGGCTGGAGCGCTGGGTTTCCGCGCCGGTCAACCCCGAGCCGGGGCAGCCGCCGTCGATGATCATCGAAGGCCGTGCGGACCGCATCGACGAGCGCGGCGCGGAGCTGGTGATCGTCGACTACAAGACCGGCCGCCGCGCGCCGGACGAGTACGAGGCCCGCAGCTCGCAAGCGCTTGCGATGTACGCCGTGGCCGCCGCCCGCACGCTGCGCCGCCCGTGCCGCCGCGTCGAACTGCACCACCTGCCGACGGGGACGGTCGCGGCGGCCGAGCACACGACCGACACCCTGCGCCGCCACCTGTCGCGGGCGGAGGAGACGGCGGAGGACGTGCGCCTGGCGACGGACACCCTGGCCGCGGGCGGGGACGGTGACGTGCTGTTCCCGGTGAACACGGGCACGCGCTGCTCGTGGTGCGACTTCCGGCCGAGCTGCCCGGAGGGGCAGCAGGCCGCGCCGCAGGCGAAGCCGTGGGAGCTGCTGGCGCCGTGAGGGAGCTTGCGAGCGAACCGTTCAGCACCACGTCCGCCGAGGAGGCCGCGTGAGTACCGAGGAACTGCAGGTCGTCGCTGTCGAGGGTGAGCGACCCCGGCGCGGGCGGTGGTGGCGCGGGCTGACGGGCTCACTGGCCGCCGGCCTGGCGGGGCTCGCCGTGATCGTGCTGGGCGCCGGCGTCGTGAGCGCGCTGCTGGGTGCGCCGGGGCCCGGGGTGTGGCTGCTGGTCGGGCATCCCGTGGCGGCCGTGCTCGCGTTGGCAGCGCAGCGTTTCGCCGACCGCCGTGACGGCGCCGTGGCGGGTGTCGCCGGAGCTGTCGTCGTCGTGGTGGTGCTGCTGGCGCTGTGGCTGTTCTGGTGGGGCTAGCGCCAGGACCGCCAGACGGGGAGCAGGACGTCGAGCAGACCGCGCGGGTTCTCCGTGTTGGGGGAGTGCGCGGCGTTCGGCACCAGCGCGAACGGGGCGCCGAGGCGTGCGGCCATGTCCTGCTGGGAAGCGACGCTCCACGCGTCGTCGCCCTCGCCCGCCACGACGAGCGCGGGCACGTCGCGCTCGCGCAGCGTTTCCGCGAGTGACGCGACGAGATCGGGTTCGTGGCGCAGGCCGTCGGCCATGCCCAGCAGTCCCTGGGGGCTGGAGGAGACGAACCGGTTGCGGTAGAACTCCTTCAGTTCCGCTGGCATCGGGAGCTGTGCGTACATCTCCTCGCGTGTGGCGTACGCGGCCTCGATGCCCTGCCGGCGCAGCAGCGGTTCGCCGAGGCTGAGCGCTGTGCGGCGAGGGCCGTCGGGGAGCGCGGCCGGTCCGCTGTCCATGAGTGTCAGCCCGGCGACCGGCGCGCCCGCGAGCACCGCGGCCCGTGCGACGAGGCCACCGTACGAGTGGCCCAGCAGCAGCACCGGTTTTCCGTCGGCGGCCAGGTGTTCGACCACGCCGGCCACGACCCGGCCGAGCGGGGCGGGCAGGTACGCGGACTCGTCTTCGGGGCCGGGCGATTCGTACTGCCCCGGCAGGTCGATCGCGACCGTGCGGAACCCGGCTTCGGCCATGCCGTCCAGCATGGGTGCGAAGTCCTCTTTGGACCCGGTGTAGCCGGGCACCAGCAGCGCGACGGCGTCGCCGGGCTTCTTCGTGACGAGCGCGGCGAGCGGGCCGGGCAGGTCGACGCGCTCGGCGGCGTGCGGGGTCAGCGGCCCGGTCATCGGAGCGCCACCAGCGTCTGGCCGCGCTGTTCGAGGAGGACGGGGCCGATCGCGGCGAGCCGGACGGGGCCGGTGTAGCCGTGGCGGTCGATGCCGAGGGTGCGGATGGTGGAGCCGTCCTGTTCGTTGAGCACGGCCAGCCCGCCCTGGATCGGCACGACGAGCTGGTGGTCGAACAACACGCCCGGCCCGAGCGCGGAGCTGAGTGTCCACTTCGGAGTGAGGTTGTCCCGGGAGAGCGCCACCAGCTTGGAGCCGGTGAACCAGTACACAGTGGACGGTGTGGACGACGTGACGGGGATCCCGTTGGCCGGGTCGTTCGCGAGGTCCTCGGGCGGCAGGTCGAGCGGGTACGCGGACACCTCGTTGCCGTCGGCGCCGTAGAGCACGAGCTGCTTCTGGTCGGCGAGGGCGACCGCGACGTAGTCGCCGGACATCGCGACGAGGCGGCCGGAGACGCCGGGCAGCAGCGTGCTGAACGACACCTGGGGCTGGTCGGCGTCCTTGGGGGCGGCGCGGTAGACGGTGAGGCGGTCGCCGGGGTCGCCGGGGCAGCGCTCGATCACGCCGACGCGGCTGGAGGCCATGGCGACGGAGCCGTAGGTGCAGCCGGTGCGGGGCTGCTTGCCGGGGTTGACCAGCGCGGGGACCTGCCCGTATTCGACGGTTTCGACGAGGTCGTCGCGCCAGGTGTTGAGCAGGGTGTGGCCGAAGGCGGTGACGTACGAGCTGTCGGCGACGAGGCCGGCGCCGAGCTGGGCGCTACCGGTGCGTTGTGCTTCGCGGTGCCCGGTGTCGGGGTCGAGTGCGATGACTTCGCTGCAGCCGGTCTCTCCGCGGAGGCCGTCCTTGCGGAACAGGGCGACGGCGCGGGACCAGCCCTCGGCGGCGGTGCAGAGCTGCAGGTCGCGGGCGTAGCGCCAGCGGACCTGCCCGGTGAGGGGGTCGCGCCCGGCGAGTTCGCCGCCGTCGGCGGTGACGACGGACTTGCCCGCGGCGATCGGTTCTGGGGCGGCGCCGCTCGGTGCCTGCCAGAGCTCGCTGAGCTGGGCGGGGACGGCGGCGGGGACTTCGGGCAGGGCGGGAGCGGGGCCGGCGGTCTCGGAGATCGTGGCGCGGCTCTCGCTGTTCGCCCAAACGGTGACACCCACGGCGACGACGGCGACCGCGATGAGCACGGCGATGACCTTGTCGCGGGGCCTGCTCCAGGGCGAACGGCGGGCGCGCTGGACGTGCCGGCGGGGCTGGCTGCGGACGATCGGGGCGGCGCCGGAGGCCGCGGCAAGGACATCCTCGACGCCGATGATGTCGGTGGCGTCGGGATCGTCGGACCGGCGCCGGTGCCGCCCAGAGCCGGGCCGGGCGTCGGGGGTGAGCGTGACGGGGCGGAGGTTGTCCCGGGTGCCGAGGGCGTGCTTGGGCTCCCGGGGGGAGGTCGGGGCTTCGGCTGGGGTGGCTGGGGTGGCAGCTTCAGCGGTGGTGGCCGCCGAGGTGCCGGTGGTGGGTGCGGCGACGTCGGAGGCAGGGGTGGTTGGTCCGGCTCCGGGGGAGACGGGACCCTCGGGCAGGGTGGCCGCGGTGCCAGGTTCAGCGATGGTGGCCTCAGGGGCGGAATCCTCCGCCTGGATCCCAGGGCCTTCCGCTGGAGTTTCGGCGCGTCCCGCCGCCTGCGCGGTAGTTGCCGGAGTTTGGGCGGTCTCCGGCCTCGAGGGCTCCATTGGAGCCTCGGCACCTTCGTCTGCAGGCGCGGGAGCCTGGGCGGTCTCCGGCCTTGAGCGCTCAGCCGCCTCGGCCGAAGGGGTGGCAAGGGCCGGAGCCTGGGCGCTTTCAGGCGCCTGCGGCTCCGAGACCACCGCCGTGGGACCGGCCACCTCCGGCCCAGAGGTCGCCTTGGTCTTCGGGGCCGTCGCTGGAGCCGAAGCCTCGGGCCCTTCCGCCTCCGGAGCCGAAGCTCCGGGCCCCTCCGTTTCCGGGGCGGAAGTCGCCGGGCGCTCGGCACCTTCCGAGCCTGAAGCCGCCGGGGGGTGTGCTTTCGGACCCGAAGCCTCGGGCCCCTCCACCTCCGGGCCTGAAGCCTCGGGCTCAGAGGTCGCCGTGGTCTCCGCGGCAGCCGCCGGACCTGGAGCCTCGGGTCCCTCCGCCTTCGGCCCCGAAGGCTCCGGAGCCGAAGCTCCGGGCCCCTCCGCTTCCGGATCCGAAGCCGCCGGGGGTGGCTTGGGCAGTGACGGTTCAGCCGTCGACGGTGCGGTTGGTTCGGGGGGACCGCCGCGCTGGGCGGTCTCCTCCTGGCGCTCGTCGTGGTTCGACGTACCCTCGGCGGGCTCCCTCACCTGCACTTCTCCCGTGATCGGCGCGACTGGCGTCCTCGCTCAGTCTGCCGAAGCAGGCGTATCGGATGCGTTTGCCGCGCCGGAGCGGCGACGACGCCTCCGCCTTGCGGGGCGCTCCGGGTTCTCACCGCCCGCTTCACGCTCGGCCGACGGCGGAGCCGTCTCGCCACTGCGCGTCCGCACCCGGCGGCGCGTCGCGGGGCGCTCCTCCGCCGAGTCCGAAGCGGCAGCCGAACCCGCGCCAGCAGCCGAGCCGGAAGCACCCGAACCCGCGCCCGAGGCCGAGCCGGAAGCACCCGAGCCCGCCCCAGCATCACTCGATCCGGTCTTCGCGGCGGCGTCCGCGGCCTCGACGGCCTCCGCCGCGGCCGCGCCACCGCGCGTCCGGCGGCGCTTGCGCGTCCGCGGCGCCGGGGACTCCGGACCGCGGCGCTTCCGGCCGCCCATCTTCTCCTCCGGCTCGGCCGCCAGCCCGGCCCGCGTCCGCTTGCCCAGCGGCAGCCTGCCGGTCGCGTCCTCCGGGATGTCGAGGTCCGTGAACAGGTGCTTCGACGTCGAGTAGGTCTCCACCGGCTCCGGGATGTCCAGGCCGAGCGTGTCGGAGATCAGCTTCCAGCGCGCTTCCTCGTCCCAGTCGACGAGGGTGATCGCGACACCCGTCTTGCCCGCGCGGCCCGTGCGGCCGATGCGGTGCACGTACGTCTTCTCGTCCTCGGGCGTCTGGTAGTTGATCACGTGCGTGACGTCGTCCACGTCGATGCCGCGCGCCGCCACGTCGGTGGCCACCAGCACGTCGACCTTGCCCGACCGGAACGCCCGCAGCGCCTGCTCACGCGCACCCTGGCCGAGGTCACCGTGCACGGCCGCCGCCGCGAAACCCCGCTCGCTGAGGTCGTCGGCCACCTTCTGCGCCGTGCGCTTGGTGCGGGTGAAGACCATCGTCAGCCCGCGGTCCTTCGCCTGCAGCACACGGGCGAGCAGCTCCGGCTTGTCCAGCGAGTGCGCCCGGTAGACGAACTGGGTGGTGCGCTCGTGCACGGCACCGGCGTCGTTCTCCTCCGCGCGGATGTGCGTCGGGCGGTTCAGGAACGTGCGGGCCAGCGTGATGATCGGGCCGGGCATCGTCGCCGAGAACAGCATCGTCTGCCGCTCCTCGGGCACCATGCCGAGGATGCGCTCGATGTCGGGCAGGAAGCCCAGGTCGAGCATCTCGTCGGCCTCGTCCAGCACCAGCGCGCGGACCTTGCCCAGCACCAGGTGCCGCTGCTCGGCGAGGTCGAGCAGCCGGCCGGGGGTGCCGATCACCAGGTCGACGCCCTTGCGCAGCGCGTCGATCTGCTGCTCGTAGGGGCGCCCGCCGTAGATGGCGAGCGTGCGGATGCCGAGGTACTTGCCCGCGTCCTGGAGGTCGTGCGCGACCTGGACGCACAGCTCACGGGTCGGCACCACGACCAGCGCCTGCGGCGTGCCGTCACCCGGAGTGGTGATGCGCTGGAGCAGCGGGACGCCGAAGCCCAGCGTCTTGCCCATGCCCGTGCGGGCCTGGCCGATCAGGTCCTCGCCCGCCATCGCGAGCGGCAGCGTCAGCGCCTGGATGGCGAAGGTGCGCTCGATACCGGCCTCGGCCAGCGCGCGCACGATCTCGGGGCGCACCTCGAACTCGGCGAAGGTCGGGTTCTCCGGCTTGACCTCGGCGCCCGCCTGCAGCGGGTGCGAGGTGTCGGTGGCGGGCACGCCGCTCTCGCTGTGCTCGAGGGCCACCGGGTCGGTTTCTGTTCGGTTGGGGGAAGTGCTCGCGGTCAGTGTGATCGCCTCTCTCGTACCAGCGCGCACAGCCTGGTCGGATCTCGGCACTCGACCGCGGAATCGTTCGGCCGGCGGGAATGCCGCAAAAAGGCTTGCACGCACACTGTGTTGTCCGAGCCGCTTCCGAACGCGGCCCGATAATCCGCCCCACAGCGGCGTCGTCCCAGGTGGAAGGCACTGTGCCTCTCGGACGGGCGCACTGTCGCCGGAGCGGAAGCTCCGTCAATACACCGACTATTGTACCGGCCGCCCCCCTGGCCTCGGCATTTCGGTCCGGCGTGTCCACGTGGGATTGGTCTCTTCCAGTGGCGACTAGGCTCACGGCCGTGACCACCCAGATCAGTGAAGGTGTCGTCGACCTGCTCGGGGTCGTCGCCTACGGTGAGCTGTCCGCATTCGATCGGATGGCGGAAGACGCCCGCACCGCGCCCACCCTGTCCGGGCGCGCGGCGCTCGCCTCGATGGCGGCCGCGGAGATCGGGCACTACGAGGTCCTGGCGCGTTACCTCGCCAAGCACGGCGTCCCGGTGGAGGACGCGATGGCCCCGTTCGTCTCGCACATCGACGCGTGGCACGCCTCCACCGCGCCGAAGTCGTGGCTGGAATCGCTGGTCAAGGCGTACGTCGGGGACGGGCTGGCGGCCGATTTCTACCGCGAGGTCGCCAGCTGGCTCGACGACGAGACGAAGGACCTCGTGCTCACGGTGCTCGACGACACGGGGCACTCGGCGTTCGCCGAGCGGGAGGTCGCGGCCGGGATCGAGGCCGACCCCAAGACGAGGGACCGGCTCGCGCTGTGGGGGCGGCGGCTGCTGGGGGAGGCGCTGACGCAGGCGCAGTACGTCGCGGCGGAACGGGACGGGCTGGCCGAGCTGATCGTGTCCGGTTCGGGTGATCTCGCGGGAATCGCGGCGCTGTTCCGGCGGTTGCAACAGGGGCACACCAAACGGATGCAGAAGCTGGGGCTCGGATAGCCTCTAGGGCAACAAGCGTGACGAAGAGATAGGCGGAGGTCACCCGTGGAGGTCAAGATCGGCATCAAGGACACCCCCCGTGAGCTGGTGGTGTCCAGTGGCCAGACGGCCGAGGAGGTCGAGGCGCTGGTCGCCGACGCGCTGAAGGCCACCGACGGCGTCTTCCGCCTCACCGACGAGAAGGGCCGCAAGTTCCTGGTCCCGTCGGACCGGATCGCCTACGTCGAGATCGCCCCGACCGACGTGCGGCGGGTCGGGTTCGCGGTCGGTTCGTAGTCCGGCTTTCACCGCGCACGAGGGACGCTCCCGCTCCGGCGGGGGCGTCCCTCGTGCGTTGACCGGGTGCGGATGGCCGTGAGCTGCGCCGACGTGGCGCCGCCGGCCAGGAGGAGGCCTGCCGGGTCGAGCCCGTCGAGGGTGGCGCGGACGGCCCCCGCGAGGGTGGTGCCGTGGTGGCGCAGCGCGGCTTCGATCAGCGGGGCCTGGTGCGGCGCCGCGGACCGGGCCGCCCGCAGGTAGTCGGCGACGATCGCCGCCGGTTCGACGTCGGCGAGTGCGAGCAGGAGCAGTGCGACCAGGCCGGTCCGGTCGCGGCCCAGGCCGCAGTGGAACAGCACGCCGCCTGGCCTGGCCTCGGCGAGAGCGGCGATCGCGGCGGCGCAGCGTTCCGGCTTCCGCGCCAGGAACAGCGGGTAGTACAGCGGGCTCCCGTCACGGCCCTCGCGTCGGACCTGGCGCCAGAACTCCACGTCGGCCACGTCGTCGAGGGGCACGTGCACGACGTCCATGCCCGGCGCGTCGTACGGCTCGATCTCGTCGTCGTTGCGCAGGTCCACGACGGTGCGGATGCCGGCTCGACGGGCGCTGCGCCAGTCCGCCCCGGGGCGAGGTGCCGCCGAGCGGAAGAAGGCGCCGTGTGCGGTCACGCCCGATCGAGTGGGCAGTCCGCCGAGGTCGTGGCAGTGGGGGAAGCCGTGCACCCGGTCAGGTTCGGGCCTGCCCCGGGGGCAAGGTCAAATCTCGGCCAGGGACTTCGGCACCGAGAACGGGGGCGTGCTCGTGCCGAGGACGCGGTACCGGCCCCACGGGTCGGGGTCGGACAGCTCACCGTGGGCCGTGCCTTCCGGCGTACGTATTTCGGCCACCTTCTTCCGGCCGCCGAGCAGCTCGTGCAGGGTTTCGTTCGCGGCGACCCGGCCGTACCAGTGGTAGTAGCCGTCGATGGGCTGGAAGTGCCCGCGCAGCTCGACCTCCACCGCGAACTCCGTGCCGTCCACGACCAGCGTCGCGGTGCCGGTGTAGCCGTCCTCGTCAGCCGACATCCGACTCCTCCTTCTTCCCCGCCGAAAGACGTACGACCTTGTTCTCCTCCAGCGGGAGGTTCGGATCGATCGTGATGCCCTGCTGGCGCGCCAGCCCGTCGATCGCGGCCCAGATGATCTGCGTCAGGTACTCCACGACGCTGTCCCGGCTCATGGAACGCCGTTCCAGCCACCACTCGCCGGTGTTCTGGACCATGCCGACGATCCCGTACGCCCAGGGTTCGGCGGCGCCCGAGTCCATGCCGAACATCCGCATGTAGTCGCCGAGCAGCGCGGTCAGCGCCGTCGCGATCAGCTCCTTGTCCTCGGCGACGACGTCGGCGTCCGCGGGCTTCTCGGTGAACGAGCCGCGCGCGAGCAGGCGGTAGAGGTTCGGGTGCTCCTCGATGACGGTGAAGAACGCGTCGAGCGCCATGCGGATGCGCGGCACCGGCGCCAGCTCGGCGTTGATCGCGGGGACGAGGCGGGAGAACAGCAGCTCCGTGCCGCGCTGGCCGAGCGCGAGGTACAGGTCGGCCTTGTCCGCGAAATGCCGGTACAGCACGGGTTTCGTGACGCCCGCGGCGACCGCGACGTCCTCCATCGCGAGGTCGGGGCCGTGCTCGTCGAGCGCCTTCAGCGCCGCCTCGACGAACTCCGCACGCCGCGCCACGCGGTGCTTGCGCCACCGGTCACGCCGGGCGTCCCCGGTCGCCGGTTCGTCGGCCTTGGGGCCCTTTCCGCTGCGCTTGACACCTTCAGCCACGGCGCTCATGCTACCAAAGGTAACTGTTACCGGTGGTTACACACAAATCCGGAGGGGCGCGATGACGCGGGCACTCGAGGACGAGGGGCGGGAGAAGACCGCCGACCGGCTGCTGAAGTCGTCGGCTGGCAAGTTCTACGACCCCGAGGTCGACATCGACTGGGGAGCACCGCTGCCGGAAGGTGGTCTGTACCAGCTGGAACACCGGTGCTCGCTGTACGGCACGCACCTGTGGGACCGGCTGACGCCGGAGCAGCGCGTGGAGCTGGGCAAGCACGAGCTGGCGAGCATCGCGAGCAACGGGATCTTCTTCGAGGTGCTGCTCATGCAGCTGCTGCTCAAGGAGGTCTACAACAGCGACCCGACCACGCGGCACGTCCAGTACGCGCTGACCGAGATCGCCGACGAGTGCCGCCACTCGACGATGTTCGCCCGCTTCGTCGAGCGCGTCGGGGCACCGCCGTACGGGCCGGTGAAGATCGTGCACCGGCTGGGCAAGCTGCTGCCGTTCATCGGGTACGGCCCCGCGCTGTACGGCTCGATCCTCGTCGCCGAGGAGGTGCTGGACCGGCTGCAGCGCGAAAGCATGGCCGACGAGGGCATCCAGCCGCTGGTGCGGATGGTCAACCGCATCCACGTCCTGGAGGAGGCCCGGCACGTCACGTTCGCCCGCGAGGAGGTCCTGCGGCGGACGCCGAAGCTGTCGAAGGCCGAGCTGGGGTACCAGCGGTGGCTCATCGCGTCCGTCAGCTTCGCGATCACGCGCAGCCTGATCAACCCGCAGGTGTACAAGGCGGTCGGGCTGCGGCCGCGCGAGGCGTGGGAGACCGCGCTGGCGAACCCGCACTTCCAGGAGACGATCCGGTGGGCGGGGGAGCGGATCATGGGCTTCCTGACGGAGGCCGGGCTCGTCGGCGCGCCGGGGATGGGCCTGTGGCGCAAGTCCTTCCTGCTCGCGAAATGACGGCGGCGAAGGTCGGTCACCGGTTCGTCACCGCTGACGGGACGGCGTTGTACGTCGACGTTTCGGGGCCAGCGGACGCTCCGGTGACGTTGGTGCTGGTGCACGCATGGACGCAGGACTCCACCGAGTGGGAGCCGATCCTGCCGCTGCTGCCCCCGGACGTCCGGGTGGTGCGGTACGACCACCGCGGGCACGGCGCGTCCGCCCCGGCCAAGCCCGGGACGGCGACGATCGCGCAGCTTGCCGACGACCTCGCCGAGCTGGTCTCCGACCGCGTGCCGGGGCGGATCGTGCTGGCGGGGCACTCGCTGGGCGGGATGACGGTGATGGAGCTGGCGGAGCGGCACCCGGAGCTGGTGCGGGAGCGTGTCGCGGGGGTCGCGTTCATCGCCACGTCGTGCTCGAACCTCGACCGCATGACGCTCGGGCTGCGGGGCGCGGCCGGACGCGCGGCGATCCGCGTCGACAAGGCGCTGGCGCGGATGCTCACGCGGTACGAGAAGGAGTCCGTCCCGGTGCCCGCGGCGCTGGCTCGCCCGGCGACGAAGTGGCTGGCGTTCGGCAGGAAGGTCGACCGCGCGGACGTGCGGGCGATGACCGCGCAGTTCCTGCGGGCGCACCCGAGGAGCATCGGCGGTTTCCGCGACTCGATCTCGCGGCACGACCGGCGTGAGGCGCTGGCGAGGCTCGCGGGCAGGCCGAGCGTCGTGCTCGTCGGCGACCGGGACCGGCTCACTCCGGTGTCCCACGCACGGGTGATCGCGGCCGAGCTGCCGGATGCGGAGTTCGTCCTGTTCCCCGGTGCGGGGCACGAGCTGCCGTACGAGCGGCGGCAGGGTGTGGCGCAGCGGCTGAGGTGGCTGGTGGAGGCCGCCCGGGGGTGAGTTCCGGCGGGTGGGCTCGCGGCGGGGTCGGGTGGCGGCGGGGTGCGCCGGTGCCGCAGGGGGGTGCCGGGGTGCTGTGCCTTGGTGCTGTGACCTGCTCGGGTGGTGGCGGGGTGTGGCCGCGGGAGGCGGTGGGGTGCGGCCGGTGCCGGGGCGGGTTGCGTGAGCGGTGGGGTGCCTGGCTGGAGAAGCGGGTGGGCGGCCGGTGGCCGGATAGGGCGAGCAGCCTCGACGCGGCCCCGGCCGCCGGAGAGCGGGTGGCCTGCCGAGGAGTGGGTGCCCGGCCCGGCCAGCTAAACCGCCGGAGCAGGCGCCCGGCCCGATCCGCCGGGGAGTGGATGCCTGGCCTGTCCGGCCCGACCTGGCGGGGAGCGAGTGCCTGGGCCCCCGGAGCGGATGCTCGGCTGCCGGAGCCGACCCGGCCCGACGGAGCGCCTGCCCCACTCGCCAAACCCGCCGGAGCGCGGCCAAACCCGCCGGAGCGCCTGCCCCACCCGCCAAACCCGCCGGAGCGGGCGCCCGGCCGCCGGCGCGCCGCTACTTGCCCTGCAGTGGGAAGCCCGCGCCGATGCCGCGCCACGCGAGTGTCGCGGTGAGGGCCACCGCCTCTTCGCGGCTCATGGTGCTGTGGTGCGTCAGCCAGAAGCGGGCGCTGACCTGGCTCATGCCCACCAGCCCGACCGCCAGCAGCCGCGCCTTCGCCTCGTCGAGGCCCGCGTCCGCGGTGATCGTCTCCGTGATGGCGTCCACGCTGGCCGACGTGGCCCTGTCGACCGCGTCCTGCACGGCCGGCTCGCCACGCAGGTCCGACTCGAACACCATCCGGAACGCGCCGGCGTCGTTGTTGACGAAGTCGAAGAACGCACCGACCGCCGCCTGCACGCGCAGCTTGTTGTCCGTCGTCGACGCCAGCGCCTCCTGGACGCGCCCCACCAGCTCGTCGACGTGGCTTTCCAGCAGCGCGATGTACAGGTCGAGCTTGCCGGGGAAGTGCTGGTACAGCACCGGCTTCGACACCCCGGCCTGCTCGGCGATCTCGTCCATCGCCGCCGCGTGGTAACCGTTCGCGGAGAAGACGCGCTGCGCCGCCGCGAGCAGTTGCGCCCGCCGCTCGGTGCGCGGCAGCCGCACGCCTCGCTGCTGGGCAGGCGCGGTTTCCGACATGTTTCCTCCCGAATAGACCCGTTCGAGATTACTCGGCGGTACCGACGAGTCGCCAAGCCCGGCCTTCCAGTTGCATGCTGGTTTGATGACCGACACCGTTCAGACCGCCGGAGAGGCCGATTCCGGCAGACGCGCCGCGGTGACGCACGTGCCTCTCTCCAAGACCCCGCTACCCGACCTCGACCCGGCACAGCGACCGTGGCCGGGCACCGTCGAAACCGCGGGCGGGGTTTCCCTGCACGTGCGCCGCACCCCCGGCGCGGCCGACACCACCGCCATCTACGTGCACGGCCTCGGCGGCTCCTCGACCAACTGGACGGATCTGGCGACACTGCTGGCCCCCTTCGCCACCGGGCTGTCCGTCGACCTGCCCGGCTTCGGCTTCTCGGAGCCCACCGAGGGCTTCCGGTTCAGCCTCGACGAGCACGCCGACGAGCTGGCCCGGTTCATCGAGGGGCTCGGCAACGGGCCCGTGCACCTGCTCGGCAACTCGATGGGCGGTGCCGTCGTGCTGCTCGTCGCGGCGCGGCGGCCGGAACTGGTGCGCAGCCTCACCCTGATCTCGCCGGCGATGCCCGACCGCAGGCCGGACCCGCGGCGGCTGTCGGATCCGCTGATGATGCTGGCGTACCTGCCGCTGGTCGGTCGCGGCGTGCGGCGGAAGCTCGCGGCGATGAGCCCGCGCGAGCGCGCCGCGCAGGTCATCAAGCTGTGCTTCGCCGACCCGGACGCGTTCCCGCAGCACCGGCTCGACGAGCTGGCCGAGGAGCACACCGCGCGGGCCGAACTGAAGTGGGCCAACGCGGCGATGGCGGCGAGCACCATGGGGATCTTCCGGACGTGGTTCGCGCGCGGGCCGAAGTCGCTGTGGTCGGTCGCGCCGCAGGTCGGTGTGCCGTCGCTCGTGGTGTGGGGGACCGAGGACAGGGTGATCTCCGTCCGGCGTGCCGCGCGCACCGCGAAGGCGCTCCAGCGGGCCCGGCTGCTCGTGCTGCCGCGCACCGGGCACGTCGCCCAGATGGAACGTCCCGTTGCCGTCGCGAAAGCCGTTTTGGGCATGTGGGAACGGGTGGAGGGGAACGCCTGGTAGGCCAACCGGGTGAAGAAAATTCGCAGTGTGCCGGGCTGGTCGCTGTGCGCAGCGCGGTGGGGGTGTGGCACCCTGGGCCCGTGAACCGGGTGAAGAACGGCGAGCAGAGCGAGGAGCAGCGGTCCCGGCACCGTTCCCCGCAACGCCGTTCACGCCGCGATTCCGCCGACCGGTACGCGCGAGGCCGCCGTCGCACGAAGGGTGAGCCGCTCAGCGCGTCCTGGCGTCCCGCCACCCCCGGCCAGCTGGAGCAGACCCCGCAGGAGGCCCGCAAGGCCCGCCGTCAGCGCGGCCGCCTGCGGCGCGTGGCGAAGGCCTACGGGTGGCGGATGTACGCGCTGCCGATCCTGGTGGTCCTCACCGCGCTCGTGGTGTTCAACACCGCGCGGGAGCCCGCCCAGCCCGCCACCGGCTCGGGTGCGTCCACCGGCACCGACGGCATCGCCGCGGACGGCGGGGTGCCCGAGAAGCCCGCGCTGCCGGCGAACCTGAACGTGCCCACCGCCCCGCTGCCCGACGGCGGCGCCTTCACGCAGGCGGGCAAGATGACGTGGCACGTCGTCCCGCTGTCCAACGACGGCACGAGCGGCAAACGGGCGGGCACCGGCGGTCGGCTGTACCACTACACGATCGAGGTCGAGGACGGCATCGACCCGGCCAGCTACGCGGGGGACGACTCGTTCGCCCGCACCGTCGAGGCCACGCTGTCGGACGCCCGCAGCTGGATCGGCACCGGCAAGGTGAGCATGCAGCGGGTCGACGCGAGCTTCCCCGACCCGGACTTCCGCGTCCGCCTGACCACGCCGGACACCGCGACGCGCGCGGACCTGTGCGGGTTCGGCATCCCGTTCCCGACGTCGTGCTACATCCGCGGGTTCCACCACAGCGTGATCATCAACCTGGCCCGGTGGGTGCGGGGCGCGCTGGCGTTCGGCGCCGACATGGGGACGTACCGGCAGTATGCGATCAACCACGAGGTCGGGCACGCGCTCGGCAACGGGCACGTGGGCTGCAAGGAGGACGGCGCGCCGGCGCCGGTGATGATGCAACAGACGTTCGGGGTCAGCAACAACTACGTCGCCGAGCTGAACCAGGTCGACATCTACAACTCGAAGGCCGTGCCCTCGGACGGCAAGACGTGCAAGCCGAACGCGTGGCCGGTGCTGAACCTCGGGGACACCGCTCCCACGGGCTGAGACAGGGGCCGGGAAGACGTCACCCCTCGCGCGCGTTGTGGATACTGGGTAGTTGGACGCGATCCGCGCGAGATGGAGGACCCGATGTCAGGCACGCTGCCGCCGCTCGTCGAGCCGGCCGCCGAGCTCACCAAGGAAGAGGTGGCCCGGTACAGCCGGCACCTGATCATCCCGGATGTCGGGATGGACGGGCAGAAGCGGCTGAAGAACGCGAAGGTGCTGGTCATCGGCGCGGGCGGGCTCGGCAGCCCGGCCCTGCTGTACCTGGCGGCCGCGGGCGTCGGCACGCTCGGCGTCATCGACTTCGACGTGGTGGACGAGTCGAACCTGCAGCGCCAGGTGATCCACGGGCAGTCCGACGTGGGCAAGCCGAAGGCCGTCTCGGCGAAGGAGTCGATCGCCGAGATCAACCCGTTCGTCGACGTCATCCTGCACACCGAGCAGCTGACCACCGAGAACGCGCTCGACATCTTCCGGCCGTACGACCTGATCCTCGACGGCACGGACAACTTCGCCACCCGGTACCTCGTCAACGACGCCGCGGTGATCCTCGACAAGCCGTACGTGTGGGGCTCGATCTTCCGCTTCGAGGGCCAGGTCAGCGTGTTCTGGGAGAACGCGCCCAACGGCAAGGGCCTGAACTACCGCGACCTGTACCCGGAGGCCCCGCCGCCCGGGATGGTGCCCTCGTGCGCCGAGGGTGGCGTGCTGGGTGTGCTGTGCGCCTCCATCGGTTCGATCATGGTCACCGAGGCGATCAAGCTGATCACCGGTATCGGGGAGCCGCTGCTCGGGCGCCTGATCAGCTATGACGCGCTGGAGATGCGCTACCGCGAGGTCAAGATCCGGAAGGACCCGGAGACGCCGAAGATCACCGAGCTGATCGACTACGAGGCGTTCTGCGGGGTGGTTTCGGACGAGGCGCAGAACGCGGCGAGCAACCACACCATCACCCCGGCCGAGCTGAAGGCGAAGTTCGACGCGGGTGAGGAGTTCGAGCTGATCGACGTCCGCGAGCCGCACGAGTACGAGATCGTGAACATCAAGGGCGCGAAGCTGATCCCGAAGGACCGCATCCTCTCGGGTGAGGCGCTGGCGGAACTGCCGCAGGACAAGCCGATCGTGCTGCACTGCAAGTCGGGGGCGCGCTCGGCCGAGGCGCTGGCCGCGTTGCACCGCGCCGGGTTCAAGGACGCCACGCACCTCGGCGGTGGCGTGCTGGCCTGGGCGAAGCAGATCGACCCGAGCCTGCCGACGTACTGAGCCGCGGCGGAAGGGCGCTTCGGGAGGCTGCTTCCCGGGGCGCCCTTTTCGTGCGGGTGGCGTCGGGGCGCGTCCCGCGTCTGCCGACGTGCTGAGTTCAAGCGGAGGGGCGTCCTGGGACGTGGTTCCGGGACGTCCCTTTTGTGCAGGTGGCCTCGGGATGCGCCACGCACCTCGGCGGCGGCGTGCTGGCCTGGGCGAAGCAGATCGACCCGAGCCTGCCGACGTACTGAGCCGCGGCGGAAGGGCGCTTCGGGAGGCTGCTTCCCGGGGCGCCCTTTTCGTGCGGGTGGCGTCGGGGCGCGACGCGAGTCTGCCGACTTACTGAGCCGCCTCGAAAGGAGCCCCGGAAAACTCTTCCGGGGCTCCTTTTTGCGCAGGTAGCCTCGGGGTCGTGCCGTCCGAGTCCCCCGTGCCGCAGCGCGTGCTGAAGGCGTTCGGCGCTCAGGGGGAGCTGGAGCGCGTTCCCGGCAGCGGCGCCTGGCGTTGCGGCGACCTCGTGCTGAAACCCGTGGCGGACAAGGCCCGTGCCGTCTGGCTGGCCGACGTCCTTGGCCGGCTCGTCGTGCCGGACCTGCGGATCGCGCGGCCCGTGCGCACCACCGACGGGCGCTGGCTGATCGGTGGCTGGGCGGCCAGCCGCTACCTGCCGGGGCAACCGGAGCACCGGCACGACGAGACGATGCTCGCCGCGTTGAAGCTCGCCCACGCCACCGCCGGGCTGCCGCGGCCCGAATTCCTCGCGCGCCGTCAGGACCCCGACGCGATCGCCGACCGCGTGGCGTGGGGTGAGGTGGACGTGCCGGTCGACGAAAACCGGGGCGGCCGCTGGTTCGAGGTGCTCGCCGTCGCGCGAAGACCCGTGCGGCTGCCGGACCAGGTCGTCCCCGGAGACCTGTTCGGTGCCGTGTTGTTCGACGGGCCGTCCCCACCCGGCGTCGTCGACTTCGAGCCCTACTTCCGTCCCGCCGAGTGGGGCGCCGCCGTCGCCGCGGTGGACGCCGTCGCGTGGGGCGGCGCACCGCCGGAGTTCCTGCGACGGTGGTCACACCTGCCCGAATGGCCGCAGCTGATCCTGCGTGCCGTGTTGTTCCGCCTCGCCGCGCACTCACTTCGGCCCCGTGCCACGGTTTCCGCGCTCGACGGCCTGCGCGTCGCCGCCGCCGCGGTCAGCGAACTCCTCTGAGCAGCGCCTTCTCACCGCGCACCCGCCGCGATTCCCGAGCAATGTCAAACGCCTGAAACATTCGGACGTTTTCAGGTAACAAGCCCTCTTACCGTCAATTGGCGTCGGATGGAGGAGGTGCACGTGACGCTGACGGCGGAACAGCGGGTCGGGACGGCCACCCACTGCCCGTACTGCGCCCTGCAGTGCGGTATGACCGTGACCGGCACCACAGTCGCACCGCGTGAGTTCCCGACCAACGGCGGCGGCCTGTGCCAGAAGGGCTGGACGTCCGGTGCGCTGCTCACGTCTCCCGCGCGCCTGACCACCCCGCTCGTCCGCGTCGACGGCGAACTCGTGCCCGCCGCGTGGGACGACGCACTCGACCTGATCGCCCGCCGCCTGACCGAAATCCAGGCGCGGCACGGGAAGGACGCGGCCGCGGTGTTCGGCGGCGGCGGCCTGACCAACGAGAAGTCCTACCTGCTCGGGAAGTTCGCCCGGATCGCGCTGGGCACCTCGCAGGTCGACTACAACGGCCGGTTCTGCATGTCCTCCGCGGCGGCCGCGGGCAACAAGGCCTTCGGGCTGGACCGCGGGCTGCCGTTCCCGCTCACCGACCTCGCCGAGGCCGACGCGGTGCTGCTCGTCGGGTCCAACCCGGCCGAGACGATGCCGCCGTTCATGCAGCACCTGCGGCACGCCAAGGAGATCGGCGGGCTGGTCGTGGTGGACCCGCGGCGCACGCCGACCGCGGAGCAGGGCAACCTGCACCTGGCGCCCTCGCCGGGCACGGATCTCGCGCTCGCACTGGGCATCCTGCACGCCGCCGTCGCCGACGGGCACGTGGACTGGTCCTATGTGGACGAACGCACGCGCGGTTTCGACGCCGTGTGGCGGATCGTCGCGCGCTGGTGGCCCGAGCGCGTCGAGCGGGTGACCGGGGTGTCGGCCGCCGACCAGCGTCGCGTCGCGGAGCGGCTGGCCAACGCGCGCAACGCCTACATCCTCACCGCGCGTGGCACGGAACAGCACGCGAGCGGTTCCGACACGGTCAGCGCCTGGATCAACCTCGCGCTGGCGCTGGGCCTGCCCGGCCGCCGCGGCTCCGGGTACGGCTGCCTCACCGGGCAGGGCAACGGGCAGGGCGGTCGCGAGCACGGCCAGAAGGCCGACCAGCTGCCCGGTTACCGCAAGATCGACGATCCGGCCGCGCGCGAGCACGTCGCGGGGGTGTGGGGTGTCCCCGCGGAGTCGCTGCCGGGGCCGGGTCGCTCGGCGTACGAGCTGCTCGACGCGCTGGGCACGGAGGACGGGCCGAAGGCGCTGCTGGTGTTCGGCAGCAACGTGGTCGTCTCCGCGCCGCGCTCGGCGCACATCGCCGACCGACTGTCCGCTTTGGACTTCCTCGTCGTGTCGGACCTGGTGCTGTCGGAGACCGCCGCGCTCGCGGACGTCGTGCTGCCGGTGACGCAGTGGGCGGAGGAGAGCGGCACGATGACCAACCTCGAAGGCCGGGTCCTGCTGCGCCGCCGCGCGCTCGAACCCCCCGCGGGCGTGCGCACGGACCTCGAAGTGCTGCAAGGGCTCGCGACGCGGCTGGGGCAGCCCGCGGAGCGCTTCCCGGTCGACGCGGAAAGCGTTTTCACCGAACTCCGCGAGGCATCGAGGGGCGGCCTCGCCGACTACTCCGGCATCACGTACGACCGCTTGCGGGCGGGGGAAGCGTTGTACTGGCCCGTTCCCGCGGAGGAGCACGAGGGCACCCCGCGCGTGTTCCTCGACCGGTTCGCGCACGCGGACGGGCGGGCGCGGTTCGTGCCCGTCGAGCACCGCGGGCCCGCCGAACCGACGGACGAGGAGTTCCCGTTGCAGCTCACCACCGGACGTGTCCTGCAGCACTACCAGTCCGGCGCGCAGACGCGGCTGGTGAGCGAACTCAACGACGTCGTCCCCGAGGCCTACGTGGAAGTGCATCCCGACACCGCCGCCCGGTGCGGGCTGAGCGAAGGCGAGTGGGCGCGGTTGGCGTCGCGGCGCGGGGAGATGACCGCACGGGTGCGGTGCGTGTCCTCGATGCGGCCGGACGTCGTGTTCCTGCCGTTCCACTTCGCCGGGGCACAGCGGGCGAACCTGCTCACCAACCCCGCGCTCGAC
This sequence comes from Amycolatopsis dongchuanensis, assembly GCF_039542405.1. Classification (NCBI taxonomy): domain Bacteria; kingdom Bacillati; phylum Actinomycetota; class Actinomycetes; order Pseudonocardiales; family Pseudonocardiaceae; genus Amycolatopsis; species Amycolatopsis dongchuanensis. Next base: position 39,687 of record NZ_BAABIB010000145.1, read on the forward strand.
CCGACCAGCCGCATGCCCGAGTTCAAGGTCTGTGCCGTGAAGCTGGAGGTGGCATGAGCCCGCGCAAGGTCGTCGTCCTCGGGTACGGCATGGCGGGGGCGCGGCTGGCCGACGAAATCCGCCGCCGCGACCCGGAAGGCGACGCCGTCCACCTCACCGTGATCGGCGAGGAGCCGCACCACGCCTACAACCGCGTGCTGCTGTCGGCCGTCGTCGCCGGGACGATGCACTCGGACCTCGTGCGGCTGCACGAACCCGGCTGGGCCGCGGACCACGGGATCGACCTGCGCACCTCCGTGCGGGCCACCGGCATCGACCGGGAGCAGCGGCGGGTCGCGCTCGACGACGGGTCCGCTGTGGACTACGACGCGCTCGTGCTCGCCACCGGCAGCAAGCCGTGGCTGCCGCCGGTGGAAGGGCTGACCCGCGACGACGGCACGCTCGCGCCAGGTGTCGTGACGTTCCGGACGATGGAGGACTGCGAGCGCATCCTCGACGTCGCGAAGGCCGGAGCCCCCCGTGGCAGTCCTCGGCGGCGGGCTGCTCGGCCTCGAAGCGGCTCGCGGCCTTGCGGGGCGCGGAAACCTCGTCACCGTCGTGCACCCCGCCGGCCACGTCATGGAGCGGCAGCTCGACGCGGGTGCAGGACAGGTGCTGGCGCGACTGCTCGGCACCCACGGCATCGACTTCCGCCTCAACGCCTCCGCCGCCCGGTACCTGCCGGGCAGCGGCCTCAAGCTCGACGACGGCAGCAAGGTCGCCGCCGATCTCGTCGTGGTCTCCGCCGGGGTGCGGGCGGAGACCGGACTGGCCCGGGACGCCGGGCTGACCGTCGATCGCGGGGTGGTCGTCGACGACTCCCTGCGCACCAGTGACGGGCGTGTGTACGCCATCGGCGACTGCGCCCAGCACCCGGGCACGGTGTCCGGGCTGGTGGAACCCGCGTGGCAGCAGGCGGCGGTGCTCGCCGACCTGCTCACCGGCACCAGCGTCGCCGCGCGCTACCGCGGCACGCAGGTGGTCACCAAGCTCAAGGCCCGCGGCATCGACCTGACCGCGCTCGGCGACGCGCACACCGACGTGCACGACACCGACGCGGAAGTGCTGTCCCTGACCGACCCGACCGGCGGGCGTTACACGAAACTCGTGATCCGCGAAGACCGCGTCACCGGAGCGATCCTCCTCGGCGCACCCGACGCCGCCGCCACCATCACCCAGCTCTACGACCGCGGCGTGCCCGTGCCCGCCGACCGCCTCGCCGTCCTGCTCGGCCGGGCGCTGCCCTCGGGCGCGCCCGCCGCGGCCGGGCCGGCGGACCTGCCCGCCGCCGCCGTGGTGTGCCGGTGCAACTCCGTGACCAAGGGCCGGCTCGTCGAGGCGTTCCGCGCGGGCGCGACCGACGTGACCGAGCTGGCCTCCGCGACCAGGGCGACCACCGGCTGCGGCAGCTGCCGCGACGCCGTGTGCGGCATCGCCGACTGGCTGGCGACCACTTCCTGACAGGAGCCGAAGAAATGACGACTGCGACCCGCGGCCGCCGGTGGATCGAACACTGGACGCCGGAAGACGACACGTTCTGGGCCACCACCGGGAAGAAGGTGGCAAGGCGCAACCTGTGGTTCTCCATCTTCTCCGAGCACATCGGGTTCTCCATCTGGAGCCTGTGGTCGGTGATGGTGCTGTTCATGGGCCCGAAGTACGGGTTCTCGGCGGGTGACAAGTTCCTGCTGACCTCGACCCCGACGCTCGTCAGCGCGATCGCGCGGCTGCCCTACACCTTCGCCGTGGCGAAGTTCGGCGGTCGCAATTGGACGGTCGTGAGCGCGTTGCTGCTGCTGATCCCGAGCATCGCCGCGGCGATCGTGATCGAGCCGGGCACGCCGCTGTGGGTGTTCCTGCTCGTCGCCGCGCTCGGCGGCGTCGGCGGCGGGAACTTCGCGTCCTCGATGGCGAACATCAACGCGTTCTTCCCCGAGAAGGCCAAGGGCATGGCGCTGGGCCTCAACGCGGGCGGCGGGAACCTGGGCGTCGCCGTGATCCAGCTGATCGGCCTGCTGGTGATCGCCACCGCCGGCAACAACGCCCCGCGGATCGTGTTGTTCGTCTACCTGCCGCTGATCGTGATCGCCGCGCTGTGCGCGTACCTGTTCATGGACAACATCGCGTCGATGCGGAACGACGGCAAGGGCATGCGCGAGGTGGTGAAGGAGTCCCACACGTGGGTCATGTCCTTCCTCTACATCGGCACGTTCGGCTCGTTCATCGGCTACAGCTTCGCCTTCGGGCTGGTGCTGCAGAACCAGTTCGGCCGCACCCCGCTGCAGGCCGCCGCGGTGACGTTCCTGGGCCCGCTGCTCGGTTCGCTGTCGCGGCCGGTCGGCGGCTGGCTGTCCGACCGCATCGGCGGTGGCCGGATCACGTTCTGGAACTTCGTCGGCATGGCGGCGCTGACGGTGCTGCTGATCATCGCCTCGAACGCGAAGTCGCTGGCGTTGTTCACCGCCGCCTTCATCGTGTTGTTCGTGCTGACCGGGATCGGGAACGGCTCGACCTACAAGATGATCCCGGCGATCTTCCGCGCCAAGGCGAAGGCCGCGATCGCCGCGGGTGCCGACGAGACGGCCGAGCTGCTCAACGCCCGCAAGCTGTCGGGTGCCCTGATCGGGCTCGCCGGGGCGATCGGCGCGCTGGGCGGGTTGTTCATCAACCTGGCGTTCCGGCAGTCGTTCATGAACACCGGCAGCGGGGTGCCCGCCTTCGTCGGGTTCCTCGTGTTCTACGGGATCTGCTTCGTCGTGACCTGGGCGGTGTACCTGCGCCGGTCCGAGGTCGGCGACAACCAGCTGGCACTGGCCGGATCCCGGGTCTGAAGCTGCAAGGAGGAACGGATATGACGCGCACACTGGTCGTCGCCGGCCACGGCATGGTGGGCCACCGGCTCGTCGAGGAGCTGCGGGCGGCGGACACCGAGGGGCAGTGGCGGATCGTCGTGCTCGGCGAAGAGCCGCGCCCGGCGTACGACCGGGTCGCGCTGACGTCCTATGTGGACGGCTGGGACGCGCAGGCGCTGGACCTCGGCCCGCACACCGGGGTCGAACTGCGGCTGGGCGACCCGGTGGCGAGCATCGACCGGGAGGCCCGCACGGTCACCACCGCGGGCGGGCACACCGAGCACTACGACGCGCTCGTGCTCGCCACCGGGTCCCGGCCGTTCGTCCCGCCGGTGCCGGGGCGCGACCTGCCCGGCTGCTTCGTCTACCGGACGATCGAGGACCTCGACGCGATCCGGGCGGCCGTGGACAGCGCCAAGGCCCGCAAGCGCGGCCGCGCGGCCGCGATGGTGGTCGGCGGCGGGCTGCTGGGCCTGGAGGCGGCGAAGGCGTTGCGGGACATGGGTCTCTCGCCGCACGTGGTGGAGATGGCACCGCGGCTGATGCCGCTCCAGGTCGACGAGGGTGGCGGCAGCCTGCTGCGGAAGCTGGTCACCGAGCTGGACCTGACCGTCCACACGGGAACGTCGGCGGCGAAGATCGAGCAGGACGGGGACCGGCTGACCGCGAGCCTGACGAACGGCACGGAGCTGGACCTCGACCTGATCGTGTTCTCCGCCGGTGTCCGCCCGCGTGACGAGCTGGCTCGTGAAGCCGGGCTCGCGGTGGGTGAACGCGGCGGCGTGCTGGTCGATTCCTCCTGCCGCACCAGCGATCCGTCGATCTGGGCGATCGGCGAGTGCGCGGCGGTCGACGGCCGCTGCTACGGGCTCGTCGCGCCCGGCTACACGATGGCGGAGATCGTGGCGGGGCAGCTGCTGGGCAAGGACGGCGAGTTCCCCGGCGCCGACATGTCGACCAAGCTGAAGCTGATGGGCGTGGACGTGGCGAGCTTCGGTGACGCCCACGCCGCCACCGAGGGCGCGCTGGAGGTCGTGCTCGCCGACGCGGTTTCGGGCTACTACAAGAAACTCGTCGTGTCACCCGAGGGAACGCTGCTCGGCGGTGTGCTGGTCGGCGACGCGAGTTCGTACAACCTGCTGCGCCCGCTCGTCGGCAGCCCGCTGCCCGCCGACCCGGCCGCGATGCTCGCGCCGGAGGGCGCTTCGGGTGCGGTCGGCGTGGACGCGCTGCCGGACGAGGCCGGGATCTGCTCCTGCAACAACGTGACGAAGGGCATGATCACCGAGGCCATCCGCACGCAGGGCTGTGACAGCGTCGCCGCCATCAAGGGCTGCACACGGGCGGGCACGACGTGCGGCTCGTGCGTGCCGATGCTGTCGAAGCTGCTCGACGCGTGTGGTGTGGTGCAGTCGAAGGCGGTGTGCGAGCACTTCGCGTACTCGCGGCGCGAGCTGTTCGAGATCATCAAGGCCACCCGGATCACCACGTTCGGTGAGCTCATCGCCAAGCACGGCACCGGCGCGGGCTGCGCGATCTGCAAGCCGGCGGTCGCCTCGATCCTCGCGACGATCGGGACCACCGAACGCGACGGCGGCCACGTCCTCGACGGTGAGCAGGCGAGCCTGCAGGACACCAACGACCACTTCCTGGCCAACATGCAGCGCAACGGCACCTACTCGGTGGTGCCCCGCGTGCCCGGCGGCGAGATCACCCCGGCGAAGCTCAAGGTGATCGCCGAGGTCGCGGACGAGTTCGGGCTGTACACCAAGATCACCGGCGCACAGCGCATCGACCTGTTCGGTGCGACCGTGGACCAGCTGCCGCACATCTGGAAGCGGCTCGTGGACGCGGGCATGGAGTCCGGGCACGCGTACGGCAAGGCGCTGCGGACGGTCAAGTCGTGCGTGGGCTCCACGTGGTGCCGCTACGGCGTGCAGGACAGCGTGGGCATGGCCGTGGAGCTGGAGCTGCGGTACCGCGGGCTGCGCTCGCCGCACAAGCTCAAGGCGGGGGTCTCGGGCTGCGCGCGTGAGTGCGCGGAGGCGCGGGGCAAGGACTTCGGTGTGATCGCGACGGAGAAGGGCTGGAACCTCTACGTCGGCGGCAACGGCGGCACCTTCCCCCGGCACGCCGAGCTGCTGGTGTCCGATGTGGACTCCGAGTCGCTGATCCGCTACATCGACCGGTTCCTCATGTTCTACGTCCGCACCGCGGACCGCCTCCAGCGGACGGCGCCCTGGATCGAGGAGATGGAGGGCGGGCTCGACCACCTGCGTGAGGTCATCGTGGACGACAAGCTCGGCATCTGTGAGGAGCTCGACGCGGCGATGGCCAAGCACGTGGAGAACTACGCCGACGAGTGGCGTGGCGTGCTCGAAGACCCGGAGAAGCTGGCGCGGTTCACGTCGTTCGTGAACGCGCCCGGCGCGCCGGACCCGACGATCTCGTTCAGCACCGAGCGCGAGCAGAAGGTGCCCGTCCTGCTGGGAGTTCCGGAGGTGGTGTCCCGATGACCACGATGCAGACGCGCACGGTGGCCGTGTGCGAGCTGGCGAGGCTGATCCCCGGCCGCGGGGTCGCCGCGCTGCTGCCCGACGGCAGGCAGGTGGCGGTCTTCCTGACGGCGGAGGGCGAGCTGTACGGGCTGTCCAACATCGACCCGTTCGCACGGGCGGCGGTGCTCTCGCGCGGGCTGGTCGGGGAGAGCGGGGGAGTGCCGTTCGTGGCGTCGCCGTTGCTGAAGCAGCGGTTCGACCTGCGCACCGGGGTGTGCCTCGACGACGACTCGGTCGTCATCCGCACCTACGAGGTGCAGGTCGTGGACGGTGTGGTGCACGTTTGCCCATGACTCAGATCCCGCCGCTCGCCGGGTTCGCGGTGGGCATCACCGCCGCCCGCCGCGCCGACGAGCTGGGCGCGCTGCTCGTGCGCAAGGGTGCGACGGTGCGGTACGGCCCGGCGATCCGGATCGTGCCGCTCGCCGACGACACCGAGCTGCACGCCGCGACGGCCGGGCTGCTGGAGGAGCAGGTGGACGTCGTCGTAGCGACCACCGGCATCGGCTTCCGCGGCTGGATCGAGGCGGCGGAGGGCTGGGGCCTTGGCGAGGAGCTGCTGAACCGGCTGAGCAAGGCGACGCTGCTGGCGCGCGGCCCGAAGGCGCGTGGCGCGATCCGCGCGGCGGGGCTGTCGGAGCAGTACTCCCCGGCGTCGGAGAGCAACGCCGAGCTGTTGCAGCACCTCCTGGACACCGGGGTGGCGGGCAAGCGGGTCGCGGTGCAGCTGCACGGCGAACCGTTGCCGTACTTCGTCGACTCGCTGCGTTCGGCGGGGGCCGAGGTGATCGAGGTGCCGGTGTACCGGTGGGTCGGGCCCGCCGATCCCGGCCCGCTCGACCGGCTGCTGGACGCGGTGCTCGACGGCGCGATCGACGCGATGCCGTTCACCAGCGCACCCGCCGCGGCGAGCATGCTGGCGGTGGCCAAGCGGACGGGACGGCACGCGGCGCTGGTCAACGCGTTGACGCACCGCGTGCTGGTGGCGTGCGTCGGCCCGATCACGGCGGCACCGCTGGCGGCGCTGGGAATTCCGACCGTCCAGCCGGACCGCGCCCGCATCGGGGCGCTGGCGCGGACGGTCGCGCAGGCGCTGACTGAGCGGTCGCCGCGGCTGTGCGCGGCGGGGCGGCAGATCGAGCTGCGCGGACAGGCGGCCATTGTGGACGGTCAGCTGTGTGAGATCCCGCCGGCGCCGATGGCGGTGCTGCGGGCGCTGGCGCGGGAACCGGGACGGGTGGTGTCGCGGCGGGAGCTGACGGCGGCGTTGCCCGGCGGCGGCGAGGAACACGCGGTGGAGACGGCGATCGGGCGGTTGCGGACCGCGTTGGGAGAGGGACGGCTCGTGCAGACCGTGGTGAAGCGGGGTTACCGGCTGGCGGTGGAACGATGATCGTGCTCGCCGCTCACGGCACCAGGGACCCGGCGGGGCCGCGCGTGATCACGCGGCTGGCGGCGCGGGTGTCTTCGGCGACGGGTGTGCCGGTTCGCGTGGCTTATGCCGACGTGCGGGAGCCCGACGTGACAACGGTTTTGCGCTCGGTGCGAGGTCCGGCCGTGGTGGTGCCCGCGTTCCTGGCTTCGGGTTACCACGTGCGCGTGGACATCCCGGCGCAGATCGAGGCCAGCGGGCACCCGGACGTCGTGCTGACCCCTGCGTTCGGGCCCGCGCCGGAGCTGGTTCTCGCGGTGCGTGACCGGCTCGTGTCGGCGGGGTACCGGCGCGGGGACGCGGTGGTACTGGCGGCGGCGGGGTCGAGCGATCCGCGGGCCCTGGCGGAGGTGCGGGCGGCGGCTCGGGCGCTTTCGTCCCTTTTGGACACTCGGGTACGGATCGGGTACGCGGCGACGGCGAGCCCGTCGGTGGCGGAGGCGGTCGCGTCGTGCTCCGGGCGGGTGGCGGTCGCTTCGTGGCTGCTGGCGCCCGGGTTGTTCCAGCGACGGCTCTCGGCGGCGGGGGCGGATGTGGTGGCCGAGCCGCTGGGCGTGCACGCGGGCGTGGTGGACCTGGTCGTGCGGCGGTACCGGCAGGCGGTGGCCCGGTCGGTGGCGGCGTGAGTTTCACAGCTGACTCGTAGGTTCCGCACACGGGTTTCCCAGGCGCCGGGACGAGAGTGGATCTCGTCAGCAACCGGACTTCCGCGAAGAGGGGCCCCGATGACGCACGACTCCGCGCAGCCGGACACCCGCGGCGGGCAGCCGCTTCCCGGACGGGGTGGGGTGGCGGCGTTGCCGGGACAGCCCGGCTCGGCGCCTCCCGGACAGGGCGGTGGGGCGGCGTTCCCCGGACAGCCGGGCTCGGCGCCTCCCGGACGGGGTGGCGCGGCTGCGGCGGCGTTCCCGGGACAGGGCCGTGAGGCGGCGCTTCCCGGACAGCCCGGCTCGGCGCCTCCCGGACAGGGTGGGGCGGCCGCGACGACCGCAGCCCCCACGGCGGCGCCCGCCCCACCCGCCTACTCCTGGCCCGTGCCACCGAAACCCCCGAACCGGCTCTCGGCGGGCCTCGCGGCGATCCTCGCGGCGGCGGCGCTCGTCGTCGGCGGCAGCGTGGGTTTCGTGATCGGGCACACGACCGGTTCCGACTCCGGCACCGTGCCGGACACGAGCCAGTTCGGCCCCGGTGGGAGCGGCTACGGCCCCGGCGGGATGGGCGGTTTCCCGGGGCAGCAGGACGGTACCGACCAGGGCCAGTCCGGCGATTCGACCTGATCCGCCACGGCGCCTGCCCGCGGATCCGGCTTCGGTGAGCCCTGAGCCCACCGTTCGCGAGGCTGACCGCTCGAGCCGCTCGGGGGCTCGGGCGGTCAGTCGTCACCGTCCCCAGCGCCGCGACTTCGGCAGCGGCTTCGGATAGCCCACGCGGCTCGTCCGCAGGCCCAGCGCCACCAGCGATTCCGCGAGCCGCACGGCCGCGGCGACGCCGTCGATCACCGGGATTCCCAGCTCCGCGCTGATCCGCCGGTCCAGCCCGGTCATCCCGGCGCAGCCCAGCACCACCACCTCCGCACCCCGGTCCCGCACCCGCCGCGCCGCCGTCACCAGCGCCGACGCCGTGCGCACCTCGTCGGCGAGTTCCAGCACCCCGAGCCCCGAGCCCACGACGCCGACGCAGTGCGCGGCCACCCCGGCGCCCTGTAGGCTGTCCTCGATCAACCCGCACGTTCTGTCCAAAGTGGTCACCACGCCGTACCGCCGTCCAAGCAGGCACGCGAGGTGTGCCGCGGCTTCGGTGATGTCCACGACCGGCACGTCCAGCAACTCCCGCGCACCCTCGCGGCCGTGTTCCCCGAACCCGGCGAGTACGACCGCGTCGAACGTCTCCTCCGTGGTGCGCAACAGGTCCAGCACCGCGGCGGCGGAGAGGAAGCTGTCCAGCCACCCCTCCGCGGACTCCGGCCCCCACGCCGGCGTCAACGCGACGATCTCCGTGCCGGGGCTCGCCGCCGCGCGCGCCCCGGCCTCGATCTCCTTCGTCATCGCCTCGGTGGTGTTGCAGTTGGTCACCAGGATCCTCGTCACTTCCGCGACACCGCCCAGTACGCCAGCGCCGACACCGCGGTACCGATGAACCACGAGTACGGCGCCGCCGGTTCGAAGACGGGCACCAGCGCGATCACCGCGGTCAGCGCCGCCGTCGGCACGAACACCCCGAGCGCCCGCGGGTTGACCCCGCGCCGGTAGTGGTACGGCGATCCCGCGGCCGGGTCGAACAGCGCCGCCACGTCCACCTTGCCGCGTTTGACCAGGTAGTAGTCGATGATCATGATCCCGAACAGCGGCCCGAGGAAAGCGCCGAGCCCGCCGAGGAAGTAGTTCACGACCGCGGGGGAGGAGTACAGCTTCCACGGCAGCACGCACAGCGCGAACACCGCGCTGATCATCCCGCCGGTCCGGAAGTTGATCCGCTTCGGCCAGATGTTGGCGAGGTCGTAGGCGGGAGAGACGAAGTTCGCGACGATGTTGACGCCCATCGTCGCCACGGCGAACGTCAGCGCGCCGACGATCAGCACCGGCGTGTTGTGCACCTTCGCCAGCAGCTCCGCGGGATCGGTGATGGCCTCGCCGAACACCTTCAGGCTGCCCGCCGTGACGATCACCGACAGCAGCGCGAACGCGGTCGAGTTGATCGGCAGGCCCCAGAAGTTGCCGCGCCGTACCGTCCTCTGGTCGGGCGTGAACCGAGAGAAGTCGCAGAAGTTGAGCATCAGCGTCCCGTAGGTCGCAAGGATCAGCCCGGCCGCGCCGAACCACTGCCGCACCTGCTCACCGGTGGAAAGCGCTTTCGGGCTTTCCGTGAACGAGATGCTCCAGTTCCCCGCCGCCAGAATCCACACCGCGAGCGCGATCATCACGACCCAGATCGCCGGCCCGCACCAGTCCTGGAACTTCCGCACCGACTCCATGCCGCGCGTCAGGATCAGCGCCTGCACCGCCCACAGCGCGACGAAGCAGATCCAGCCGAGCGCGTGCAGACCGAGGAAGCCGTGCTCGGTAAGCGGTTTCAGCCCCGGGTCGATGGCCAGCACGAGCACCGTGATCGCGACCGAGGCGAGGTAGGTCTGGATGCCGTACCAGAAGATCGCGATGACGGCCCTGATCAGCGCGGGCAGGTTCGCCCCGGCGGTGCCGAAGCTGATCCGCGCGACGACGGGGAACGGCACGCCGGTGCGCTGCCCGACGCGGCCCATCAGGTTCATCCCGACGTAGATGATCACGAACCCGAACAGCAGGGCCGTGAACACCTGCCACGCCGACAGGCCGAGCACGAACAGCCCGGCCGCGAACGTGTAGTTGCCGAGGTTGTGCACGTCGGACATCCACAGCGCGAAGATGTCGTAGACCTTCCACTTCCGCTCCTTGGCGGGGGCGAGGTCCTCGTTGTAGAGGCGGGAGTCGGGCGGGGCTTCGGACGTGAGGTCGACGGCGGTCACGAGCGCCTCCAGCGGTTTGGGATACCAAACTTTGGTATACCAAAGGTCGTACACTGGCGGCCGGGCGTCAAGGGAGAGGCGGGTTGCGTTCATGTTTCCGATCCGGACGGGTGGTCCGGCGTGACCGAAGCCGGCGTGAAGCCACTGGCCGCGGTACGGCAGCGGGTGGTCGACGAGCTGCGTGACCGGATCATCACCGGGCGGCTGAAGCCCGGCGACCGGCTCGTGGAGCGCGACCTCGCCGAGGACCTCGGCGTGTCCCGCCTGCCGGTGCGCGAGGCGATCCGCGCGCTGGAGTCGGAGGGGTTCCTGGAAACCCCGTCACCACGCCGCGTCGTCGTGCGTCAACTGTCCAGAGTGGACGTCGAGGAGCTGTTCGACGTGCGGGAGGCGCTGGAGGTGCTGGCCGCCGGCCTGGCCGCCGAACGCGCGGGCGAAGCGGGGCGGGCCCGGCTGGAGGCGATACTGGACGAGGCCGCGGCGGCGACCCGGAGCGGGCAGGGCAGCCGGATCACCGAGGCGAACAACCGCTTCCACGACGAGATCCTCGCCGTCGCCGACCACCGGTTGCTGTCCACGCTCATGCAGCCGCTCGAAGGCCGCCTCGCGTGGCTGACCGGCCAGAACGAGCACTGGGAGGACCTGCTGGCCGAGCACCGCAGGCTGTACGAAGCCATCGCGTCGGGCGACGCGGAGCGAGCCAGAGCGTGCGCGCTGGAGCACGTGCGGGTCAACCGCGAGGTGACCCTTTCGCTGCTCTTCCCCGTCTGACCTACCGCAACAGGGGGAGGTCGCGACATGTCCGCCCGTGACCGCCCCTCCTCCCGGTGACGAGTTCCGTCCACCGGAAGGAAGATCAGTGGTCGTTCAACAGTTGAAGCGCGCCGGGATGCTGACCCTGGCCGCGTCCGCGGTGGCGGGCGGGCTGGTGTTCACCGGCGCGGGTACGGCGTCGGCCGCGCCGTTCGTCTGCACGGGCCAGGTTTTCCTGGCACAGGGGGTGAACAACAACACCCAGGGGCAGCTCTATTCGGGCACCTTCGGCGAGGGCAACATCACCTTCAGCCCGGTCGGTGCTCCGGCGCCGGGCAATTACAACGCGATCGGTTACAACCCAGTCGACAACTACCTCTGGGGTATTCGCTTCGACAACGGCGGGCTGTGGCGCATCGATTCGGACGGCACGGCGACCGGTTTCGGCCCGCCGACCGGCCTGCCCGCTCCCGGTTCCACAGTAGGCGGCGTGACGGTCGCCGGGTACAACATCGGCGCGTTCGATGATGCGGGGCTCTTGTACGTCGCGACTTCCGAAGCCCCCTACATCTGGGTCATCAACCCGGTGACGAACAGCGTCGTCCGGCGCATCGACCTCAGCGCCAACCCGAAGGTATCCGACTTCGTGTTCGCAGACGGGTACCTGTGGGGGACCTCGCAAGCCAATGGCTCCATCGTGCGGATCAACCCGAACACCGGCGCCGTCGAGAACTTCAACGCCGGTCTGCCCGTCGGGACCTACGGTGGCGCGTTCGCCTACGGCAACGGCGACCTCGGCATGTACAACAACAACGGCACGCTGTACCGGATCGAGGTGACCAACCCGGCCTCCGCGAGTCCGACGTTCCGCGTGATCTCCACGCAGACCGGGCCCGCGTCGGGCGGGAACGACGCCACCTCCTGCGTCGCGCAGCCGACCGATCTCGGGATCATCAAGGATGGTCCTGAGCAGGTGAACAACGGCGAGACCGTCACCTACACGCTGACCGTGCTGAACAACGGTCCGGGCACGTCGACCGGTTACACCGTGACGGACTCGATCCCGGCGGGCCTGACGAACGTGACCACCAGCTCGCCCGGCTGCTCGGTGGCGAACATGGTGCTGACCTGCACCGGCGGCACGCTGGGTGTCGGCGACAGCACGACGATCACCGTCTCCGGCACCGCCGACGGCACTGTCGAGACCCTGTACAACACGGCGAACGTGCGCGGTAACGAGGAGGACCCGAACCCGGCCAACGACAACTCGAACACCGTGGTGACCCAGGTGGTGCCGATGTTCGCGGCGCCGATGGCGGCGGGGGCGTTCGCCCTCGCCGGTGGCGGTTTCGCGTTGCGCCGCCGCCGGCGTAGCGTCCGCTAGCTCCAGGTCAGGCGCAGGTCCGCGAACCCGCGGACCTGCGCCACCCTGGCGGCTTCCTCCTCGACGGCCTTCCGCGTGGCGGCGGGCAGCGGGGCGAACGGCGTGATCGTGAAGTCCAGCCGCTTGCGGCCGCTGCCCTTGGTGCGCCACGTCCCCGCGATCTCGCCGTCCGCGAGGAGCGCGCCCGGGTTGCCGAGGATCTTCCACACTTCCTTCTGCCGCGCCTTGTCCGGCACGAGCGTCGCCCGGTCACGGGACTGGAGGAACGGGTCCCACGGCGGCAGGAGCCGCACCACCGCGGGTTCGGGCGGGTCGGCCAGCAGGTCGGCGTCGGCCGCCGCGATGAACGTCTTCCGCCCCTCGAACCGGACCTCCACCAGGTCCCCGGGCCACATCCGCTTCTTCACCAGCGTCGCCGTGGTCCCGACGAACCCGGCAGCGTCAGCCGCGGTCGCCGGGCCGTGCAGGCGCAGGTAGTTCGCGACGACGCCGGCCGCCGCGGCGGCATCCGGTTCCGTGCGCGGGCGGTACTCGAAGGGCGCGAGCACCGCCGGGAACACGCCCGCCTCCAGCCCCACCCCGCCGTGGATCGCGGCCAGGCGCATGACCTGCTCCAGGATGTGCGTGGTCCCGCAGCCGCGGCACGGGTACGACAGCCCGGGTGCCACGAGCTTGGTGACCTCGGTGCTCACCGCGCCCTTGCTCATCGGCCGGTCCACCACCCGCCGCATCGCACGGGCGGCCTCGAACAGCCCGTCCGTCGCGGACCTGCCCGCCGCCTCGACCTGCCGCCGCTGCCAGCCCATGCGGGCCATCGCGTCGGCCTCCTCCAGCGGTACGAGCGAAGCCGCGACCGTCGGCAGTTCGTCGGCCCGGTGGAAGTGCGGCGCACCGCGGTGTGTCCAGGCGAGGGCGAACCGGTCATCGTCCACAAGGGACTCTTCGGTGAGCTCGCCGTCGAGCCGCGCGGCCAGTGCGATCGCGGCCGTGTCCCGCTGCGTGCTCTGCACGCCGAGGTCGAACACGGCCAGGCGGTCGGCTTCGGCCTCCGTGCGGTGCAGGCCCTGCGCGGCGATCCGGTAGGCGAGCACCTGCTCCCGGTCGACGATCACAGCTGGTAGGCGAAGGTGTAGGACATCGTCTCGCTCGCTCCCTCGATCGTCCCGACGCCGCTCAGGCCCGTCAGTTCGCCGGTGCCGGAACCCGGCACGACCGTGAACGTCCCGCGGACACCGTGTGCCGAATAACCTACCTCGTGCCGGATGACGAAACTGCCCTTCCGGCCGTCGACGCTGCCGGTGATCCGCTCGAAGCCCGGCGCGGGGCCCTCGCCCGGGTAGTACAGCAGGTAGTCGCACACCGAGCTGCCCTCGATGAGCCCCTGGTAGTCGAACGTGCAGTGCGCGTGGGCGAAGCGCGGGCCGTCCTCGGGGCCGTCGACGATCTTCTCGTCCCAGGTCTTCATGGTGAACGTGTTGGTCATGAGCACAGCTTCGCGCTCATACCTGACATCTTCTGTCAGTCTTTCCGCGAGAATGGGAACCATGCGGGCGAGCAGGTTGCTGTCGGTGCTGCTGCTGTTGCAGAACCGCGGCCGGATGACGGCCGAGGAACTGGCGGCGGAGCTGGAGGTCTCGGTGCGCACGGTGTACCGGGACGTCGAGGCGTTGTCGGCCGCCGGGGTGCCGGTGTACGCGGACCGGGGGCGGACGGGCGGGTACCAGCTGGTCGACGGGTACCGCACGCGGCTGACGGGCCTGACGGAGGAAGAGGCGCAATCGCTTTCGCTGGCCGGACTGCCCGGCGCCGCCGCGGAACTCGGCCTGGGCACGGTGCTCGCCGCGGCGCAGCTGAAGCTGTACGCCGCGCTGCCGCGGGAGCTGCGGGAGCGGGCCGGGCAGGTCGCGGAGCGGTTCCTGCTCGACGTGCCCGGGTGGTTCCGCGGCATCGAAAGCCTGCCGCAGCTCGCCGAGATCGCGCGGGCGGTGTGGGAGGGGCGGCGGATCAGCACGCGGTACCGGCGCTGGGACCGCACCGAGGTGGACCGCGTGCTGGAACCGCTCGGGCTCGTGCTGAAGGCGGGCAACTGGTACCTCGCGGCGCGGTCCGGGGACAGCGTCCGCACGTACCGGGTCTCGCGCATCGCCGATCCGGTGGTGGGGGAGCGGTTCGAGCGACCGTCCGATTTCGACCTCGCGGCGTACTGGCGCGAGTGGGGTGAGCAGTTCGAAAAGCGGCTGTACCCGAGGAAGGCAGTGGTGCGGCTGTCGCGACTGGGGCAGGACCTCGTACCTTTCTACCTGGGAGCCGTCGGTGCGCGCGCGTTGCGCGAGTGCCGGGACGAACCGGACGAGGACGGGTGGTTGCGAGTGGAGTTGCCGGTGGAACCGGGTGCTCCGGCGCTCGGCGAGTTGTTGCGCTTCGGGCCGGAGTTGCAGGTGCTCGAACCCGCCGACCTCAGAGCCGAGGTCGTCGCCGCGATCGAGCGGATGGCGGTGAACTATGGGTGACCTCAGCGGCGTGACGATCGGGGTGACCGCCGAACGGCGCGCCGAGGAGTTCATCAGTGCGCTCGAACGCAACGGCGCCACGGTCCGGCACGCGCCGATGATCCACATCGTGCCCCTGCCCGACGACGACCGCCTCCGCGCCGCGACGGACGAGGTGCTGTCCGGGGAGCTCGACGTCCTGGCGGTCACGACGGGCGCCGGGTTCCGCGGCTGGCTGGAGGCGGCCGACGGCTGGGGTGTGTCGGAGCGGCTGCTGGAGCGGCTGGGGCGGGCGCGGATCTTCACGCGCGGGCCGAAGGGCAAGGGCGCGGTGCGGGGGCGCGGGCTGACCGAGGAGTGGTCGGCGCCCGAGGAGAGCAACCGGCAGCTGTTCGCGCACCTGCTCGGGGAGGATCTCGCGGGCAAGCGGGTGGCGGTGCAGCTGCACGGTTCGCCGCTGCCCGAGCACACGGCGGCACTGCGGGAGGCCGGTGCCCGGCTGATCGAGGTGCAGCCATACCGGTGGGAGTGGCCGGCGGATCTGGCGCCGGCGCACCGGTTGCTCGACGGGGTGCTGGAGCGGCAGGTGCAGGCGCTGGCGTTCACGAGCGCCCCGGCGACGGCGAACCTGCTGGCGCTGGCCCGGCAGCGGGGTGCGTACGACGCGCTGCTGGCCGCGCTCCGGGGAGACGTCGTGTGCGCGTGCGTCGGCCCGGTGACGGCGGCGCCGCTGACGGAGGCCGGGGTCCCGACGCTCCAGCCCGAGCGGCAACGGCTCGGCGCGCTGGTGAAGCTGCTGGTGGCGGAGCTGGGCTCCTGACGGCTGGGGTGCGCGGGCCGCGCGGTGGCGGGGCCGCGGGGCGGATTGCGGCGGCTTTGGAGGGGCCACGCTGGGCGGCTGGCAGCTGTCGTGGCGGGAGGCGGTCGCGGTGGCGCGTGGCTTCTCGCCACACGTCCCGGAGCCCCGGCGGCCGATGGTCCGCGCGGGTCACTGCCCCGACCGCCCGCGGCGACATCCCGGCGAAACCCGTGC
Organism: Amycolatopsis dongchuanensis; assembly: GCF_039542405.1. Classification (NCBI taxonomy): domain Bacteria; kingdom Bacillati; phylum Actinomycetota; class Actinomycetes; order Pseudonocardiales; family Pseudonocardiaceae; genus Amycolatopsis; species Amycolatopsis dongchuanensis. The sequence continues at coordinate 55,726 of NZ_BAABIB010000145.1, forward strand.
CCCCCGAGATCAGCCCCGGCGCAACACCTGCCCCGGATCAGACCAGCTGGTCGTGGGTGGCGCCGCGGCGCCAGTAGCCCGTGAAGGTGATGTTGCTCTTCGCGATCCCGCGGTCGTTCACGAGGTGCCGCCGCGCGAACTTGACCATGCCCGCCTCGCCCGAGATCCAGCCGTAAGGGGTCCCTTCGGGGAGCCGCGCCATGCGGACCGCGTTCAGCACCGCCTGGCCGTGCGCCTGCGCGCCCCGGTGCAGCCAGTGCACCTCGACGTTCCCGAGCGTGGTGAACCGCTGCTGCTCGGCGGGGCTCGGCACCTCGATGTACGCGTGCGCCACCGCTCCCGGCGAAAGCCGCTCCAGGATCGCGCCGATCGCGGGCAGTGCGGTCTCGTCACCGATGAGGAGCTGGTAGTCCGTGCCCGCGGGGACCGTGTGCAGCCCGCCCGTGCCGAGCAGCGCGATCGTCTGCCCCGGCCGCGCGCTCAGCGCCCAGCGGCTCGCCGGGCCGGTGTCGCCGTGCAGCACGAAGTCGATGTCCAGCTCCGTACCACGGTGTGCGCGCACCGTGTACGTGCGGATCGGCGGCCTGATCTCCTCCGGCATCCCCAGGTAGTTCTGGTACCACGAGTCGCACAGCATGTCCGGCAGCTCCGGGCGCTCCTGGCCCGCCAGCGGGAAGAACAGCTTCACGTAGGCGTCCGGGCACGTCGCGGTCAGCCCGCGCAGGCCCTCGCCGGTGAAGCTGATCCGCGCCATGTGCGGGCTGAGCCGGCGCACCCGCGCCACCTGGATCTCGCAGAAGACCGCCACGAAGGGAAGGCTAACCTAAACACCCACCGGGGAAAAGGGTAGCCCCGCTCACACGCGCCAGCGGTACGCACGGAGATCGACCTTCTGCCCGTCCGCGAGCACGCCCTCCGCCCGCAGCAGCTCCAGCTGCCGGTGCGCGAGGTGCGGCGCCGGGGTGCCGTCGGCACGCAGGATCCGGTGCCACGGCAGGTCGTGCCCGTCCTCCCGCAGCACGCGGCCGACCAGACGAGGGGTGGACGCGCCCGCGATCGCCGCGATGTCGCCGTACGTCGCGACCCGCCCCGTCGGGACCGACGCGATCACGTCACGCACCCGCTCGTGCAGCTGCTCGTCCACGGAATCGAACCTACCCGCGTGCCGCTGCACGGGGGCACCCACCGGACATGATTCCCTTGCACCCATGAACGTGCGGGGTTCGGCAGCACGGCGGGCGCGGCTGGTCCGCAGGCCCGTCGAAGCGCCGCACCCGCACACCTGGGAACCGGACGCCGAAGCGCTCATCCGGAACCCCCGCGGGTTCGTGCGGGTGCTGGGCGGCCCGGGCACCGGCAAGACGTCCCTGCTCGCCAGCACCGTCGCGAGCCGCATCGACGCCGGGACCGATCCGGAAAGCCTGCTGGTGCTGACCACGTCCCGCCGCGCCGCCGACGCGCTGCGCGCCGACATCACGCGCCGCGTCACGACCGGTGCCGACGGCCGCACGATCCGTGAACCCATCGTCCGCACCGTGCACTCCTACGCGTTCGCGTTGCTGCGCCTGCAGGCAGGCGCGCAGGACGTCCCGCCGCCGCGGCTGCTGTCCAGTCCGGAACAGGACGTCGTCGTGCGTGAGCTGCTCGCCGGCGACCTGGAGCAGGGCGCGCCGGACTGGCCCGAGCAACTGCGTCCCGCGCTGGCCGTGCCCGGGTTCGCCGAGGAGCTGCGCGACCTGATCCTGCGCGCCGCCGAACGCGGGCTCGGCCCGGACGACCTCGTGAAGCTCGGCCGCCGCACCGACCGGCCGCAGTGGGTGGCGGCGGGCGTGTTCTGGCGCCAGTACGAGGAGGTCACCATCCTGTCGAGCGCCGGCGGCGCGCCCGCGCTCGACGCGGCGGAGCTGGTGGCGAACGCCCTCGTCGAGATGGAGGGCGATCCCGACCTGCTCACGCGCGAGCAGGCGCGGATCCGGCACGTGTTCGTCGACGACGCGCAGCACCTGGACCACCTGCAGTTCCGGCTGCTGCGGCTGCTCGGCTCGGCGGCGGAGGACTTCGTCGTGGCCGGTGACCCGGACCAGGCCGTGTTCTCCTTCCGCGGCGCGGATCCCACGCTGCTCGCCGACGCGGACGACGGGGAACGCACGATCGTCCTCGGTCACGCGCACCGGATGAGCTTCGAGGTGCACAACGCCGTGACGCGGCTGGCCCGCACGCTCCCCGGCGCGAACGCGCACCGCATCACGAATCCCAGGCCCCGCAGCCGGGGTGCGGTGAAGGTGCGGCTGCTGCCGACACCGTCGGCGGAGGCGAGCTGGATCGCCGACCAGCTGCGCCGCGCGCACCTGACCGACGGCGTGCCGTGGTCGGAGATGGCGGTGCTGGTGCGCTCGCCCGGCCGGTCTTTTCCCGTGCTGCAACGGGCTTTGCGGGCGGCGGGCGTGCCGATCGCGTCGGCGGCGGAGGAGCTGCCGCTCGCCAAGCAGCCCGCGGTGCGACCGCTGCTGGCGATCCTGCGCGTCGCGGCCGATCCGGAGACGCTGGACGTCGACACCGCCGAAATGCTGCTGTCGTCGTCGCTCGGCGGCGCCGACCCGCTCGCGCTGCGGCGCATGCGCCGCGGGCTGAGGCGGCTGGAACTGGCCGCGGGCGGACAGCGCTCCAGTGACGAACTGCTGCTGGAAGTGTTGCGGGACAACGATAAGCTCACGGGCCTCGCCGCCGCCGAGGCCGCGCCGATCCAGCGCGTCGGCGGTCTGCTGCACGTGACCGCGACGGCGATCCGGCGGGGTGCGCCCGTCGAGCAGGTGCTGTGGGAGCTGTGGCGGGAGAGCGGGCTGCAGCAGCGGCTGGTGCGGCAGTCCGCGCGGGGTGGCACGCTGGGCTCGCAGGCCGATCGCGACCTCGACGCGATCGTGGCGTTGTTCCACGCCGCCGGCCGCTACACCGACCGGCTGCCCAAGGCTGGGGTGGCGGCCTTCGCGGACTACCTGTCGTCGCAGAACATCGCCGGGGACAGCCTCGCGCCCGTCGCGGCCCGCGGCGAAGGCGTCTCGATGCTCACCGCACACGGCGCCGCCGGTCGCGAGTGGACGGTCGTGGCCGTCGCCGGGGTGCAGGAGGGCAGCTGGCCGGACCTGCGCCTGCGCGGATCGCTGCTGGGTGTGGAACGGCTCGTCGACCTGCTGTCCGGTGTGGACGGTGATGGGGTTTCGGCGACGGCGCCGATCCTCGCCGAGGAGCGCCGGTTGTTCTACGTTGCCGCGAGCCGTGCGCGGCACACTCTGCTCGTCAGTGCCGTGGCGGGTGAGGACGAGCAGCCGTCGCGGTTCCTGGACGACATCGAGCCCAACAACGCGGACGAGTCTGGCACCGACTCGCGCATGAAGCCGCCGGGCCGCTCGCTCGTGCTGGCGGAGCTGGTGGGCGAGCTGCGCAAGGCGGTGTGTGACGCCAAAACCGAACCCGAGCGCCGAGCCCGCGCCGCCCGTCAGCTCGCCCGGCTCGCGGATGCCGGGGTGCCCGGCGCCCATCCCGGCACCTGGTACGGCGTCGCCGACGTCTCGTCCGAGGACCCGTTGTACGGCACCGGTGACGTTGTCCGCATCTCGCCGTCCACTGTGGACACTCTGGTCAAGTGTCCCCTGCGGTGGCTGATCGAGCGGCACGGCGGGAGCGATCCGGCGCAGCTCGCGGCGATCACCGGCACGCTCGTGCATGGGCTCGCGCAGGCGGCCGCGAGCGGGCTGGACGACCAGGGCCTGCGGCAGGCGCTCGACGAGGCCTGGGCGAAGGTGGACGCCGGTGCCCCGTGGTTCTCCCGCCGCGAGCGCAACCGCGTCGAGCAGATGGTGCGCAACTTCCTGTCCTGGCTGGAAACCAGCCGTCAGGAGCTGCTGCAGCTCGGCGTGGAGCAGGACATCGAGGTCGAGGTGCCGATGGGCGAGGACGGCATGCTCGTCCGGCTGCGCGGACGGATCGACCGACTGGAGTCCGACAAGGACGGCCGGCCCGTCATCGTCGACCTCAAGACCGGCAAGACGCCGGTCAGCGCGAACGACGCCGAACTGCACCCGCAGCTGGCCGCGTACCAGCTTTCCGTGCTGCTGGGCGCTTTCGGCGAGGGCAAGCAGCCGGGCGGCGCGCGGCTGGTGTACCTCGCCAAGTCCCACAACAAGACCGGCGCGACGCAGCGCGAGCAGCCTCCGCTGGACGAGGACAGCGGCAAGCGCTGGCTCGAACTCGTCCGCGAGGTCGCCACGTCCGCCACCGGCCCGGAGTACCAGGCGAACGAGAACATCGACTGCGACCGTTGTCCGGCCAAGGGGTCGTGCCCGCTGCGGCCGGAGGGGCGGCAGGTGACCGGCGGATGACGCACGTCAGCCCGGCCGAGCTGGCGGCCGCGCTCGGCCTGCACCCGCCCACGCCCGAGCAGGCCGCCGTGATCGCCGCTCCGATCGAGCCCGCGCTCGTCGTCGCCGGTGCCGGCGCGGGCAAGACCGAGACGATGGCCGCGCGGGTCGTGTGGCTGGTCGCCAACGGCGTCGTGACGCCGGAACGCGTGCTGGGCCTCACCTTCACCCGCAAGGCGGCGCGTCAGCTGGCCGAACGCGTGCGGGCGCGGCTGCGGCGCCTCGCCGGTTCGGGTCTGCTGGACCGCGTCGATCCGGGCGGCGGTCTGCGTGCGGCGGTGGTCGCGGGCGAGCCGACGGTGCTGACTTACCACGCGTACGCCGGGCGGTTGCTGTCGGAGCACGGCCTGCGGTTGCCGGTGCAGCCCGGGGTGCGACTGCTGTCGGAGACGTCGTCGTGGCAGCTCGCCCACCGTGTCGTGTCCACTTGGGACGGTGACTTGGACACCGATCGCGTGCCCGCGTCCGTGACCGCGCAGCTGCTCGCGCTTGCGGGGGAGCTCGGCGAGCACCTGGTCACGGAGCAGCAGCTCGCCGACTACAGCACCTGGCTGTGCGAGCTGATCGAGACAGCGCCGCGGGCGAAGGGGCAGCGGGCGGCGTTGCCCAAGGCGCTGGCGGAAATCGCGGCCGCGCAACGGTTCCGGCTGTCGCTGATCCCGCTCATCGAGAGCTACCACCGCCGCAAGCGTGCGGAGGGCGCGCTCGACTTCGCCGACCAGATGTCGCTGGCCGCGCAGCTCGCGAGCGACCACCCGGAGGTCGCGCGCGGGGAACGCGACCGTTACGGCGCCGTGTTGCTCGACGAGTACCAGGACACCGGGCACGCTCAGCGCGTGCTGTTGCGCGCGTTGTTCGGCGGCGTGGAGAACCCACCGCTGCCGGTGACCGCGGTGGGCGACCCGGCGCAGGCGATCTACGGCTGGCGCGGCGCGAGCGCGGCCAACCTGCCCCGGTTCACCACGGACTTCCCCCGCCGCGACGGCGATCGCCTCGCGCCCGCGCGGGAGTACGGGCTGCTCACCAGCTTCCGCAACCCGCCCGAGGTGCTCACGCTCGCCAACGGGATGGCCGAACCGCTGCGGGCGCGCGGGCTCGGCGTGGAACGGCTGCGGGCCAGGGACGGTGCGGGCCCGGCGGACATCGAGTACGCGCTGCTGACCGACATCCGCGTCGAACGCGAGTGGGTCGCCGACGCGGTGGCCCAGCGCTGGTACGCCCACCTCGACGCGAACGGCAGCCCGCCCACGGCGGCGGTGCTGGTGCGACGGCGTGCCGACATGGCGCCGATCGCCGCGGAACTGCGGGCCCGGGGGCTGCCGGTCGAGGTCGTGGGCCTGGGCGGGTTGCTCGACGAGCCCGAGGTCGCCGACCTCGTGGCCACCCTGCGGGTGCTGGCCGATCCGCTCGCGGGCACCGCCGCAGCCCGGCTGCTGACCGGTGCCCGGTGGCGGCTGTCGGCCTCGGACCTCGCGGCGTTGTGGCGGCGTGCCAACGAGATCGCCGCTCCACCGCCGACCGCGGAATCCACAGTGGACGAGTTGTTCGTCGAACGCGCGGAGCAGACCGGGCTCGTGGACGCGCTGGACGACCCCGGTGACCCGGCCCGCTACTCGCCGGAGGGTTACGAGCGCATCCGGAAGATCGCGGCCGAGCTGTCCGGGTTGCGGCGCCGGCTGGACCAGTCACTGCCCGAGCTGGTCGCGGACGTGGAGCGCACGATGCTGCTCGACGTCGAGTCGCTGGCCCGGCCGGGCGGCGCGGGGCGCGCGCACCTGGACGCCTTCGCCGACGTGGTCGCGGATTTCGCCGAGACCTCGCCGGACGCCACGCTGATGTCCTTTGTGGACTACCTGATGACCGCCGCGCACGCCGAGGACGGGCTGACGCCGGGCGAGGTCGAGGTGCTGCCCGACCGCGTGCAGGTGCTGACCGCGCACTCGGCGAAGGGGCTGGAGTGGCAGGTGGTCGCCGTGCCGCACCTGTCGAAGGACGTGTTCCCCAACAAGCGCCGCTCCTCCTCGTGGCTGCGCACGGTCACGTCCTTGCCCGCGCAGCTGCGAGGCGACGCGCAGGACCTGCCGAAGCTCGCGGTGTCTTCGGGCATGGACCGCAAGGAGATCAGCGAAGCCTTCGAGATCCACGAGCAGAGCTTCGTCGAGCGGGAGGCCGATGAGGAACGGCGGCTGTGCTACGTCGCGCTGACCCGCTCCGAGCACGCGCTGCTGGTGTCCGGGCACTGGTGGAACGAGACCAGCTCGCGGCCGAAGGGCCCGTCGGACTTCCTGACCGAGATCGCGGAGATGGGCGTCGGCAGGCGTGCGGTGTGGGCCGACGAACCGGCGGAGGACGAGGAGAACCCGCTGGTCACGCAGTCACGCACGGCGCGGTGGCCGGTGGATCCGCTGGGCGGGCGGCGGAACGAGGTGGCCGAGGGAGCCGAACTGGTGCTCGCCGCGATGGCGGCCGGGGAGACCGTCGAGGAGGAGGACGACCCGGACGGCTGGATCGCCGACACCGACGTGCTGCTCGCGGAGCGGGCCGCGGCGGCGAGCGCGGGCGAGGAGGTCGCGCTGCCGGGACAGCTGTCGGTGAGCCAGCTCGTGGAGCTGGCGGGCGATCCGGGTGGCCTGGCGCGGCGGCTGCGGCGGCCGTTGCCCGTGCCGCCCAACACCTTCGCCCGCCGCGGTACCGCCTTCCACGGCTGGGTCGAACGGCGGTTCGCGGGAGAGCGCTTGCTGGAGCTGGAGGACCTGCCCGGCGCGGCGGACGAGGGTGCCGCCCCCGACGAAGCGCTCGACGAGCTGCGGGCAGCGTTCGAGGCGAGCGGCTGGGCGGTGCGGACGCCCCACGAGGTCGAGGTGCCGTTCTCCACGGAGATCGACGGCGTGCTCGTGCGGGGCCGGATGGACGCGGTGTTCGCCGATCCCGACGGCGGCTGGACGGTCGTCGACTGGAAGACCGGCGCGGTGCCCGAACCGGCGCGGCTGAAGGCGCTTTCGGTGCAGCTGGCGGCGTACCGGCTCGCGTGGGCTTCCCTGACGGGCACGCCCCTGGACAAGGTGCGTGCGGCGTTCCACTACGTGCGCGACGATGTCACCCTGCGCCCGGTGGACCTGCTGGACGCCGAGGGGCTGCGGGACCTGTTGCGCAGCGTGCCGGAGGAGTGAGCCGTGTCGATGCCACGACCGGCGCGAAGTCCGGCCGGAAGCACACGGTGCCGCTGGGCGACCTGAGCGACGACCCCGCGCCGGTCGTCGTGGGGCGATGGGGCGCCGCGGGCCGGAAAACCCCGCGTGGCTGGCGAACCCGGCTGTCGTGGTCGAGCGCCGCCGCGCGGACGGACGACTGGAACGCGTCGAAACCACGGCCGCCATCGCGGAAGGCGACGAACGCGCGCGGGGCTGCGGGAGCCGCGCCCGCGACGAAAACCGGTCGTGATGATCGACCGATGACGGTGGCGGCGGGTCGGGGCATCCCATACGATCCGCGGCGTGCGTGCCCCAGTCCGAGCTGACCACTCGCTCGTCGGCGTCATCAGGATGCCGGAGCCGTCGGTCAGCCCGATCCGGTCGATCGCGCGGCGCATCGTCTACGCACTGCTCGCGCTCGTCGCGGCGGTGTTCATCGTCTACCTCGGACGGGACGGCTACCGCGACGTCAACGGCGATGGCCTGTCCCTTTTGGACAGCTTCTACTACGCGACCGTCTCGCTGTCGACCACCGGCTACGGCGACATCACGCCGGTGACCGCGGGCGCGCGGCTGATCAACGTCCTCGTCGTCACCCCGCTGCGGGTGCTGTTCCTCATCGTGCTGGTCGGAACGACACTGGAAGTGCTCACCGAACGGTCGCGGCAGGCGTTCCGGATCCAGAAGTGGAGGTCCAAGGTGCGGGACCACGTGGTGGTCGTCGGCTTCGGCACGAAGGGCCGCTCGGCGGTCAAGACCCTGCTCGGCGACGAGAACGTCGAGCCGAGCCGGATCGTCGTCGTGGACACCGACCAGCAGGCGCTGGACGCGGCCGGCGCGCTCGGCCTCGTCACGGTGCACGGCTCCGCGACGCGGTCGGACGTGCTGCGCGTCGCGGGCGTGCAGCGGGCCAGGGCGGTGGTGGTCGCCACGAACCGCGACGACTCGGCCGTGCTGGCGACGCTCACCGCGCGGGAGCTGGCGCCGAAGGCCCACATCGTGGCGTCCGTGCGCGAGGCGGAGAACGTGCACCTGCTCAAGCAGTCCGGTGCGAACCAGGTCGTGGTGTCCAGCGAGACCGCGGGCAGGCTGCTCGGGATGGCCACCTCGACACCCGTCGTCGTCGACATGGTCGAGGACCTGCTCACCCCCGAGTCCGGGCTGGCGATCGCGGAGCGTGTCGTCGAACCCTCGGAAGAGGGAGGCTCGCCCCGGCATCTGAGTGACATCGTGCTGGGCGTGGTCCGCGACGGCCAGCTCTACCGCGTCGACTCCCCGCAGGTGGACGCCATCGAACCGGGGGACAGGCTGCTGTATGTGCGGAAAGTGACGCCCGCTGACCACAACGAGTGATAGACGGGGGCCACACCGCTCTCCCTGTGCTTCCCGGGATTTCTCTGGAACCATGGCCTTCGTGCAGTGCTCCCAGGGTTCCCGCCCGCCTTCCGCACGGGGCGGGGCATGACCTCGTCCCGGCTCCGCTGGTCGGGCCTGCTGATCCCGGCCCTCGTGGGTATCGCGATCGTCGTGCTCGTGTGGTGGAGCGGGCCCGGCCTGTTCGGCTCGCCCGCGACCGGCGGGGGGACGGTCGTCGCGGCGACCGTGACGACCCCGGCCGAGTGCACCGCGCCGAACCCGACCGAGACCGTCCAGTTCGAGGCCGGCGGTGGTAAGCACACCGGCTCGCTCGACGCCTGCGGCCACGACCGCGGCGACCGCGTCGAGATCACCGTGCCCGCCGACCTCGGCACCGGCACCGTGCAGGTGCACCTGGCCGACGTGGTGGCCGGGCACAGCGACCTGCGCCGCCCGGTCGGCCTGGCGCTGCTGGCGTTGAGCTGCCTCGGCGGGGGTGCCTACGCGTTCCTCGTGCAGCGCGGTTCCCGCCGCACGACGGCCACGCCGGTCGCGGCCTGAACCCGCGTCAGACCGACGCCCACGAGCACATCCCGGCGAGGACGCGGGGCGTGAGCGGTTTTCCGAGCACCAGCGCGCCGCCCCGAGCGGCAGCCCGGCGAGCCGCACCGGCGACAACCTCGGCCCGCTGCCGAGGCCGACGAGCAGCGACCACAGCTGAACAACGCGAACGGCAGCGCCTTGCAGAACAGCGCCGCGACGACGAGCCGAGCCCCACGTGCCGCGGTCACGCGGCAACCGTTGCCCGGCCGCCCGTGCCAGCGCGAGCAGCACCGCCGCCCCCACGTGCCGCCCCACGTGCTGCGGTCATGCAGCAACCGCTGCCCGGCCGCCCGTGCCAGCGCGAGCAGCGACCGCCGCCCCCACGTCCCGCGGTCACGCGGCAGCTAACTCAAGACACCTCGGACGCGGGTGTCGAGAAGGTGTTGCACTGCGCGATGCGGTTGAACTGCGCGCCCTTGCGCCACCAGGCCGCGTAGTGCGCGTTCGTCCCGTGGTCGTGGCTGCCCGACGTGTTGTCGCCCCGCGTGTCCTGGTCTCGCCAGGCCTTCGCGTACATCTCCCGCGTCAGCGAGCCGCCGCGGTCGACCACCGCGCCCAGGAACATCCCCGAGAAGCACTGCGCCTGCAGCTCCTTGCGCCGCGACAGCTCCAGCCCCTGGGGGCTCTGCTGCCCGACGGCGTAGATCCGCTGCCACACCGCGTCCATGATCCCGGCCACCTCCTGCACGTGGTGGCCGTACTCGTGCGCGATCAACGCCAGGTACACGCCCGGGTTGTCGCCGTACTGCTCGATCTGCAGCCCGCGGTAGGGCACGTACAGGTTGTTGTCGCAGTAGTAGGCCGCCGTCGCCACGCCGACCCCGATCGTGCCGCACGCCGTCTCGAAGCTCGAACCCGTCGGGAAGTGCAGCGCGGGCGGCAGGAACGGCAGGTGGTAGGCCTCCAGGAACGGGCCCCACGCCTCGTTCAGGCACTCGTCCGCCGCCGTGAAGAACGCCTCGACCGACGCCTCGTCGCTGTGCCACTCCGGCAGCCGGCACACGATGTTCTGCAACCCCGCGTCCGGGTCCTGCAGTATCGGGTGGTCGGCGAGCGCCAGCACCTTCTCCCCGGCGGACGCACCCGCCCCGGCGTTGCCGTTGTTGACCGACGTGGCCGACGCCGGCGCGCCACTCGAAGCCGTGCCGGAATCACCCGTGCGGGTCACCACGACGAACACCACGAGCCCGGCCAGCAACACGGCGACCGCGCTGAGCGTGAACGCCACCAGCGGTCCGGAGGACCGCTTCTTGCGCCGGTGCCGTCGGCCCGGACGTGGGGCACCCGGGGAAGGGCGCGGCGGCGAGTGCGTCATCGCGCGCAAGCATAGTCACCGGCCCCAGATCACGACTCGGAAAGACCCGCGCGCCCGGCGTGGTCGGCGGGCCCCCGCTCTGCGAGAGTGGGCGCGTGACCGCAGAGACTGGGAGAGAGGCTCGATGAGTGAGACCGGGGGCTGGACCAACCCCGACCAGCCGCGCAACGACCTGCCGCCGATGCCCCCGCCCCCACCGCAGCAGCGGCCCGGTGGCGGCTACGGCAAACCGGGCGTCATCCCCCTGCGGCCGCTGTCGGTCGGCGAGATCCTCGACGGGGCCGTGCGCACGATGCGCCGCCACCCCGCGCTGGTGTTCGGCGTCTCGGCCGTCGTCGCGGTGGTCGCGGGCGCGCTGAACTTCGTCATCACCTACAGCGTGCTCGGCGACCTGCCCGACGCCTCCCAGCTCGGCCCCGCCGCCACCCAGGAGGAGCAGCTGCGCTGGCTGCGGGAGACGCTGGGCCAGCTCGGCGCCTCGCTCGGCCTGTCGATCGTGGTCTCGCTGCTCGTCCGCACGTTCCTCGCCGGGTTCATCACGGTTGTCGTGGGCAGGGCCGTGCTCGGCCGCCCGGTCACCTTCGGCGAGGCGATGGCCGAGCTGCGGCCGCGCCTGCTGCCCCTGCTCGGGCTGACCGTGCTGGTCACGATCATCGTGTTCATCGCGTCGATCTTCCTGGTCATCCCCGGCATCTGGCTGTGGACGCTGCTGAGCCTCGCCGCGCCCGCGCTCGTGCTGGAGCGCAGCGGGGTCGGGCAGGCGATGAGCCGGTCGCGGCGGCTGGTGTCCGGGACGTGGTGGCGCGTGTTCGGCGTGCTGCTGCTCACCGTGATCGCCTCCTGGCTGATCAGCACGATCATCGAGATCCCGTTCGGCGTCGGCCTCGGGCTGAGCAGCAACGCGAGCGACCTGGCCAACCAGTCCGTCGGCTCGCAGCTGCTCGCGTCGCTCGGCGGCGTCATCGCGGAGACGATCGTCGGGCCGTTCACGGCCGCCGCGACCGCGCTGCTCTACATCGACCAGCGGATGCGCAAGGAGGGGATGGACATCCAGCTCGCGCGCTCGGCCGGTACCGCGCAGTGATCCTGCCGCTGCCCGCGGACGTCCCGGTCACGATCGACCGGGACGCGGCGCAGCGCGCCGCCGAGGCGGAGCTGTCCGGGCCCGAGTACCACGTGAACGACCCCGGCCTGGTCGAACGCGTGCTGCGGTGGCTCGCCGAGCGCCTCTCCGACCTGTTCGAAGCGGCGTCGACGGCGGTGCCGGGCGGTCCGCTCGGGCTGCTCGTCCTGCTGGCCGTGCTGGTGCTGGTCGCGGTCGTGGTGCGGCTGCGCGTCGGCAAGGTCGCACGGAACGTGCGCGCGCCGGGGCTGGTGTTCGAGGACCGGTCCCGCACCGCGGCCGACCACCGGCAGGCGGCGGACCAGGCCGCCGCGGCCGGGGATTTCGGCGTGGCGGTGCGGGAACGCTTCCGCGCGCTGGTGCGCGGACTGGAGGAGCGCGGCGTGCTGGAAGCGCTTTCCGGGCGCACCGCGGACGAAGCCGCCCGCGACGCCGGGCGGTGGCTCCCCGGCGTCCGCGACGAACTCGCGGTCGCGGCCCGGCTGTTCGACGACGTGCACTACGGCGAGCGCGCGGCGAGCGCCGAGGACCACGCGCGGCTGGCGGCGCTCGACGAACGGGTCCGGCGTGAGCGACCGGGAGTGCCCGCGTGACCTCGGTTTCCCCCGATGCCCGCCGCATCTGGCGGGCCGCACGGGCCCCGCTGTTCATCGCCGTCGTGCTCGTGCTCGGCGCGGTCGTGCTCACGCTCGCCCGCGACACCGGCACCCACGGCGCGCTCGACCCCGGTTCCGCCGACCCCGGTGGCTCGCGTGCACTGGCGAAACTGCTGGAGGGTCAGGGCGTCCGCATCGTCACCACGCACACGGTGGACGACACGCGGGAAGCGCTGGGCGCGAACGCGGAGGCCACCCTGCTGGTCACCGATCCGAGTCTGGTCGAACCCGCCCTGCTCGCGCGTCTGCGTGGTTCGGCGGCGGACGCCGTGTTCGTCGGCGCCGGGCAGGACGTGCTCGACCTGCTGTTGCCCGGCGTCGTCGTGAAGGGCCAGGAAGACCCGTCCGTGCGTTCGCCCGACTGCACGATCGCGGTCGCCGTCGCGGCGGGCGACGCGGTGCTCGGCGGGCTCGAATACGAGGCACACGGCCGGGGACGCCCCTGCTACGGCGGCTCGCTGCTGCAGCTCACCGGCAGTACGACGCTCCTCGGCGATGGCACCCCGCTGACGAACGAACGGCTCGGCGACCAGGGCGACGCCGCGCTGTCGATGCGCCTGCTCGGCCGGCACGCCACGCTGGTCTGGTACCTGCCGTCGCCGGGCGACCCCGCGGCCGGGGTCACCCAGCGCCCGCTGCTCGACCTGCTGCCGCGGAGCTGGCTGTTCGGCGCGATCCAGCTCGGCGTCGCGGCCGTGTTCCTCGCCTTGTGGCGGGCGCGGCGGCTCGGTCCGGTCGTCGCCGAACCACTGCCCGTCGTGGTGCGCTCGGCCGAAACGACCGAGGGCCGCGCGAGGCTGTACCGGCGATCGGGTTCCGCCGCGCACGCCGCCGGACTGCTCCGGCAGGCCACGATCGACCGGCTGCTCCCGGAACTCGGGCTCGGTGCGGGAGCCGAACCCGCCGCCGTGCTCAGCGCGATCTCGGCCAGGACCGGCCGCGATGCCGCGCCCCTGTTGTACGGTCCGGCACCGGAGGACGACGCGTCGCTGGTCCGCCTCGCCGACGAGCTGGACCGGTTGGAAAGAGAGGTACGAGGATCTTGACCACTGAGGCGGCCGTGGACGCCCGGCAGGCGCTGCTCGCGCTGCGGGCCGAGGTCGGCAAAGCGGTGGTCGGCAACGACGCCGCCGTCACCGGGTTGATCATCGCGTTGTTGTGCCGAGGGCACGTGCTGCTGGAGGGCGTGCCCGGCGTGGCGAAGACGCTGCTGGTGCGGGCGCTGGCCACCGCGCTCGACCTGGACAGCACGCGCATCCAGTTCACGCCGGACCTGATGCCGGGCGACGTCACCGGCTCGATCGTCTACGACTCCGGCGAGTTCACCTTCCGCGAAGGGCCGGTGTTCACGAACCTGCTGCTCGCCGACGAGATCAACCGCACCCCGCCCAAGACGCAGTCCGCGTTGCTGGAGGCGATGGAGGAGCGGCAGGTGTCGGTCGAGGGGCGGCCGCGGCCGCTGCCGGACCCGTTCATCGTGATCGCCACGCAGAACCCGGTGGAGTACGAGGGCACGTACCCGCTGCCGGAGGCGCAGCTGGACCGGTTCCTGCTCAAGCTCACCGTGCCGACGCCGTCCCGCGACGACGAGATTGGCATCCTTTCCCGGCACGCACAGGGTTTCGACCCGCGTGACCTCGCGGCGGCGGGCGTCCGCCCGGTCGCGGGCCCGGCGCAGCTGGCCGCCGCGCGGGAAGGGGTCGCGGCGGTCTCGGTCCACCCGCAGGTGCTGGGGTACATCGTGGACCTGTGCCGGGCGACGCGGTCCACGCCTTCGGTGCGGCTGGGCGTCTCGCCCCGTGGTGCCACGGCGTTGCTGGCCGCGACGCGGGCGTGGGCGTGGCTGGCCGGCCGTGACTACGCGACGCCGGACGACGTGAAGTCCTTGGCGCGCCCCGCTTTGCGGCACCGGCTGGACCTGCGGCCGGAGGCCGAACTCGAGGGCGGCACGGCGGACGGCGTGCTCGACCGCGTGCTCGCGGCCGTGCCCGTGCCCCGCTGATGGCGATCACCGCGCGGGCCGGGGTGCTGGCCGCGATCGGGGCGGTCGTGGTGGCGCTGGCGGCGCCGTCGTGGACCGGGGTGGTCGCGGTGGCCGCCGTGGTCCTGCTGCTGATCGTGGTCGACCTGCTGCTCGCCGGTGGCGTGCGGGGCTTGGTGTTCACGCGTGACGGCGACACGTCGACGCGGCTGGGGGAGCCCGCCGAGGTGCGGCTGACGATCACGAACCCCGGCAGGCGCCGGGTGCGGGGTCAGGTGCGGGACGCGTGGCCGCCGAGCGCGGGCGTCGTGCGGGACCGGGTGCCGGTGCTGGTGCCGCCCGGCGAGCGGCGCACGGTGGCGGTGGAGCTGCGGCCGACGCGGCGCGGGGAGCGGCAGGCGTTCCGCGTGACGGTGCGCTCGGTCGGCCCGCTGGGCATCGCGGCGCGGCAGGGTTCGCACCGGGTGCCGTGGGTGGTGCGCGTGTTGCCGCCGTTCCACAGCCGACGGCACCTGCCCGCGCGGCTGACGCGGTTGCAGCAGCTCGACGGGCGCCAGGCGGCGCTGGTGCGCGGGGCGGGCACGGAGTTCGACTCGTTGCGGGAGTACGTCATCGGCGACGACGTGCGCTCGATCGACTGGCGCGCGACGGCCCGGGCGCGGGACGTGATGGTGCGGACGTGGCGGCCCGAACGCGACCGGCACGTGCTGCTGGTGCTGGACACGGGCCGCACGTCGGCGGGCCGCGTCGGCGACGAACCGAGGCTGGACGCGATGCTGGAGGCGGCACTGCTGCTGGCGACGCTGGCTTCGCGCGCGGGGGACCGGGTGGACCTGCTGGCGTACGACCGGCAAGTGCGGACGTCGGTGCGGGGTGCGTCGGTGCCTGCGCTGGTGAACGCCTTGGCGCTGCTGGAACCGTCGCTGGTGGAGACCGATGCGCGCGGGCTGGTCGGCGAAGTGCTGCGGCGGACCCCGCACCGGTCGCTGGTGGTGCTGCTGACGGGGTTGGATGCCGCGCCGCTGGAGGAGGGGCTGTTGCCGGTGCTGCCGTCGTTGACCGCGCGGCACCGGTTGCTGGTGGCGTCGGTGGCGGACCCGCGGGTGGCGGAAATGGCGCGGGGCAGGGGAAGCGCGGAGGCGGTGTACGAGGCGGCGGCCGCGGAACGCACGCTCGCGGAGCGCCGGCACGCGGAGGGTTTGTTGCGGCGCAAGGGGGTCGAGGTGGTAGACGCCGAGCCGGACGCGCTACCGCCCGCGCTCGCGGACCGGTACCTGGCGTTGAAGGCCGCTGGGCGGTTGTGAGGCGGGGCTGCTGGCCGGGGCGGTTGCCCTGGTGCGCTGGGCGGCTTCTGCGGGCACGTGCGCCGTGGCCCGCGCTCGTGGACCGGTGGCCAGCGCCGGAAGCCGCCGGGCGGTGGCGAGCCCCGCCGAGCCGCCCGCCGCGCCTGCCACGGAACCGCCGAGCCGCCCGCCACCCGCCCGCCGCCGGGCCGCCACAGCCACCCGCCGCCGAGCCGCCTGCCGTCGAACCGCCTGTCACCAGCCGCCCGCCGCCAGCCGCCTGCAACGGAACCGCCGGGGCCGCCGAGCCGCCCGCGGCCCAGCTGCAGAGCCGTCGAGCCGCCTGCCGCGCCTGCCACTGAACCGCCGAGCCACCCGCCGCCGAACCGTCAGCCCCTGAAACACCGGTGACCCGCCACCCCCGCGCCGAGGTGACGGGCCACCGGACGATCACCCCGTGAAACCGGCGAACGTCTTCGTGAACTGGTACTGCGACTGGGAAATGCTGCTGCACGTCGGCGAAACCCCTCCGCCGGGGCAGGAACCGTTGTCGCGGCCGACGGACCAGAACGCCAGGCGCCCGATGTGGTTCGCGTTCGCCCACTGCACCAACTGCGTCGCGTCGTCGGGCTGGAAGATCTTGCCGTTGTAGTTCCGCCCGATCATCGGCGTCACGCCCAGGTGCCGCTTCAGGTCCGCGTCCGACATGCCCGGCCAGATCTGCTTCAGCTGCCCCAGCGTGCTCTGCGCCGCCGCGATCACGGCGTCACCCCAGTCGGCGCGGCTCGTGCCGAATTCCATCGTCATCGGGTTCACCAGCACGTCCACGCCGTGGGCCGCCGCGCTCTGCAGCACCTGCACCGAGTACGGGTCCATCCCGTAGTCGTCGCCCTGCACGCGCATCGTGTAGCTGATCGTGGTGCCGCGCTCGCTCTGGATGGTCTTCAGCGCGGCATTGACCGTGTCCTGCGGGATCGTCGCCTCGACGTCCACGTCCAGGCTGTTCGTCCCCACCGTGTCGAGGATCTTCCGGTACGCGCCGGCGAGCGCGGCGGCCGAACCGCACGTGTACTCCAGGTACGGCCCCGCCGCGCCGCCCGTCGCGACGATCACCTTCCCGCCCATCGCCTGGAAGGCCTTGATGTCGTTCAGGATCCGCGAGTCGTCCAGCGGGATCACGCCGCCCCACGACGGGTTGCAGCCGGTGCTGTCCGCCAGCACGAACGCCAGCGTCGTCGTCTTCTGCCCCGTGGCGTTCGCCATGTCCACAAGGGACGGTGTGCTGGCCGTGATGTCGAGGTACGGCGCCGATCCCGGTGGCGTCACCGCCGCCTGAGCGGGAACCGTGAAGCCGAGCGCGGCCACCAGCGCCGCCGTGCAGAGTCCGATCCGGGTCTTCCACCTGCCCATGCCGACCACCTCCGTGGCACTTCAGGGTAAGTGGTCCAGACCAAAACCGTCAAGAAGTCGTCAGCACCATGAACAGCCGGGTATTCACCGTCTGCAGCAGTTCGGCGGAAATCGCCCCGAACCGTTCGGAAAGCGCTGTCTTCGGCACGTGGTCGAGCCGCGTGTACGAGATGTGCAGCCCCTCGGGCGTGGTCACGGTCAGCGGGTCCGGGGTCTCGACGACATCCATCGTGATCACGTACGGCACGGCGTCGAGGTCGTTGAACATGTCCCCGCTGTAGACCAGCACCCGCCGGCGGTCCGGCCCCGCGACGGTCCAGAGCTCGCCCTTACGCGGCCGAGGACCCACGGCGACTCTCGGACTGCCGCCGCGAGTACGCGGCGATCTCGGCACGCGCGAGTTCGGGGTGGGCCCGCCACCACGCGTCGGTCTGCTCGCACAGCTGGCGGAACGCCTCCCGCTCCACCGCGGCGACGAGCCAGTCCTGCACCGGCACGCCCGCTTCCGCGGCGAGGGCCTCGATCTGGGCGTGCGTGTCCTCGGACAGAGTCAGTGCCAGCCGCTTCCCCATCGCGCCACCCTACGACGTCCCCGCCCGGCGCCGGGCCAGCCCGCCGAGGTGTGTCGTTCAGCCCGCCTCGGGCCGCACGTCACCGCCGTACCGGGCGTCCACATCACCCGTCACGCCCACCCGCGCGGCCCGCCTGCCCAGCACGAACACGTACGTCAGGAACGCGATCTCCGCCAGGGCGCCGATGCCGATCCTGGCCCACGTCGGCAACCCGGACGGCGTCACGAACGCCTCGATCACGCCGGACACCAGCAGCACGCACGCGAGCCCCAGCGCCATCGCCGCGGTCGCCCTGCCCTCGCGCGCGAGCGCCACCCCGCGGCTGTGCGGGCCCGGGTTGATCACCGCCCAGCCCAGCCGCAGCCCGGTACCCGCCGCGACGAACACCGCGGTCAGCTCCAGCAGCCCGTGCGGGGTGATCAGGCCGAAGAAGACGTCGAGCCGCCCGGCCGCGCTCATCAGCCCGGCGCTCACGCCGACGTTCGCGGCGTTGGCCCACAGCGCGAGCAGCACCGGCACGCCCAGCAGCACCCCGAAGAACAGGCAGATCGCCGCCACCCATGCGTTGTTCGTCCACACCTGCGCGGCGAACGAACCCGCCGGGTTGGCCGAGTAGTACGTCTCGAACTGGCCGCCCGGCTGGGTCAGCTGCCGGATCTGCTCGGGTGCCGCGATGCTCGCCCGCACGCCGGAGTCGGTGGCGACCCACGCCGCCAGCAGCCCGCTCACCACGATCGTCACGAGTGCCGTGGACAGCCACCAGCGGCGGCCGCGGTACACGGCGGCGGGGAAGCGCTGCGCGAAGAACAACCCCACCTCGCGCCACGCCGGGTTGTGCGTGCCGGTGACGGCGGACCGGGCGCGCGTCACGAGCGTCGAGAGCCGGGACAGCAGCGCGGGGTCGGGGGCCGAGGAGCGCACGACCGACAGGTGCGTCGCCGTGCGCTGGTACAGCGTGATCAGCTCGTCCGCCTCGGCGCCACGCAGGCGACGGCGGTCGAGCAGCTCGGCCAGCCGGTCCCATTCGGCGCGATGGGCCGCGACGAACAGATCGACGTCCACGCCGCTCAGACTACAGTTGCCCGGTGCACCCCGAACCCGATCTGGTCACCGGCGACGCCGTCGTCCTCGAGCTGCGCCTGGCGGGGCTGGCCAGCCGCGGGCTCGCCTTCGCGATCGACGTGGTCATCCAGCTGGCCGTCATCGTCGTCGGCCTGCTCATCGTGATCTGGGCCGGACCGCAGGACGGGGCGTCCGCTTCCGCGATCCTGCTGTCGTTGCTGGTGCTCGTGCGCGTCGGCTACCCGGTGCTGTTCGAGACGCTCACGCGCGGGCGGACGCCGGGGAAGGCGGCCTTCGGGCTGCGCGTGGTGCGGGACGACGGCGGTCCGATCCGCTTCCGGCACGCCCTCACCCGTGGTCTGGCGGGGGCGATCGTCGACTTCGGGCCCGCGTTCGTGTGGGGCGCGGTGGCGCTCGTGGTGTCGCTGGTGTCGGAGAAGTCCAAGCGGGTGGGCGATTTCCTGGCCGGGACCGTGGTGGTGCTGGAGCACGCGCCCAAGGCCGTCGAGCCGAGCATCACGATGCCGCCGCCGCTCGCCGCTTGGGCGGCGCAGCTGGACCTGTCCGGGCTGACCGACGACCTCGCGCTCGCGATCCGGCAGTA
This sequence comes from Amycolatopsis dongchuanensis, assembly GCF_039542405.1. NCBI lineage: Bacteria > Bacillati > Actinomycetota > Actinomycetes > Pseudonocardiales > Pseudonocardiaceae > Amycolatopsis > Amycolatopsis dongchuanensis. Next base: position 75,297 of record NZ_BAABIB010000145.1, read on the forward strand.
CCTGGGGCGCTACCAGTCCCTGCGCGAAGAGGCGCGGGAACACCTGGGGTACCAGCTCGCGCAGGAGGTCTCGGCCCGCATCGGCGCGCCGGTCCCGCCGGGTACGCCGGTGTGGGCGTACCTGATGGCCGTGCTGGCGGAGCGGCGCAACCGGGCGGCGCGGCCGCAGCAGTGGTGACTCACGGCTCGTCCAGCTCGGCGAGCAGGGCGGGCATCCCGACGGTGAGCATCTTCCTGCGGACCGAGCCGAGCAGCTTGGCCATCGCGAACCCGCCGACCCCGCGAAAACCCGTGTGGGAGTAGGTGAAGCGGGTGCCCCCGGGCGCCGGTTCGAGCTGGTACCGGACGTAGCTGGGCGCCTCGCCCTCGCCGCCGACCCACGTGTAGCGCAGCAGCTCCCGCTCCCTGACCTCCAGCACCTCGCAGTCGACGATGCCGCGCCAGCCCGGCATCGGCTTCGCGACGAACTGGAAGCGCTTTCCGACGACCGGCTCGAACCCCACGGGGCGCGCGCCCTTGCCCGTCGACGTCCAGCGGGGGATGAGGTCCGGGTCGGTCAGCGCGCGCCAGACCTTCGCGGGTGAGTGCGGGTAGTCGCGGACGATCTGTATCTCGGCCATGACCGTTCCTTTCAGTTGCTATAAAAATACAGTAGCAGAAGAAATCGAGTGGCTGTAGTAGTTTGAGCGCGTGAAGACGGAGGGGCTGCGCGAGCGCAAGAAGCGCGCCATGCGGCGGCAGCTGTCCGACACCGCCACGCGGCTGTTCCTGGAACGGGGCTTCGACTCCGTGCGTGTCGCCGACGTCGCCGAAGCGTGCGGGGTGTCGGAGAAGACGGTGTTCAACTACTTCCCGACCAAGGAAGCGCTGGTCCTGGACCGGCTGGAGGCCACGGCCGACGCGCTCCGCACGCACCTGGCGGACCCCGCGCTGCCGCCGGTCGAGGCGATGCTGCGGGTGCTGGCGGAGGAGCTGCGGGAGCTCACCACGAGCCTGGCCGCGGACGAGCGGGCGCTGGCCGGTTACCGCAGGTTCGGGGACCTGCTGCGGGAGACTCCGTCACTGCGGGCGTACCAGAACGACGCGGCCGACCGCTTCGCCGACGTCGCCGCCGAGGTGCTGGCGGCGCGGGCGGGTCTGCGGGCGGAAGATCCCGAGCCGCAGGTGGCGGCGGCCGCGTTGCTGGGGTTGTGGCGGGTGCAGTTCCGTGCGCTGCGCACGCACGTGCGGCCGGGGCGAGCGGTGGAGGACGCGGTCGCGGAGGTGGCCGGGGAGGTCCGGCGCGCGGCCGCGTTGCTGGAGGGTGGTTTGGCAGGGTTCCCGGCCGTCAGCTGACTTCGCTCGACGGGGCCGCGAAGGTGTTGCACTGCGCGAGCCGGTCGCTCTGCGCGCCCTTGCGCCACCACGCCGCGTAGTGCGCGTTCGTGCCGTGGTCGCGGCTGCCGGAAGTGTTGTCACCGCGGGTTTCCTGGTCGTTCCACGCCGTGTCGAACACCTGCTGCGTCACGCTGCCGCCGCGGTTGGCCGTCGAGCCCAGGAACATCCCGGAGAAGCACTGCGCCTGCAGTTCCTTGCGGCGGGACATCTCCAGCCCCGCCGGGCTGTCCTGGCCCTCGCGGTAGATCACGTCCCACGCCGCGTCCATCAGGCCGACGAGCTCCTGCACGTGGTGGCCGTACTCGTGCGCGAACAACGCGAGGTACACGCCGGGCTTGTTGCCGTACTGGTCGGTCTGCAGCCCCCGGTAGGGCACGTACAGGTGGTCCTTGCAGTAGTAGGCCGCCGTGGTCACGCCGACGTCGATCGTGCCGCACTCGCTGGTGAAGCTGGCCCCGGTCGGGAACTCCAGCTGCGGCGGGTGGAACGGCAGGTTCATCGCCGTCAGCAGCTCACCCCAGCGGTCGTTGAGGCACTGCTCCGCGGCGGTGAAGAACGCCTGCGCGGCGGCGGGACTGCTGGGCCAGCCCGGCACGGCGCACGGCGCGTTCGCCAGCCCGGCGTCCGGGTTCGTCAGCAGCGGGTGGTCGGCGAGCGCGAGCACCTTGCGCGGCCCGGTCGAGGCGGGCCTGCTCGGCGTGCTCACCGGGCTCGACGACGAGGACGTCGGCCGGCGCGACGTGGACGTGCGGGACGAACTCGAAGCGCTGGAGGTGATCGACAGCGACGGGATCGTGTTCGACGAGGCGGCGGTGCTGGAGCCGGACGAACCGGCCGTCAGCGCCACCACCAGCGTCACGGTCAGCACGACCACGCCCGCCAGCACACCGGCGACGATCGCGCCGGTGTGCTTCTTCCGAGGGGCCGGTGGCCGCGGCGGGTACGGACCCCACTGCGGCGGCGGTGGCCAGTGGCCCGGTGGAGGTTGGCTCATCGCCGGCTGCTCTCCCGGTGGTTCGGGCACGCCCGGGGCTGTCGGGGGTGCGCCTAGCAGCATAGGGGGTCGGCGGCGGCGAACCGTGCGGATCGGGGAGATCAGGTACCGGAGACCAGCCGGGCGCCCCCGTCGACCCGCACCACGATCCCCGTCGTGAAGGTGTTGTCCACCAGGAAACCGATGGCAGCGGCGATGTCCTCGGGCTTCCCGATCCGGCCCACCGGCGTGCCCGCGGCCATGCCCGACAGGACCTCCTCGCGGTTTTCGCCGAGGAAGTCCCACCAGCCGGTGTCGATCACACCCGGTGACACCGCGTTGACGCGCACCGGCGCGAGTTCCGCGGCCAGCACCGGGACCATCGCCTCGATCCCCGCGTTGACGGCGGCGAGCGCGGCCGTCGTCGGCAGTGCCGCGCTCGCCGAGGCGGCCGTGACGAACGTCAGCGAGCCCCCGCGGTGAAGCGCTTTCAGTGCGGCCTGCGCGGTGAGGGTGTGCGGCAGCAGCTTGCCGTCGACGCCCTCCCGCAGGTAGTCCTCGGTCAGCTCGGCGAACGGCCGGGTGCCCGGCGCCCCGGTCACCGTCACGACGACGTGGTCGACCTCGCCGAGGTCCCCGAAGAACTCCCGCAGCGCGCCGGCGTCACGCGCATCGCGGCTCCGCCCCGTCGCCACCACCTCGCGCCCGGAGTCCACCAGCCACTGGGCGGTCGCCAGGCCGATGCCCGACGTCCCGCCCACGATCGCGACTCGTTCGGTCACGACTTCCTCCTTTTCGAGACACTGTGCCTCGTAAAGTGGCCGCCGTGATGCGAGGACGCCCCAGGAGCGAGGAAGCCAGGCGCGCGATCCTCGACACCGCGCTGCGCCTGTGCGAGCGCGACGGCTACCGGCAGCTGACGATCAAGACGCTCGCCGACGAGGCCGGCGTGGGCAGGCAGACCGTCTACCGCTGGTGGCCGGACAAGGCCCAGGTGCTGCTGGACGCGCTGATCGACCTGCGGGAGCGCGCGCTGGGCAGCCGCCTCGCCGAAACGGGCGACACCCTGCGCGACGTGCGGAACCTGCTGGCCGTGACGTTCGACCTGACGCACGAGATCACCGGGAAGGCGCTGGTCGGGCTGCTCGCCGACGCGCAGGACGACCCGGAGCTGTCCCGCCGCCTGCAGGACACGGTGATCGCGCCCCGCCGCGCCGCGCTGGAGGCGTTGCTGCGCCGGGGTGTCGAGTCCGGCGTGCTCGCCGAGAACGTCGCGCTGCCGCTCGTCGTCGACTTCGCCTTCGGCACGATGTGGTACCGGCTGCTGCACCACCACGCGCCCGTCGACGCGGCACTGGCCGCCGAAGTCACCGACGCCATCGCCCGCCTGCTCGCCCGGTGATCCGCCGACCGGGGCAGCCCGCTTGGCCGTAGAGTGGCCGCATGCCCGAGAACTCGCGCTTCACCCTGGACAACGGTCTGCGCGTCGTGCTGGCGCCCGACCCGACCGCGCCCGTGGTCGGCGTCTCCGTGCACTACGACGTCGGCTTCCGCTCGGAGCCGGAGGGGCGCACCGGGTTCGCGCACCTGTTCGAGCACCTGATGTTCCAGGGCAGCGAGAGCCTGGAGAAGCTCGCGCACTTCAAGATCGTGCAGTCCAGCGGCGGGACGTTCAACGGCTCGACGCACCCGGACTACACCGACTACTACGAGGTGCTGCCCTCCGCGGCGCTGGAGCGCGCGCTGTTCCTCGAAGCCGACCGGATGCGCGCGCCCAAGCTGACGCGCGAGAACCTGGCCAACCAGATCGACGTGGTCAAGGAGGAGATCCGGCTCAACGTGCTGAACCGCCCGTACGGCGGGTTCCCGTGGATCCTCCTGCCGCCGGTGCTGTACCAGACGTTTCCCAACGCGCACAACGGTTACGGCGACTTCACCGACCTCGAACAGGCGAGCCTCGACGACTGCGCCGCCTTCTTCGACACCTACTACTCCCCGGCGAACGCGGTGCTCACCGTCGCGGGCGACTTCGAGCCGGACAGGGCGCGCGAGCTGATCGAGAAGCACTTCGGCGACGTGCCGCACCGGCCGGCCCCGCCGAAGCGCTCGTTCGCCGAGCCGCCGCCCGCGGGCGAGGTGCGGGGTCACCACGTCGACCCGCACGCGCCGCTGCCCGCGCTCGCCATCGGCTACCGCATGCCCGACCCGGTCAACGAGCTGGACGGCTACCTCGCGAACCTCGTGCTTGCCGGGGTCCTCACCGACGGCGACGGCTCGCGCCTGCAGCAGCGCCTCGTGCACCGCGAGCCGCTGGTCACCGACATCGGCGCCGGTGCGGGGCTGTTCGGCCCCTTCGAGGCGCGTGACCCGGACACGTTCTCGATCACCGCGATCCACCCCGGCGAGGTCGCGCCGGAGCGCGTCCTGTCGGCGATCGACGAGGAGCTGGAGAAGCTCGCGTCCACCCCGCCCGACGAGCAGGAGCTGAAGAAGGTCACCGCGCGCTGGGCGGCGAGCCTGCACTCCGAGCACGACCGGCTGGTGTCCCGCACGCTCGGGCTCGGCTCGTTCGAGCTGCTCTACGGCGACCCGTCACTGATGTACCGGCTGGCCGACCGGATGGCCGCGATCACCGCGGCGGACGTGTCGGCGGCGGCGAAGGCGCTGCGCCCCGACTCGCGCGCGGTCCTGCTGGTCGAGCCCAACACGGAGGAGAGCAAGTGAGCACTGCGACCCATCGCGACGCGGCGGAGATCGGCCGGACGCCGAGGGGCCCGCGGCCGGTGCCGGAGCTGGGCGACCAGCGCGCGGCCGCCGACCTGTCGCATGTGGACACGACGCTCGCCAACGGGCTGCGCGTGCTCGTGGTGCGCAAGGCCAACGTGCCGCTGGTGGAGCTGCGGCTGCGCATCCCGTTCGCCGGGGAGGACGCGCTGCACGCGGCGACGGCCGAGGTGCTCGCCGAAACGATGCTGGCGGGCACGGCGCGGCGCGACCGGATCCGGATCGACACCGACCTCGCGCTGATCGGCGGTGAGCTGGGGACGAGCGTCGACCCGGAGCGCCTGTCGATCAACGGCAACGCGCTCGCGTCGGGGCTGCCGGTCCTGCTCGACGTGCTGGCGGACGTGCTCACCTCGGCGTCCTATGTGGACGAAGAGGTCGGCAGGGAGTCCGCGCGGCTGGTCGAGCGGCTCGCGGTGTCGCGCACCCAGCCCCGCGTGATCGCGCGCGAGGCGCTGCTCAAGCACGTCTACGGCGACCACCCGGTGACGCGGGAGATGCCGGAGGCGGAGGACGTCGCGAAGGTGACGCCGGACGCGGTGCGCGCGCTGCACGCCCGCGCCGTGCTCCCGCGGGGCTCGGTGCTGGTCCTCGTCGGCGACGTCGAGCCGGACGAGGCGGTGCGGCAGCTGGACGAGGCGCTCGGCGGCTGGCGCGCCGACGCGAGCGCGTCCGTGCTGCCCGAGCTGCCGGTGCTGACCGGCGGGGACGTGCTGCTGGTGCCGAGGGCGGGCGCCGTGCAGTCGCAGATCCGGCTCATCGCGCAGGCGCTGCCCCGCACCGACGCGCGGTACCCGGCGCTGCAGCTGGCGAACCTGACCTACGGCGGGTACTTCTCCTCCCGGCTGGTGGAGAACATCCGCGAGGACAAGGGCTACACCTACGGCGCGCACTCCGGTTTCGAGTTCACCGGGTCGACGGCGACGGTCGGCGTGGACGCGGACACCGCGAACGAGGTGACGGCCGCGGCTGTCCTGGAGACCTTCTACGAGCTGGGCAGGCTCGCGCTCGTCCCGCCGACCGCCGAGGAGGTCGAGTCGGTGCGGCAGTACGCCGTGGGTTCGCTGCTCACCTCCACGGCTTCCCAGGCGGGACTGGCCAGCCAGCTGTCGGCGCTCGCGGCGAGCGGGCTCGGGGCCGAGTGGCTGGCCGAGCACCCGGCGCGGCTCGCGGCGGTGACGGTGGACGAGGTGGCGCAGGCCGCGCTCGACTTCTTCGCGCCGACCCGGTTCACCGGCGTCGTCGTCGGGGACGCGGAAAGCCTCGCGCCACGGCTGGCCGCGCTGGGTGGGTTCACCGTGGGAGAGCCCGCGGAGTCATGACGGTCCCGTTCTCGCTCGGCAAGCTCCCCACCCTGTCTCGGTCCACTGTGGACCGTCAGGAGACCTTGCGCACCAACCCGGAGAGGCTGCTGGCCCGCTGGCCCCAGGCGGAGGTCCTGCTGGTCAACCGGCAGGGGCGGACGCCGGTCAGGCAAGGGGAAAGCGTTCTCGCCACCCGGAAAGCGATTTCCTTCGGCGACGCCCCGCCCGAGGACGCGATGTTCCTCGGGGAGTGGCAGGGCGTCGACTACTGGACGCTGCCCGGCGAGCCGGCCGGTGAGCCGGAGCTGGTCGAGGCGCCCGGCAGCTGGGGCATCGTCGAGCAGGTCGCGCTGGCCGACGGCGAGCTGTGGGTGGACCTGCGGGGTTACGGCGACCAGCTCGACGACACCGCGGCGGGACTGTTCACCACCGCGCAGGCGCTGCGGAACTGGCACCACCGGGCGCGGTTCTGCGTGCGGGACGGCAGTCCCGTGCACCCCGTGCAGTTCGGCTGGGCGACGCGGTGCGAGGCGTCCGGGCACGAGGAGTACCCGCGCACGGACCCGGCGATCATCTGCCTGGTGCACGACGAGGCCGGGGTCAACGGCGAGCGGGTCCTCCTCGCGCGGCAACCGGTCTGGCCGAAGGGCCGGTACTCGGTGCTCGCGGGTTTCGTCGAGGCGGGGGAGTCGCTGGAAGGCTGCGTGACGCGGGAAATCCGCGAGGAAGCCGGGATCGAGGTCGACCAGGTGCGCTACCTGGGCAGCCAGCCGTGGCCGTTCCCGCGGTCGATCATGCTCGGTTTCGCGGCCCGCGCGGACTCGTCGCAGCCGCTGCGCCCGGCCGAGGGCGAGATCGAAGAGGCGCTGTGGGTGTCGCGCGCGGACGTCCGCGCGGCGTTCGAGAGCGGCGGTGCGCCCACGCCCATCGGCGACGGCGGCTCGACGTTGCTGCTGCCGGGCAACTCCTCGATCGCCCGCGTGATGCTGGAAGCCTGGGCCTACGCGGGATGAAGCTCGTCAACGAGGGCCTGGCGTTCCTGCTGGAACTGCTGGCCCTCGCCGCGCTGGCGTACTGGGGTTTCGAGACGGGCGGCGGCTTGCCGGCGAAGCTCCTGCTGGGCATCGGGACACCCGTGGTGGCGGCGATCGTGTGGAGCCTGTTCGCCGCGCCCCGCGCCACCTTCGGCCTGCCGCTCGCCGGGGTGCTGCTCGTGAAGGCCGTGGTCTTCGGTGCGGCCGTGGCGGCGCTCTGCGCGACGGGGCACGTCGTGCCGGGCGCGGTCTTCGCGGTGGTCGTGGTGGCGAACGTCGCGTACACGACGGCGACTCGAAGGACTTTCGGCCGCGGGGGCGCGGGCCGCGCCGCGTCCGGGTGAGCGGTGGGGCGGCGAACCGCCCCACCGCCCCGCTCACAGGATCGCGCCCAGCGGCAGCAGGATCGCGATCGCCACCACCGAGATCACCGTCTCCATCACCGACCAGCTCTTGATGGTCTGGCCCACCGAAAGGCCGAAGTACTCCTTCACCAGCCAGAAGCCGGCGTCGTTGACGTGGGAGAAGAACAGCGAGCCCGCGCCGATGGCGAGCACCAGGAGCGCCGCGTGCGTCGGGTCCAGGGTGGCCGCCAGCGGGGCCACGATGCCCGCCGCCGACACGGTGGCGACCGTCGCGGAACCCGTCGCGAGGCGGATGGCCACCGCGACGAGCCAGCCCAGCAGCAGCGCCGGGATCGACGCCCCCGTCGCGAGCTGGGTGATCACGTTGCCCACCCCGGCGTCGACGAGCGTCTGCTTGAACCCGCCGCCCGCGGCGACGATCAGGATGATCCCGGCGATCGGCCCGAGCGAGTCGCCCACCGTGGTGGACAGCTTGTCGCGTGTGAAGCCCGCGGCGCGGCCGAGCGTGAACATGCCCAGCAACACCGTCAGCAGCAGCGCGACGAGCGGGTCACCGATGAAGTCCAGCACGCGCCGGACCTCGCTGCCGCTCGACGCGAGGATGTCGGAAAGCGCTTTCGCCAGCATCAGCACCACGGGCAGCAGCACCGTGCTCAGCGTCGCCCCGAAGCTGGGGCGCCGGACGTCCCCGGACTCCTCGCGCGCGGGCACGAGGTGGTCCGGCGGGGCCGCGTTCGGCACCCACCGGGCCGCGAGCATGCCGAAGAGCGGGCCCGCGATGATCACCGTCGGGATCGCCACGACCAGGCCGAAGGCCAGCACGATGCCGATGTTCGCGTTCAGCGCGCCGGCCGCCGCGAGCGGGCCGGGGTGCGGCGGGACCAGGCCGTGCAGCACGGAAAGCCCGGCCAGCGCCGGAATGCCGACCAGCATCAGCGGCCGTCCGGTGCGCTTGACCACGAGCAGCACGATCGGGATCAGCAGCACCAGCCCGATCTCGAAGAACATCGGCAGGCCGATCAACGCGGCCACCAGCGCCATGGCCCACGGCAGCGTGCGGCGTCCGGCCCGCGAGACGATCGTGTCCACGATCTGTTCCGCCCCACCGGAATCCGCGAGCAGCTTGCCGATCATCGCGCCGAGCGCGATGAGCACGCCGACGGAGGCGACCGTCGAGCCCACCCCGCTGGAAAAGCTCTTCAGCAACTTGTCGACCGGCATCCCGGCGATCAGCCCGAGCGCGCCCGACCCGAGGATCAACGCGAGGAAGGCGTGCAGTTTGAACTTGCTGATCAGCACCACGATCAGCGCGATCGCCACGAGTGTCGCGACGATCAACCGGGTGTCGTGCCCGGTCCACGCGGCGGCCAGTGTCATTCCTTCGGCTCCTTTGCCAGTGCGTCGAGCGCGGCGGCCACGATGTCCTCGGGCGGCCTGCTGATGTCCGCCACGAGCCCGCGCTCGTCGGTTTCCAGTGGTTCGAGGTCGGCGAGCTGGGAGTCGAGCAGCGACACCGGCATGAAGTGCCCCGACCGGCTCTTCATGCGCTCGGCGATCAGCTCCCGCGGCCCGTTCAGGTGGAGGAACCAGACGTTCCCGCCGCCACGCAGCACGTCGCGGTAACGGCGTTTGAGCGCCGACGACGACACCACGCCGCCGGTCTCCTGGTGCGCGCGGATCCAGTCGGCGATGGCGTGCAGCCAGGGCCTGCGGTCCTCGTCCGTGAGCGGGTGGCCGGAGGACATCTTGTCGATGTTCGCCTGGGGGTGGAACGCGTCGGCCTCGGCGTATTCGACGCCGAGCCGTCGCGCCAGCTCACCGCCGATGGTCGTCTTGCCGGACCCGGCCACTCCCATCACGACGATGACGGTCATTTCGTCCTCCGACTCCGCCCGCCCGCCAGCCCGACCGCCACCCCTGGTGGACACGCTCCGCGTGACGGTATCTCGTGTACTGCACCGCAAAGGTACTACTTATTGATGCGAAAGGTACTACTTAATCGAATCAGTGGTATACGGTCACATCGTGGCTGACGGCAGGCACGCGCGTGTGCTCGACGAACTGGGTACCGCCATCGCGTCGGGGGAAATCCCGCCCGGCACCGTGCTGCGCCTCGAACAGCTGCAGGAGGAGTACGGCGCGTCACGCACGGTCGCGCGGGAAGTGGTGCGGGCGCTGGAAGTCATGCGCCTGACGAGCAGCAAACGCCGCGTCGGCATCACCGTGCGGGACCCGGCGGACTGGAACCACTTCGACCCGCGCCTGATCGGCTGGCAGCTCGACGGCGCGAGCCGCGAGCAGGCGCTGCGGATGCTGATGGAGCTGCGCTGGGCCGTCGAACCCACCGCGGCCCGCTTCGCCGCCCTGCGGGCCACCCCCGAGGAACGCGGCAGGCTGCGGGCGCTCGCCAGCCGGTTGCAGAGCACGGCCAAGGCCCGCGACCTTGACACCTTCCTGCGGCACGACATCGCGTTCCACCACGTCGTGCTGGCCGCGTCGGCGAACCCGATGTTCTGCCAGCTCTCCGACGTCGTGGCCCAGGTGCTCACCGGCCGCACCGAGCACGGCCTGATGCCGCCGGAACCCCAGCCCGAAGCCGTCGCGCTGCACGTCCGCGTGGCGCTCGCCGTGGACGGTGGGGACGCCGACGAGGCCGAGGAGGCCATGCGCGGCATCATGGAACAGGCGCGCGACGAGGTCGCCGAGCAGTTCGAGTAACCTCCCCCCGGTAAGTCGACAAGGGGGGCACGGCGTGAGTGCGGCGCGGGCGGTCGGGCTGCTGCTGGGGGCGGCCGCGGACGGCGTGATCGGTGGCGAACCGTTGCGCGGGGCACTGCGCACGCTGGACCGGAAACCGGGCTACGCCGCCGGTCTCGTCGGTGGTCTCGTGGTCGCCGGTGTCGCGGCCGAGCGCGTCACGCGCCGGAGCCCGGTGTGGCAGGCGGTCGGCACGGCCGTCGCGACGTGGGCGGTGCTCGGGGGAGCCGGGCTCGCCGCCGACGGCACGGCGCTCGCCCGGGACCTCGAAGAAGGCGAACTCGACGCGGCGCGGACCACGCTCGCCGCCCTCGACGAGCGCTCCACGCAGTCGCTCGACGTCATCGGGCTGTCGCGGGCCTCGGTCGAGTCCGTCGCGCAGCACACGTCCGACGCCGTGGTGGGGCCGATGTTCTGGGGCGCGGTCGCCGGAATTCCCGGGCTCGTCGTGTCGCGGGTGCTCAGCGCGCTGCGCGGGACGCGGCTCGCCGAACTGGTCAAGCTCGTGCCGACGCGCATCGCCGCCGCGTTGACGGTGACCGGCGCCCCGGTGGTGGGGGGCTCGGCCAAGGGTGCCTGGCGGGCGTGGCGGCGGGACACGATCGCCCACCCCAGCCCGAACGCGGGCCGGATCGAGGCGGCTTTCGCGGGAGCGCTGGAAATCCGCCTCGGCGGGCGGGCGGTGTACCCGCAGGGTGTGCGCGAGCTGCCGGTGCTGGGCGACGGCCGCAACCCCGACGCGGGCCACGTGACGCGCGCCGTGGAGCTGTCCCGGGTGGTGGGGCTGCTGACCGCGGTCAGTTCTGCCGTGCTGGCTCTTCTGACCGGCCTTCGGCGGCGTCCCTAGCTTCGTCTTCAGCCAGAATTTCGGCCACGGACTTGCGTTTGCGGGCCTTCTTCTCCTTCTGCCGCTCACCCATTTCCGCGAGCACGCCGCCCGGCTTCAGCTCCCGGATGGTGAAGTACGCGAGGCCGCCCAGCGCCATCACGCCGAACGCGATCCACTGCAGCGCGTAGGAGAAGAACGGGCCTGCGTCGAGCTGCGGCAACGGCAGCGCGTTGAGCACACCGGGCGCGTTCTGGTCGAGCTGGAAGTACCCCGGCCGGATCGGCAGCCCGCTCGACCGCGCCACCACCCGCGAGTCCACCACGTAGCTCTGCAGCTTCCCGCCGGTGGAGGCGTCGGCGAACGCGTCACGGTTCTTGGGGTCGGTCTCGTCCTGCCGGACGCGCGCGACGACCTCGACCGTGCCGGCGGGCGGCGCGGCGTAGGGCGGGACGGAGTTGTGCTCACCGGGCTGGACGTAGCCGCGGTCGATCAGCACGACCTCGCCGGTGGTGGTGCGGAACGGGGTCAGCACCTCGAACGCGGGCTCGCCCTGGACGGTGCGCAGGCGGGCCACCACCTCGTCCTCCGGCAGGTACTTGCCGGTGATCGTGACGCGGGTCCACTCGGTGTTCCGGTCCGGTGCCACGCCCGGCGCGAGCACGGTGTCCAGCGGTTTCGGCTCGGCGGTCATCGAGTGCTGCACGGCGGCGTTCTGGGCTTCGCGTTCGGAGTTGCGGTTGAACTGCCACGGTGAGAGCAGCCAGAAGCAGGCGAAAGCGAAAATCAGCACGCCCGCCACGAGGGCGAGCCAGCTGGGTCTGAGCAGAACCTTCCACCGCACGGTCCCACGGTAGCCCCGGTGGTTCAGCGCAAGCAGGCCCGGGCCGCCGACAGCGCCTGGCGGGCGTAGCCGCCGCCGAACACCGCGGCGTGCATGAGCAGCGGGAACAGCTGGTGCAGCGGCACGCGGTCGCGCCAGCCGTCGGCCAGCGGGACGCCCTGGTCCTGCGCGCCTTCCGCGTACGCGCCGAGGATGGTCTGGAGCTGTGACGTGCCGAACAGCTGCAGCATCGCGAGGTCGCCCTCGCGGTGGCCGCCGTGCGCGGCCGGGTCGATCAGCCACACGCCGTCCGCGGCCCAGTGCACGTTGCCGCTCCACAGGTCGCCGTGGATGCGGGCCGGCGGCTCGGCGGGCGCCAGGTCGCCGAGGCGGTCGCACAGCTTCTCGAACAGCGCCGCCTCGTCCTGCGTGAACAGGCCCTGGTCCACGCAGTCCCGGACGTAGGGCAGGACGCGGTGCCGGGCGTAGAACGTCGGCCAGTCGGGGCTCGCCTCGTTGCGCATGGGCGCGACACCCATCCACGCGTCGGCGGGGCCGCCGGGCGGTGGGCAGCCGAACGCCTCGGCGCCACGCTGGTGCAGCGCCGCGAGGTTGCGGCCGAACGCCTCCGCGGCTTCCGGGGTGGGCGGTCCCGGCGGCACGTACTGCATGACGAGCCACTGGTCGTCGTGGCCGTGCACCCGGGGCGTGGGCAGGTCGCCGTGCTCGCCGAGCCAGCGCAGCCCGGCGGCCTCCGCCGCCGTCGCCCCCGGCCCGACGCCTTCCTTGGCGATGACGGCTTCCCCGCTCGCCAGGCTGACCAGGAAGATCGCCCCGCCCGCGCGGCGGACCCCGGTCACCTCGCCGCCGTACAGTCGCTCGACCGCTTCGCGCGCGTTCACGCGTGCAGTGTGCCCAGGTGCCCGTGCGGTCAATCGAGCAGGTGGGTGTGATCGTGCCTCAGTGGGCGAATCGCGGTCAGGCGCGGCGTGGGGCGTCCAGGTTCTCGCGCACCCACTCCAGCAGGCCCGGCATCGTGCGTTCGATCATCGCCAGCACCTCCTCGAACCCCTCGTCACCGCCGTAGTACGGGTCCGGCACCTCCGCGCCTTCGGGGGCCGTCGGGTCGAAGGAGCGCAGCAGCCGCACGCGGGAGGGGTCGTCGAGCTCGCGCCGCAGGTCACGGAGGTGCCCCGCGTCGGCGGCCAGCAGCAGGTCCGCGCCGAGGTGGTCTTCGCCGACCTGGGTGGCGATGTGCTTGCCGTCGTAACCGTGCGCTTCGAGCGTCGCGACCGCCCGGGCGTCCGCGGGCTCCCCGACGTGCCACGGCCCGGTGCCGCCGCTGCTGACGCGCACCCGGTCGGCGAGCCCCTCGCGTTCGAGGTGCGCGGAGAACACGAGCGCGGCCATCGGGGAGCGGCAGATGTTGCCGGAGCAGACGAAGCAGACGTGGAGTTCAGGCACGGCGAACAGTGTGCCCGCTCCTCCCCGGCGGATGCGAAGATCCCCGGTATGCCCGCACTCGCCGAGATCATCGCCGCACTGGAGGACGCCTACCCGCCCGAGCTCGCCGAGAGCTGGGACGCCGTGGGGCTCGTCTGCGGTGACCCGGCCGACGAGGTCCGCCGCGTGCTGGTGTGCGTCGACCCGGTCGCCGAGACCGTGGACGAGGCGATCGAGCTGGGGGCCCAGCTGATCGTCGCCCACCACCCGCTGTTGTTGCGGGGTGTGCACGGCGTGGCCGCCGACACCCCGAAGGGCGGCCTCGTGCACCGCCTGATCCGCGCGGGCGTCGCGTTGTACTGCGCGCACACCAACGCCGACTCCGCCGACCCCGGCGTCTCGGACGCCCTCGCCGAGGCCATCGGCCTGCGGGTGCTCCGGCCGCTCGACCCCAAGGGGGAGCGCACCGGCATCGGCCGCATCGGGGAGCTGCCCGAGCCGGAGTCGTTCGCCGTCTTCGTGCAGCGGGTCGCGGAAGCGTTGCCCGAGACCGAACCCGGGGTGCTCGGCGCGGGAGACCCGGACCGTCCGATCAGGACGGTCGCGGTGTCCGGCGGGGCGGGGGACGGCTACCTCGCCACCGCGACCGAGGCCGGCGTCGACGCCTACGTGACCGCCGACCTGCGCCACCACCCCGCCGGCGAGCACCTCGCCGCGGGCGGGCCCGCGCTGGTCGGCCTCACGCACTGGGCGAGCGAATGGCCGTGGTGCGAGCAAGCCTCGGCGGTCCTGCGGCGCGCGTTTGCGGGTAACGTCGACACCCACGTGTCCACCCGGCGCACGGATCCGTGGACCATCCGAACCTCAAGGGAGCGCAACCAGTGAAGGCAGACCCCGCCGTCCAGCGTCAGCTGCTCGACCTCGCCAAGGTGGACGCCGAGCTGTCCCGCGTCGAGCACCGCCGCCGCACCCTGCCCGAGCTGGCCGAGATCGAGGCCGCCGAGAAGAACGTCCGCAACCGCCGCGACGCGCTCGTCGCGACGCAGACCGTGGCCTCCGACCTCGACCGCGACATCGCGCGGCAGGAGAAGGAGATCGAGTCGGTGCGCGCCCGCGAGGACCGCGACCGCAAGCTGCTGGAGTCCGGCTCCATCCAGGCCAAGCAGCTCTCCGACATCCAGCACGAGCTGGAGACGCTGGCGCGCCGCCAGTCCGCGCTGGAGGACGACCTGCTGGAGCTGATGGAACGCCGCGAGGCCGTCGAGATGGACGCGCAGCGCACGGGCGCCGAGGTCGACAAGGCGGAGCAGGAGCTCGCCGACGCCACGCGCCGCCGTGACGAGACCTTCACCGACCTCGACACCACCCAGGCCCGCCGCATGGAGGACCGCGCGAAGCTGCTGCCGCGCTTCCCCGAGCCGCTGCTCAACCTCTACGAGCGCGTCCGCGCGCACAAGGGCATCGGTGCCGCGCTGCTGCGGGCCCGCCGCTGCGGGTCGTGCCAGCTGGAGCTGGACCGCAACACCATCGCGGAGATCAAGGCCGCGGCTGAGGACGAGGTCGTGCAGTGCGAGAACTGCGACGCCATCCTGGTGCGGACCATGGAGTCGGGTCTGTGAAGGTGCTCGTCGAGGCCGACGGCGGTTCGCGGGGCAACCCCGGGCCCGCCGGCTACGGCGCGGTGGTCAAGGACGCCGAGACCGGCGCCGTGCTGGCCGAGCGGGCCGAGGGGCTGGGCGTCACGACGAACAACGTCGCCGAGTACACCGGGCTCGTCGCGGGGCTGACCGCGGCGGCGGAGCTCGGTGCGTCCATTGTGGACGTAAGGATGGACTCGAAGCTCGTCGTCGAGCAGATGTCCGGGCGCTGGAAGATCAAGCACGCCGCGCTGCAGCCGCTCGCCGAGCAGGCCCGTGAGCTGGCGGCGCGGTTCGAGCGCGTCAGCTACGAATGGGTGCCGCGCGCGCAGAACTCCCACGCCGACCGGCTGGCGAACGAGGCGATGGACGCGCAGGCGGGCAAGCGCACCGAGGCTCCCGCGAACTCTCCCGCGCGCTGGACGGGGGCGCAGGGCAAGCCGACGCGGCTGCTCCTGCTGCGGCACGGGCAGACCGAGATGTCCGTCGACCGGCGCTACTCCGGCCGTGGTGACGTGCCGCTGACCGAGCTGGGCCGCCAGCAGGCCGCGGCCGCGGCGAAGCGCCTCGCGGCGCTGCCGGGGGTCGCCGAGGGCGAGCCCGTGCCGGTCGTCGCGTCCCCGCTGACCCGCACGAAGCAGACCGCGCAGGCCGTCGCCGACGCCATCGGCGGCCGCGTCGAGACGCACCAGGGCCTGCTGGAGACCGACTTCGGCGACTGGGAGGGTCTCACCTTCAAAGAGGCCGCCGAGCGCGATTCCGAGCTGCATTCCCGCTGGCTGCGTGATTTCACGGTGCCCGCGCCCGGCGGCGAGAGCTTCGAGCGCGTGCACCGGCGGGTGCTGGCGTTCCGGGACGAGCTGCTGGAGACGCACGCCGGGCGGACGGTGATCGTGGTGAGCCACGTGACGCCGATCAAGTCCCTGCTGCGCATGGGCCTCGACGCGGGGCCGTCGCTGCTGTTCCGGCTGCACCTGGACCTGGCGTCGCTGTCGATCGTCGAGTTCTACCCCGACGGCAACGCGTCCGTGCGGCTCGTGAACGACACCTGTCACTTGAGCTGAAGAACGGCCCACAAGGCGACGGTCGACGCGGCGAGCGTCGTGGGCACGGTGAGCGTGCCCAGGCGCAGGAAGTCCCGCCAGCGCGGGGTTTCCCCGGCGGACATGAGCACTCGCCGCCACAGCAGGGTCGCGAGCGAACCGAGGTAGGTCGCGTTCGGGCCGAGGTTCACGCCCAGCAACATCGCCAGCACGATGCCCGGCGCCGGATGCGGCCCCAGCACCGACAGCAGGAGCAGCGTCGCGGGCAGGTTGTTGACCAGGTTCGCCAGTACCGCCGCGAGCACCGCCGTGAGCAGCAGCTGCGGCAGCCCGGCCGAATCGGGCAGGAGCGCCCGCAGCGGTTCACCCAGCAGGTGCCGCGAGACGGCCTCGACGACGACCGCGAGCCCCAGCACGAACAGGCACAGCAGCGGGTTCGCCTCCGCGATCAACGTCGGCACCCGCACCCGGCGTGCGGACAGCGCCCGCGCCGCGAGCACGACGGCGGAGATCCCCGCGACGACCCCCGGTTCGACGTGCACCAGTGGGGCCAGGCCGAACCCGGCGAGCGTCACGCCCAGCACGACCAGTGCGAACACCGGCGCGGGCGGCACTTCCCCCGCCGGCGCGGTGGCCTTGCCCGACAGGTCGAAGAACCGCAGGAACACCACCAGCTCGATCGCGGTCGTCACCAGCCACGGCAGGGCCATCAGCGCGCTGAACCCCGCGAAACTCAGGCCCGAGGCCGAGAACGCGAGCAGGTTGGTCAGGTTCGAGACGGGCAGCAGCGTGGAGGCCGAGTTGGACAGGTGGGCGCACGCGTAGACGTGCGGGCGCGGCGGCAGGTCGAGCCTCCGGGCCGTCGCGAGCACGACCGGGGTGAGCAGGACGACCGTCGCGTCGAGGCTCAGCACCGCCGTCGTGCCGGCGGCCGCCGCGAAGGTCAGAACCAGCAGGCGCCGTGGTTTCCCCCGGCACGCCACGGCCAGCCGCGCGCCCAGCCACGTGAACACGCCGTCGAGGTCGGCCAGGTGCGCGAGCAGGAGGATCGCCGCGAGGAAACCGAGCGTCGGCAGCAGGGTGCGGGCCTGCGCGGCGGCGTCGGCGGGGGAGACCCAGCCCAGCAGCAGCACCAGCCCGGCGGCGGGCAGGGCCACCGTCGCCTCGGGCAGGCCGCGCGGGCGTGCCGTCGCGAACCCGAGAACGGCGACGAGCAGCACCAGACTTCCACCCGCCGCGACCACGCGCTGACGCTAGCCGATGGCCCGCGCGTTACCCTGATCGGCGCGGACGAGTTGGCCGGGCGGCCGCGAGGGGCGTGCTCGCCCTTCGAGGAAAGTCCGGACTCCGCAGGGCAGGGTGGTTGCTAACGGCAACCCGGGGCGACCCGCGGGACAGTGCCACAGAAAGCAGACCGCCCCGGCTCCCGAGCCGGGGTAAGGGTGAAACGGTGGTGTAAGAGACCACCAGCACCCCGGGTGACCGGGGTGGCTCGGTAAACCCCACCCGGAGCAAGGCCAAGAGGGCGCCTGGCGACAGGCGCCTGCGCAGGCGTTCGAGGGCTGCCCGCCCGAGCCTGCGGGTAGGCCGCTCGAGCCTGCCGGTGACGGCAGGCCTAGATGGATGGCCGCCGCCGCGCAAGCGGTACAGGATCCGGCTTACAGGCCAACTCGTCCGCCTCCGCCGATCGTGTGGGAAGGTACCGGCGTGGAGAGCGAAGAAGCCCGCACGCTGGCGTACCGGTGTCACCGAGCCCTCGATCCGCTGCACTCGGCGGTCTACTTCGCACCGGAGACCGACCAGCTCCTGTCGGAGGTCGGGCTGCGTCGTGGGCGGATGAGCTACTTCGCCAGCCGCGCCGCCGCGATGGGCGCCGTGGGCGCGGGCACGGTCGCGGCCACGTTCTACAACTTCAACCCCGTGCTCGTCGCGAAGCACATCCCCCGGGCCTGGGAGCTCGCGAGCCCGGAGCGCGTCCTCGAAACCCGGCTGGCGGCGGCAGACGCGGTGTTGCGCCGTCTCCTCGGCGAAGCGGTGTCCAGCGATGAAGTCGCCGAAGCGGCTTCGCTGGCCAGAACCGCAAGCGAGGCTTGCACGCCCGAAGGCCGCCCGCTCTACGCCGCGCACGCCGACCTCGACTGGCCGTCCGAGCCGCACCTCGCGCTGTGGCACGCGATCACCCTGTTGCGGGAGCACCGCGGTGACGGGCACATCGCCGCGCTCGTCACGCACGGCGTGCGCGGGTTGACGGCGTTGATCACGCACACCGCCACGGGCAAGGGTTTCGTCCCGGCCGCGGCGAAGGCCACGCGTGGCTGGTCCGACGAGGAGTGGGACGCCGAGTGCGCGCGTCTCCAGGCCGAAGGGCTCCTCGACGCCGAAGGCGGCCTGACCGAGCAGGGTGAGCAGTTGCGGCAGAGCGTGGAGGACCAGACCAACGCCGCGGCGGTCGCGCCGTGGCGGCACCTCGGAGCCGAACGGGCAGCACGGCTGCACGAACTGGGCCGCGCGCTGAGCCGGACGGCGGTCGCCGCGGGGGCGTTCCCGGCGGGGATGTTCGCGGCGCCACGGGCCTGAGGACGAGTCGGACCGGTCTGCTGGCGCGTTTTCCCCGTACCGCGTTCCCGTCGCTGACCTGCACGGACTGTGATCGCCCCGGGGAGACGGCCATGCGTACGGGCAACCGGCCCATGATCGACTACTCCGCGTGGCCCGTCACAGGCGGGTAGCGAGCTGCCACCGATCAGGGCATGCCACACTATCCGCGCCGGTGTCGAACGGCGTGTCGGGCGAACCCAGAGTGAGCAGAACGCTCGCCGGTCACGTCAGTTGCAACATACGGGTGGACGGGGTTAATCCTGGGCGGCCTTGCAACGATGATGGAGGGCGACGAGTTCAGGGAGAGTGGCCGTACTGTGCCTGGTGAGGATCGACTGCCTACGACGGAGAGCACTTTGACCGTTACCGGTAGTCACGCCATCATGATGTAGACCAGACCGGACAAGCTCCAGCCCGTGGGCCCGCCCGGTGACCCACCTGACCACACTCCTCGCACCCGGGAGTACGCGATGACCATGATGACGCTTGTGAGCCACCTGGCGCAGGGCGAGATCAAGACCCGAGGCGTCCAGCAGTGGATGCTCGACAACATCATCCCGCTGGTACTGCTGGCCGTCGCGTTGCTGTTGCTCTGGCTCGGCGGCGGCAAGGGCGACAACGCCGGTGTCATGCGCCGGCTGGCGGGCGTCGTGATCGCGCTCGCGATCGTCGGCCTCGCCGTGAGCGGGCTCGGCGTGAACGTCGGCGAGTGGATCGCCGGCCTGTTCACAGGCTGAGCGGGCTCTCGTGCGGATTCGAACCGACGACGAGGTCTACCGGGTCGACGCGGTCTGGCTCGGTCCTCCGAAGGCCACTTTTCCCTGGCGGGCGCGGTACGTCGCCTGGGGTGTCGGCATCGCCGTGTTCCTGGTGGTGCTGACCGTCGAACGGCAGCTCGGCGTCGGGTTCGGGTTCTTCTCCACGGCGTGGGCGTTCGTGGCAACGATCTTGATCACCAGACTGATCACGAGAAAGATCAGTCACGAGCGCCCGCTCGGTGCGGTGTTCACGATGTGGCTGCGGGAGCTGCACACGCCGAGGGAGAGGACGAGAGGGGAGGGCGGCGCCGTGACCGCCGCCAAGCTCCGGGTCCGCCCGCAGCGTCCGTTGCCCAGGAACAAACGCCCTGACAGGCCCCGAGCACGCCGTGACCGCGGCGCTGCTCCGGCGAGGAGGTAGCTGTTGTTCGGTCGCCGGAAGGACCGGGAGCGCGACGCGGGTGGCGCGGGCCAGTGGCAGCCGCGGCCCGTCCGTGGCGCTTCGGCCGGTGCGAAGAAGAACCAGGGCAACCGGCGGTTGCCCGGTGAACAGGCCATTCCCAGCTACACCCCGTCCATCGCGGCCCGCAGCATCGACGGCCACCTGCTCCGCACGGGGCACGAGGTCTACGCGTGGTACCGGCTGGCGCCGCAGCGCTGGTCGTTCCGGTCCGACTCCCAGCGCCGCGACCTGATCGCGGCCATCGCGGGGCAGTACGCCGAGCTGCAGGGCCGCTGGCTGCACCTGCGCGTGACCACCCGCCCGTACCCGATCCGGATGTGGGCCGAGGCACACGTGCACAACGCCGTGGGCCGTCCCCAGGACGTCGCGGGCGCGCTGTCCTTCGACGACTACCTGATCGGCGAGCAGCAGCAGCTGATGGGCCGTTCGATGGCCGAGAAAGAGGTCTACCTGGGCATCCAGGTGCAGACCCGCCGGATGGTGGACCGCGCGGTGGAGAGCGCCGCGCCGCTGCTGCGCAGGATCCTGCCGGAGGCGGTGGACGCGGAGCTGACCGCGCTGGACTCCGAGGTCGAGCACCTCGACCAGGTCGTCGGCGCCTCCGGGCTGGAAGGGCGTCCGGTGCACGCCGAGGAGATGTCCTGGCTGATGCACCGGTCGTGCTCGCTGGGCCTGCCCGCGCCGCGGAACCTGCCGGCGGTGCCGGGCACGGAGTGGGAGCCGGAGGACCTGGCGAGCTTCACCGACGCCGCGGACTTCCACGCCGAGCCGTACGCGCCGACGCTGACGGTGCGCGGGCGCACCGGCTCGAACGCCGGCCTCACGCGGCACGTCGCGGTGCTGACGGTGGGGCAGATGCACGGCCTGCAGATCCCCGAGGTCGACGACCCGTGGGTGCAGCACGCCGACCGGCTGCCCGCTTCGGTGGAGTGGTCGGCGCGGATCTACGTGCGGCGGCCCGAGGAGGTCGCCGGTGAGCTGCAGCGCCAGATGAACAAGGTGCGCTCGCAGGTCAAGCACTACACCGACGAGCACGAGCTGGAGCCGCCGCAGTCGCTGGCGCGCCAGGCGTCGCGGGTGCTGGAGATCGACGACGAGATGACGTCGGGGTTCACGGCGCTGGCGACGCGGGTGCGGTCGTGGTGGCGGCTGGCGGTGTCGGGGCAGACCGAGCGCGAGGCCCTGCGCCTGGCGCAGCAGCTGCTGGACCTGTACAAGCCGAAGGTCGCGATCGAGCACCCGGAGGCGCAGTACGCGATGGCGCGGGAGTTCATCCCGGGCGAGCCGCTGGCGTCGTCGGCCTACATGCGCCGGGGTTCGGTGGTGTGGGCGGCCGCGGCGGTGCCGACGGCCACTGCGGAGGTCGGTGACCGGCGCGGCATCCTGCTGGGCGAGACGGTCACCGCGACGCGGCGTCCGGTGGCGTGGGACCCGTGGATGGCGCAGGAGATCCGCGACGGCTCCGGGCTGACGGCGATGGTCGCGGGCCTCGGTGGCGGTAAGTCGTTCCTCGGCGGCGGCATCGTCTACAAGACGTTGCGGGCGGGGGCGCACTGGACGCTGCTGGACCCGTCGGGTCCGCTGTCGAGGTTGTGCGACCTGCCGGAGATCCGGCCCTACGCGCGGCCCATCAACCTGCTCAACGCGCAGCCCGGCATCCTCAACCCGTACCGGGTGGTGGCGGAGCCGCTGCTGGAGCACTTCCTGGACGAGGACGACCCCGAGCGGGCGTGGCGGCGAGAACGGGCGCTGGCCGGCGCGACCCGACGGCGGTTGGTCCTCGACGTGCTGACCGGGATCCTGCCGTACGAGGTGGCGCGGATGCCGCAGAGCCGCATCGTGCTGCTGCGCGCGGTGCGTGCCGTGGGCGGGCGGTACGACGCGGACCCGGGGCAGGTGATCGACGCGCTGCGGCGGGATTCCAGCGAGCACCACGAGCACGCGGTCGTGGTCGCGGACTTCCTCGACGAGATGCGGGAGCGCATGTCGCTGCTCATCCCGGAGGACGACGCCGACCCGTACTCGGAGACGCGGGACGACCGGCTCACGGTGCTGACGATGGCGGGCCTGACCCTGCCGAAGGACGGCGTGGGCCGCGAGCACTGGACCGACGCCGAGGCGCTCGGCGTCGAGATGCTGAACCTCGCGGCGTGGCTGACGCAGCGGTCGGTGTACGAGAAGCCGAAGGACCTGCGCAAGGGCGTGTGGATCGACGAGGCGTTCTTCCTGTCGGAGGTGCCGACGGGGCGGGTGCTGATGAACCGGTTCGCGCGTGACTCGCGGAAGTGGAACGTCCGCGTGCTGCTGTCGTCGCAGATCCCGGCGGACTTCCTGAAGATCCAGGGGTTCGTGGCGCTGCTGGACTCGGTGTTCGTCGGCAGGCTCGACGACGACGAGGCGCAGGCCGACGCGTTGCGGCTGCTGAAGGTGCCGGTGGGCGTCGGGTACGAGCAGGTCGTCGCGGCGCTGGGCAGGCGGCCCGGCGCGCACCGCGACGCGGAGCGTGACCGCGAGCCGCGCCAGTTCATCTTCGGTGACGGTGCCGGTGGCGTGGAGCGGATCCGCGTGGACTTCTCGGGGCCGCACCTGGAACACCTGCGCGCGGCGATGGACACCACGCCGGGTTCGAAGGACGCGCTGCCCGCCGACAACCGCGCGTCGCGCGAGGCCGAGGAGGCGGAGGCGCCGCACGTGCCGGCACCCCCGCCCGACGACGAGCTGGAGCAGGACCTGGAGCTGGCCGCGGAGCGCGAGGTCGGGCTGACGGAGGAGCAGATCCTCGCCGAGGACGTCCCGGGCGGCGCGGAACACGCGACGGCGGGCAAACGCGGCGGCGGCGGCGGTCACGGCCGGGACGCGGCATGAGCGACGCTTGCGCTTCCACGCCGCGTGAGGGGGCCGCATGACCACGGTCCTGACGCTGGGTTTCGTACTGGCCTGCGCTTGGGGGTGGCACGCGGTCAAGGGATTCGTCCGGAGGGGCGGCTTCCGCGGCAAAAGACCCGGCCGCTGGGCGACGGTCACGATGGTCGCCCTGCTGCTCGGCCTCCAGGCGGTGGCCACCGCCCCGGCCGCCTCGGCCGCGGCCTGCGGGGAGGCGCCGACGCCGGAGCGGCCGGGTGCGGGCATGGTCGGCGCCATCGATCCGCCCGCCACGCACGGGGAAAACGGCAGCGCGTACCTGGACTACAGCTACGCCGGGATGGTCTGGTACGTCTACCAGACCGACTGCGGTCCGCTGTCCGGCATTACCAGCCCGAACTCGACCATCGACACGTGGGCGGGCAACGAGCTGTTCAACATCGGCAAGAACCTCGTCGGCGCCACGAACTCGCTGCACTACACAGTGATGGAGGGCGGCCTCCTCAACCCGATCTACAACGCGGTGAAGAGCGGGGCCGAGAAGGTCTACAACAACATCTACGCGCAGCTGTTCGGCATCGCCGCGTTGCTGCTGGCGATCCTGATGTTCCGCAACATCTGGCGCGGGGACCTGGCGGCGGTCAGCAAACGCGCGTTGTACGGGCTCGGGGCGGTGTGGCTGGCCGCGTCCTCGCTCGCGATGCTGCGGTACTTCGACCCCATCGACAAGGCGATCGTCCAGACCACCACGAACATCCAGGCTGGGTTCGTCGACGACTCGGGTGATCGCGTGGTCCGCGAGATCCTGCCCACCGAACTGCACACGCAGGTGGTCTACAACAACTGGCTCCGCGGTGAGTTCGGCGCGCCGGACGCGACGCAGGCGAGGCAGTTCGGCAGGCCGCTGCTGGACGCGCAGGCCTTCACGTGGGACCAGATCCGCAACGGCGACGACGCCAACCAAGCGGTGGTGGACGCGAAAAAGGCTTCGTACAAGAACATCTCCACCCAGCTGGGCACGGCGACGCCGTATTTCACGGGTGAAGGCGGCAGCCGCACCGGCGCAGGCTTCCTCGCCCTGCTCCAGAGCCTCGTCTACGCCCTGTTCCAGCTGCTCGCCAAGGCGTCCGTCCTGCTGGCGCAGGTGCTCATCCGGCTCTTCGCCCTCACCGCGCCGCTCATCGGGCTCGTCGCGCTCGTGCACCACGACATCCTGCGCCGCGTGGCGAAGGTGCTCGGCGGGGTCGGCTTCAACCTGATCGTCCTCGCGGTGCTCGCCGGCGTGCACGCGTTGTTGCTGCAGGCCATCTTCGCCGCGGGCAGCTCGCTGTCGATGCTCACGCAGATGGTCATGGCGGGTCTGGTCACGGTGTTGCTGTTCCTCGTGGGACGACCGGTGCGGCGGCTGTGGCAGATGGTCGAGATGTCCGTCGGCATGGTGGGTTCCGGCATCCCGGCCCCGAGCGGCCTGTTCTCCCGCTTCCGCAAGAAGCAGGGCCCCACCCCGCAGGACGAGTTCTGGCAGAACGTCCGCGACTCCGACGACAGCGACCTCGAAACCCGCGGCCCCATCGGCGCGACGGCCGGTGGCGGGCGGTTCCGCCCGGAGGCCACGATCTTCGCCAACTCCGAGCGCCTCGACGGCTCCATGGCCCACCGCCCGGCGGCCGCGTGGTCCGGTGCGCTGCCGGGCAACGCCCGTCGCCCCGCCTTGCCCGCCGGTGGCGGGCCCGGGGTGCGCCCGGGTTACGCCCCGGCAGGCGGCAGCTCGGACGACTACGTGTACTCCGCCCCGCCCGGCACGACCCGCCGCACGGACGCCGGCTGGGCCCCGCCGCGACAGCCGAGTCGCCGTGTCGACACCTCTCCCGTCTTCGACCGCGACATCGACCAGGCCGACGCCGTGGTCGTGCCCTCACGGTTGCGCCCCGCGCACCAGGCGCCCCGCGTCGCCACGGCCCGGCCGCGACGGGTGGAGCCGGAGCTCGTCGGCGGCAGGCCCGTGCACGTGCTGTACCGGCCTTCGCGGGGCCTCGAGGTCCGTGACACCGACCAGGCCGTGCGGTGAGGTGACCGATGCCGATCAGGACGAACCGTGGCCGCGCGGCTGTTTACCGGCGCCTGTGGGGTTTTCCGCTCCGCTCGCCCCGGCACCTCGCCGGGACCGCGATCGCCGTCGCGGTCCTGCTCGTCGGGCTCGGGATCGCCATCCCGCAGCTGCTCGGGCCGCGCCAGAGCGACCAAGTCACCCCGGCCCGCATCAAGGACCCGTCGTCCTCCGCCGCCGCGGTGCCGCCCGGCACGTCGTCCACCACGCTGCCGACCCGCCTCACGGCGCCGCTCGTGCAGCCGACGTCCGCGGCACCGGCCCCGGAGGCGCTCGACGTCGCGAAGCGGTGGGCGCAGGCGTGGGTCAACCACCCGGACGGCATCACGAACGCCCAGTGGCTCGACGGCCTGCGCCCGTACACCACCGAGGAGTACCTGGCGCAGATGTCCACTGTGGACCCGCGGAACATCCCGGCGAAGCAGGTCACCGGTGAGCCGAGGGCGACCGAGTCCTACACCAGTTCGGTGCTGGTCATCGTGCCCACCGACGGCCCCCAGCTGAGCATCACCGTCGCGCGGACCCCGGGCGGCTGGCTCGTCGCCGGCTACGACCAGGCGAGCTGACATGCGGATCGGGCTGCTCGTCGGGGTGGTGGTCGCCGCGCTGTTCGCGGCGGTGCTCACCACGGGTGTCGTCGCCAAGGTGGTCACCGACCAGCAGGCGGCGCAGGCGCAGGTGCGCAACCTCAGCTGCGACGCCGCTATCGGCCCGACGGACGCCGGTGACGTGCAGACCGCGCAGGGGCAGGTGGACCGGCTCACCCCCGAGCAGCGCGGGATCATCGCGCAGATCATCGCGATCGGCAAGCAGCGCGGGCTCTCGCCGCGGGCGTGGCAGATCGCGATCCAGGCGGGTATGACCGAGTCCGGCATGCGCAACCTGAGCTTCGGTGACCGGGACTCGCTGGGCATCTTCCAGATGCGGCCGTCGATGGGCTGGGGCACCGAGGCGCAGCTGCAGGACATCCCCTACCAGATCAACAAGTTCTACGACGTGCTGCTCGCCGTGCCCAACTGGGACGGGCAGCGGCCGGGCGACTCGGCGCAGGACGTGGAGCGGTCGGCCTTCCCCGACCGCTACCACCGGTGGGAGCCGATGGCGGCGCGCCTGGTGCAGGACCAGGGCCAGGTGGCCGACATGAGCGGCTGCGGGCAGAGCGTGGGCCTCGCGCTGCCGGCGAACAGGGCGGCGGCCGCGGCGATCGCGTTCGCGCTGGGGGAGCAGGGGAAGCCCTACGTGTGGGGTGCGACGGGGCCGAACTCGTACGACTGCTCCGGGCTGATGCTGCGCTCGTACGAGGCCGCGGGCATCACGCTGGACCGGGTGTCGCGCGACCAGTACCACGACGGCGCGATGCTGCCCGTACGGGACGCCCAGCCCGGTGACCTGCTGTTCTGGGCCTACGACCCGTCGAACCCGAACACGATTCACCATGTGGCGATGTACCTGGGCGGTGGGAAGATAGTGGAGGCCCAGCAGACCGGCGTGCCGGTGCACGTCCGCTCGGTGTCGTTCGACGAGGACGAGCTCGTGCCGCAGGCCGTGCGGCCGGGTGTGTGACGCAACGGAGAGGCTCGTGGCTAAGAAATTCGGGAAGCGGTCCAAGGCCGGGAAGGACCCGGCCGAGCTGTTCGGCGCTCCTGTCCCGCCGCCGCGTTCGGCCGTGCGCCCCGCGTCGAGCACCCCGCTGGCCGATTACCTGGCGCCGGGCTGGCCCGGGGTGGACGACAACTACGTCGTGCTGCCGCGGTCGCTCGCCGAGGGCATGTCGTTGCCGTGGCAGCAGCAGATGTCGGCGTTGCTGGCGCAGTTCCACCAGGCGCACGGGAACCTGTCGTGGCCGGTGTACCGCGTGGTGCCGTCGCGGTACGAGAACCTGGTCGACCTCGACGAGGAGCAGCTCGCCGAGGCGGGCTACCTCGTGGAGATCGACGCCGACGGCGACATGGTGTACCGCGAGCGCAGCGGCCGGAAGGTGGAGGACCCGGAGAACACGCGCGTGCTGGTGTCGGTGCTCGACCCGATCCCGCCCCGGGGCCGCAAGCCCGCCGAGCCCGCCGCCCCGGCGCCCGAACGTCCCCGCGCGGTCCCCATGAACATCCCGCCCGCCCCGGTCTGGCGGACGACGCCGACCGCCTCGACGCAGCCGGTGCCGCCGCTGCCCGAGCCCGCCGCGCGGCCGCCGCGGCAGCCGGAGCCGCCCGCCGAGGCCGTCGCCGAGGAACCCGGCCTGCGGCCGGAGGAGCAGGCCCCCGCCCCGGACGAAACCGACACCCCACCCCGCGGCATCCCGGTGAGCGAGCGCGGCTGGTTCGACGAGTACGCCGACGAGCCCGCCCAGTTCGGCCCGACCGGGCAGCCCACCGAGCTGCCGTACCGCTACCGCCCCTGACCGACGGCATGACAGCGGGCGGCCGACCTGCGAAGCTCGAAGCCATGAAGGACGCGAACCCCGACCAGGGTTGGTACTACAACACCAGGACCGGCGAGGTGGAGCACCTCGAACGCTCCCGCTCGATCGACCTCCTCGGCCCTTACCCGGACGAGGCGACGGCCCGCCGCGCGCTGGAGATCGCCAGGGAGCGGACCAAGCAGGCGGACAAGCAGGACGCCGACTGGGACTGAACGACCGGTGCCCCGGCGACGGCCGGGGCACCGGATCGCGCTCAGCAGTCCCGCAGCTCCGGGCTCTGGTTGCGCAGCTGCCCGGCGGGCGAGATGAACTCCCGGTAGCCCTCGCCGTCCACGGCGGACGGCCGGAAGGCGGCGACGCGGTGGCAGTTCTGGAACGCCAGCTTCATGCCGAAGTGGCGCTCCAGGCCGCCCCGGATCGCGTCCGACGCCAGCGCGCGGAGCAGCTGACCGCGTTCCGCCTCGCTCGGCGGCGGGGTGGCGTGGTCGGCGAAGTCGGCGTGCTCGAGGCCGGCCGCCACCTCGCTGATGATCTGCCACGCGTAGGGCAGCGAGTCGCGCACGCAGGCGACGAACTCGGCATCGGTCACTTCACCTGACTCGGCGCGCTCCAGCAACGCGGCGGGTACGTCCAGTGACAACGGTTTCTCCTTCTCACTCGGTTACCGAAGACCCGGCCATCGGGCCGGGGACGAACTCGGGGTCGACCTGCTCGGCCAGGTCCCGGCCGGCCCGGTCGTTGCCCCAGGAACGGGCGTTGCGCAGGTGGAACTCGACCGCCTGGCGGTGGTAGCGCGCCCAGTCGCGCTCGACGGAATCCACAGTGGACAGCAGAGCGCCCAGCGCCGCCAGGTTCTCCGGCTCCAGCGCGCCGATCGGCCGGGCCCTGCCGCGTTCCGCGGCCCGCACGTGCCCCGACGCCCGCAGCCAGCACAGCAGGTCGTCGCCGAGCTCCGTGCGCAGGAAGGCCACGTCCTCGTCGTCGGTGACCTTGTTGCCGACGACGGCCAGGCGCACGCCGAAGTCGCGGGCGTAGTCGGCGTACTGCCGGTACACGCCGACGCTGCGCAGCGTCGGCTCGCACACCAGGAACGTCACGTCGAAGCGCGTGAACAGCCCCGAGGCGAAGGCGTCGGCGCCCGCGGTCATGTCCATCACGACGTACTCGTCGCGGTCGTCGACCAGGTGGTTCAGCAGCAGCTCGGCCGCGCCGACCTTGGAGTGGTAGCAGGCGACGCCGAGGTCGTCCTCCTCGAAGCGGCCCGTGACGCCGAGCCGCACGCCGCCGACCTGGCGGAAGCACGCGTCGGTGATCGGGTTGTCCTCGAACGGGCGGAGCAGCCGCGAGCCGCGTCCCGGCGGGGTCGTCTTGATCATGGCGTCGGCGCTGGGGATGCGCGGGTTGTCGCCCCGCAGGTAGTCCTTGATGAGCGGCAGGTGCTCCCCGAGCGTCGGCAGCGCGGCGGCCTCCGCCTCGCTCGCCCCCAGCGCGACCGCCAGGTGCTGGTTGATGTCCGCGTCGATGGCGAGCACGGGTTTTCCGGCGACGGCGAGGTAGGCGGCGAACAGGGACGCGCACGTGGTCTTCCCGCTGCCTCCCTTGCCCACGAAGGCGACCTTCACGACGATCTCTCCATCCCGAAAACGATATCGATTTTCAGTACCAGATGGGCGAAGATACACCCGGGTGGCCCAGTCCCGAACGGGGGATCAAGACCGGCGATCCGGGTTAGGGTGGGAACGTGCCTCGCTCGGCGGCCGGCTCACCCACGGCGGACGGGGGCTTCGGTCACCTGCGCGCCGAGTTCGAGCTGCCGGAGTCCTTCCCCGCCGACGTGCTGGCGGAGGCCGAAGCGGTGACGGCGAGCGACGCCGGCCGCGAGGACGCCACGGCGCTGCCGTTCGTGACCATCGACCCGCCCGGCGCCAAGGACCTCGACCAGGCGATGGTGCTCACCCGCCGTGGCGACGGGTTCCGGGTGGACTACGCCATCGCCGACCTGGGCGCCTTCGTGGTCCCGGGCGGCCCCGTCGACCGGGAAGCCCGCCGCCGCGGCCAGACGATCTACCTCCCGGACGGCGCCGTGCCGCTGCACCCGCCGGTGCTGTCCGAAGGGGCGGCGAGCCTGCTGCCCGGCGCGGTCCGGCCCGCCGTGCTGTGGACGATCGACCTCGACTCCCGCGGCGAGCCGACGGCCACGCGGGTGCGGCGGGCGCT
The DNA here is from genome assembly GCF_039542405.1 of Amycolatopsis dongchuanensis. Lineage (NCBI taxonomy): Bacteria > Bacillati > Actinomycetota > Actinomycetes > Pseudonocardiales > Pseudonocardiaceae > Amycolatopsis > Amycolatopsis dongchuanensis. Next base: position 105,084 of record NZ_BAABIB010000145.1, read on the forward strand.
GGTGCGCTCGGTCGAGCAGTTCGACTACGACACGGTCCAGGCGGCGCTGGAGGCCGGCCGCGCGCACCCGTCGGTCGAGGCGCTGCCCGCGCTGGGCAGGCTGCGGCGGCAGCTCGCGGTGGCGCGGGGCGCGGTGGAACTCCAGCTGCCCGAGCAGATCGTGAACGGTGACGTCGGCGCGTGGCGGCTCGGCAAGCGCCCCCGCAACGACGTGGACGCGTGGAACGCGGAGATCTCGCTGCTGACCGGGATGGCGGCGGCGTCGATCATGATCGAGGCCGGGATCGGGGTGCTGCGCACGCTGCCCGATCCGGACCAGGGTTCGATCGACTGGCTGCGGCGCTCCGCGCACGCGCTCGGCATCGACTGGCCCGCCGAAACCGGGGTGGCCGAGATGCTGGCCGGCCTGGACCCGACGCGACCGGAGTCGATGGCGCTCTACGCGTGCACGACTCGGCTGCTGCGCGGAGCGGGGTACACGGCGTTCGACGGCGAGCTGCCGCCCTCGACGGCACACGCGGGCATCGGCGCGCCGTACACGCACGTCACGGCGCCGATCAGGCGGCTCGTCGACCGGTTCACCGCCGAGGTCTGCCTCGCCGTGACGGCGGGGCGGCCGGTGCCGGAGTGGACGCGGGCCGCGCTGCCTGTGGTGCCGTCGTTGATGGGCACCTCGGACGGGCTCGCCGCGCGGGTCGAACGGGCGTGCATCGACCAGGTCGAGGCTTGGCTGCTGGCGGAGCGGATCGGCGGTACGTTCGAGGCGGTCGTGCTGCGTGCGGACGACGCCCGCGCGGAGATCCTCGTCGAGGACCCGCCGGTGACCGGCAAGTGCGCGGGCGCGAACCTGCCCGAGGGGGAGCGGATCACGGTCCGGCTCACCGGGGTGGACGTCGGCAGGCGCAAGGTGTCTTTCGAACGGGCGTGAGCGATGGAGAAGTGGACGGACGCGGAGCGGAAGCTGGCCGAGCGGGTGCAGGCGGGGGAGGCCGTGGTGGTCAACGTGCGCAAGTCCGGCCCGCACAAGCACCTCGTGCCCTGGCTGGTCGAGCAGGGGCTGCTCACGTACATCGGGCACGCCGGGCCGCGGCACTCGTGGCCGGAGTCGGACTTCGCGAACCCGTTCGTGCGTGAGGCGAAGAAGGACCGGAAGGCGATGGTGCGGCACTACCGCGAGTACCTCGACGGCCGGGAGGACCTGCTCGCGCGGCTCGGGGAGCTGAAGGGCCGGGCGCTGGGCTGCTGGTGCGCGCCGCAGCCGTGCCACGGGGATGTGCTGGTGGAACGGCTGCGATGACGCTGTTCGACGACCTCGGCGAGGACGTGCCGCTGCGCGGGCTCCCGGAGCGGGTGGTGTCGCTGGTCCCGTCGCTGACGGAGGCGGTGGCGACCACGGTGCCGGGCGTGCTGGTGGGTGCGACGGACTACTGCACGCATCCGTCCGATTTGGACGTTACCCGGGTCGGGGGTTCCAAGTACCCGAAGCTCGACAGGGTGTTCGAGCTGAGCCCGGACCTCGTGCTGGCCAACTCGGAGGAGAACCGGCCCGAGGACGTGGAACGCTTGCGTGCCAACGGGTTCCCGGTGTGGGTCACCGAGGCACCCGCGACGGTGCCGCACGCGCTCGCGTCCCTGCGGCGCCTGCTGACCCAGGCCTTCGACGTGGACGAGCCGCGCTGGCTCGTCGAGGCGGAGGAGCTGTGGCGCGAGACGCGGCCGGTGCGGCGCCGGGCCGTGGTGCCGGTGTGGCGGAAGCCCTGGGTGATCCTCGGGCGGGACACGTTCGGCGGCGACGTGCTGCGCCGGCTGGGAGTGTCCATTGTGTACGGCTCGGAGGCCGACCGGTACCCGCGCCCGAAGCTCGACGAACTGCGGTCGTGGTTCGCCGAGGGGGCCGCGGACCTGCTGGTGCTGCCCGACGAGCCGTACCTGTTCACCGCGGAGGACGGGCCCGAGGCGTTCCCCGGCGTGCCGTACGTGCTGGTGTCCGGGCGGTACCTGACCTGGTACGGGCCTTCGCTGGTCGCGGCACACGCCGAACTAAGCGCGGTGCTCTGACCGTCGGAACTCGTCCGTCGCGACGCGGAGCTGCTTCAGCGTTTCCGGTTCCGTCACGGCGTGCCCCGCGTTGTTGACCAGGCACAACCGCGCGCCCGGCCAAGCCTGGTACAGCTCGTAGGCCGTCGCCGGCGGGCACACGACGTCGTACCGCCCCTGCACGATGAACCCCGGGATGCCAGCCAGCCGCCCGGCGTCCCGGATCAACTGGCCCTCCTCCAGCCAGGCGCCGTGCGTGAAGTAGTGCACCCCGGCGCGCGCGAACGTCAGCGCGAACCCCGGCTCCCGGTGCGCGTTCCGGAGCCGTTCGTCCGGGATGAGGGTGCCGATCGAGCCCTCCCAGCTGCTCCACGCGACCGCGGCGGCCTCGCGGGTGCGGGGATCGGCGAGCAGTTCCGCGTACCCGGCCAGCGGATCGTCCCGGCGCTCAGGCGGGAGGGGCTCGAGGAACTCAGCCCAATACTCCGGGTACAGCTGCGCCGCGCCGCCGCGGTAGAGCCAGTCCAGCTCGCGCTGCCGCACCGTGAACACCCCACGCAGCACCATTTCGGACACCCGCCGCGGATGCGTCTCGACGTAGGCCAGTGCGAGCGTCGCGCCCCACGAACCGCCGAACACGAGCCATCGCTCGATGCCGAGGTGTTCCCGCAGGCGCTCCATGTCCGCCACCAGGTGCCACGTGGTGTTCACCGCGAGATCGGTTTCCGGGGCGGTGATGGAGGGCACGCTGCGCCCCGCGCCGCGCTGGTCGAACAACACGATCCGGTAAGCCGACGGGTCGAAGTGCCGTCGTGACAACGGTGACGTCCCCGCGCCGGGACCGCCGTGCAGCACGACCGCGGGCTTCCCCTCGGGGTTGCCGCAGACCTCCCAGTACACGCGGTTGCCGTCGCCCACGTCCAGCAGGCCGCTGTCGTAGGGCCTCAACGGCGGGTAAAGGGCGTCCATACCGCACCACTCTGCCGGACCTCCGGCTCCCGCCTCACAGGGTGTTCCCCTTCGGGTCAGGTACGTTCGACGCGGAATACCGCTTCGCCTTCCCCGAAAGGTCCTCAATGTCCGCAGTGACATATTTCGAGGCAATTGTCGTCGGCGCCCTGCAGGGTGTGTCGGAATTGTTCCCGGTGTCCAGTCTCGGGCACAGCATTCTGCTGCCCGCGTGGATCGGCGGGAAATGGGCGCAGGACCTCAGCATGGGCAAGGACTCGCCGTACCTGGCGGTCCTCGTCGCGATGCACGTCGCCACGGCGCTCGCGCTCGTCGTGTTCTTCCGCCGCGACTGGGTGCGGATCGTGCGCGGGCTGTGGACCTCCATCCGCGACCGTGAGGTCGCCGACCCCGACCAGCGGCTCGCTTGGCTGCTCGTGCTGGCCACCATCCCGGTCGGCATCGCCGGGCTGCTGCTGGAAAGCGCGTTGCGCAACTTCCTCGGCAAACCCGTGCCCACGGCGATCTTCCTCGCGCTCAACGGCGCGGTCCTGCTCGCGGTGGAACGGTTCGGCCGGGCGAAGCAGGAAGCGCCGCCGGTGCCGGCCGCCGCCGAACAGACGATCGACTTCTCCGCCGAGGTCACCATGCCGATGCGGGCCATCAGCGTCGAGGAGGCGTCGGACCGGCGGCTGTCCAGGCTCGGCGTCGGCGAGGCCGTGCTGATCGGCGCGGCCCAGATACTGGCGCTCTTCCCCGGGATCAGCCGCTCCGGCATCACGATGGTGGCGGGCCTGCGCCGCGGCCTGAGCCACGAGGACTCGGCCCGGTTCGCGTTCCTCCTCGCCACGCCGGTGATCCTCGCCGCGGGGGTGCTCAAGATGCCTTCGCTGTTCACCGAGGAAAACCGCGCGTCACTCGGCCCCGCGCTCGTCGGCAGCATTGTCGCGGGTGTCGCCGCGTATATCGCCGTCCGATTCCTGACCTCGTATTTCGAGACGCGCACGCTGACCCCGTTCGCGATTTACTGCGTGGTCGCCGGAATCGCCAGCCTGGGATATTTCCTGGTATGACCGTCCCGCTTTCCTGGGGGCGGATCCTCACGGCCTGGACGCCCGACGTCCCGGCGATCGTCTTCGTCCTGCTGCTCGGCGGCGGCTACCTGTTCGCCGCGCGCCGGGTCCCGGCGTGGCCGCGCGGCAGGACCACGGCGTTCCTCGCGGGGCTGGCCACGGTCCTGCTGCTGACGTGCTCGTTCCTCGGCGTGTACGACGACGCGTTGTTCTGGGTGCGGGCACTGCAGGTCGTGGTGCTGCTGATGGTCACCCCGCTGCTGCTGGCGCTGGGCGCCCCGCTGACGCTCGTGCTCGCGACGGTGCCGTTCGCGGACCGGCTGCGCCGGATCGGACGCGGGACCGTCGCGCGGGCGCTCACGTTCCCGCTGGTGATCACGGTCCTGCTGATCGTGCCGCCGTTCCTGATCTACCTGACGCCGCTGTACGAGCTGACGCTGCGGCACGGAGCGATCGACGAGCTGGTCCGGCTCCTGCTGGTGTGCTGCGGGTTCTGCTACTTCTGGACGCGGCTGCGGCTCGATCCGACGCCGCGTGAGGACCACCACCTGGTGTCGTTCGGCATCAGCTTCGCCGAGGTCGTCGTCGACGCCGCGCTCGGTCTCGTGCTGTGGCTCGGGCCGCTGCGGGCGGCGGGCTACTACCACGCGCTGGCCCGCACGTGGGGTCCCGACCTGCGCACCGACCAGATCGTCGGCGCCGGGATCCTGTGGATCGGCGGCGACCTCGCCGGCCTGCCGTTCGTCGGCGCGCTGTTCACGCGCTGGATGCGTGACGACGACCGGCAGGCGAAGGAGATCGACCGCACGCTCGACGAGCAGGAGGACGCCGGTTCGGGTCTGTGGTGGGAGAACGACCCCCAGCTCGCCGAGCGGTTCAGGCGCCGCGGTCAGTGAAAGGCGTGCTCCGGCGCGGGGAACTCGCCGCGGCGCACCTCGTCCGCGAACGCCGTGACCGCGCTGGAAAGGACCCCGGCGAGGTCGGCGTAGCGCTTGACGAACCGGGGCGCCTTGCCGCGCCGCAGGCCCGCCATGTCCTGCCACACCAGCACTTGCGCGTCGCAATCGGGCCCGGCGCCGATGCCGACCGTCGGGATCTTCAGCTCGTGCGTGATCCGCTTGGCGACCTCGGCGGGCACCATCTCCATCACCACGGCGAACGCCCCGGCCTCCTGTAGCGCGAGCGCGTCGGCGACCAGCGCGTCACCGGCGTCGCCGCGGCCCTGCACCCGGTAGCCGCCGAGGTTGTGTTCGCTCTGCGGGGTGAACCCGATGTGCCCCATCACGGGGACGCCGGCGGTGGTGAGCGCTTCGACGTGCGGCGCGAACCGCCGTCCGCCTTCGAGTTTCACCGCGTGCGCGAGGCCCTCCTTCATGAACCGCACCGCGGTCGCGAGCGCCTGTTCGGGGGAGAGCTGGTACGAGCCGAACGGCAGGTCCGCCACCACGAGTGCCCGCTTGGCCGCGCGGGTGACCGCGCGGACCAGTGGCAGCAGCTCGTCGACCGTGACCGGCAGGGAGGTCTCGTAGCCGAACACGTTGTTGGCGGCCGAATCCCCGACGAGCAGCACGGGGATCCCGGCCTCGTCGAACAGTTCGGCGGTGTACATGTCGTAGGTGGTGAGCATGGGCCACGGTTCGCCGCGGTCCTTGAGCTCCTGGAGGTGGTGGATGCGCACCTTCCTGGCGGGTGCGCTCCGCTGGACGCCGCTGCCGTAGGGCGCGGCGGTCTCACCAGTCGGGGTGGACATCGTCGTCGACCAACCTTCCCTCGAGGCCCTCGCCGGGTCCCCGGGTCGTGGATCTGGGAAGTCCAGCGTGACACCGGGACACCGGCGGGCGCGAGCGCGTGCGATGAGCTTCACACGGCGCGGTGACCCGGGAGGCGCGAATTCCGTTGTGCCCCAGGACAATTCCCCGAATTGTCAGTACCCCCTGGCATGATCCCCCCAAAACCACCTCAGAGAGGAGCCCGGAAATGCCCGTGCACGTCCACCCGGTCCGCGACGAACGCGAAGGCCTGCTCGCCTTCCTGGCCCAGCAGCGGTACGTCCTGCGTCTCGCGGCGCACGGCCTCACCGACGAGCAGGCGCGGATTCGGCCCACCGCAAGCGCTTTGAGCATCGGCGGCCTGCTGAAACACGCGGCGAGGACGGAGCGGGGGTGGATGGCGAGGGTGCTGCAACGCAGACCACCGGACCAGTCGGGTGATTTCGAACTGACGAGCGACGAAACGCTGGATAGTGTACTGGCGGAGTACGGTCAGGTGGGCCGCGAAACGGAGGAGGTGGTGGCCGGCATCCCGGATCTGGGCCATCCCGTGCCGGTGCCCCGCGCGGCCCCGTGGTTCCCGGTGGAGGTCGAAGCCTGGTCGCTGCGGTGGGTCCTGCTGCACCTGATCCAGGAGACGGCGAGGCACGCCGGCCACGCCGACATCATCAGAGAACACCTGGACGGCGCGAAGGCCTTCGAACTCATGGCAGCAGCCGAATCCTGGCCCGATTCGCGGGGGATCCAGCCGTGGGGCCGGGAGGAGGGGTGACGGTCGTGCCCGCTGGGGGACGAGTTCTTCCGCGGTCGATCGGTCGGCACGCTGCCATCCCGCAAGCGCTTGCGCCGCCTCCGCCGGTCGAGGCCGTGGTAGCGCGGTCTAGCTGTGATGTCCAGGGACGTTGTCCCGGGTTGAGGTGACTGGTGACGGCCTGTCGTGCAGACAGGTGAAAGCCTCCGGATGTGAAGTGGAGCTGTCGGGGAACCGCTTCACCGACTGGAGGCCTTCGTGTCCCACCCTAACGCCACCCTGACCC
>NZ_BAABIB010000146.1:0-15700 GCF_039542405.1 Amycolatopsis dongchuanensis
GATCAACAAGCACAACTTTCATCCAAGAAAACTGAGCCAGATTCTTGACGCGGGACACTCATGGGCGACCTTCCGGAGAAAGAAGGGGGATGAGAGGGAGCCGCAGGCCTGCCGTTGTTAAGCAGGTCGATACCGTATCGTCCCGACGAGTTTAGAGAGGACGGTACGGTCCTGTCCAGAGGTAGAATCGCCGTCCATGGAGCCGACCAAGCGCCGGACCCCGACCGGGGCCGCCGTACTGCGCCAGGACCTGACCGATTCGATCGTCGACGCCGCGCTCGACGAGCTGGCCGAAAAGGGCTACCGGGGCCTTTCGATGGATGCCGTGGCGCGCCGCGCCGGGGTGGGCAAGAGTGCGCTGTACCGCCGCTGGCCCTCGAAGCTCGAAATGGCCGTGAGTATCGTCGCGGCGCTGGGTGTTCCGCTCGCGGACGTGCCGGACAAGGGCTCGTTCCGGGAGGACGTCCGCGCGCTGCTCGACGCGGTGCAGGTGTGGTTCGAGGACCCGCGGCTCGGGCCGATCTTCGTCGACCTGCTCGGCGTGGCGCGGCAGAACGAGGCGCTGGGGCACGCGCTGACCGAGCACCTCGGCGAGCCGCGGCGGGCGCACGGCCTGCGCATCGTCGAGCGGGCGATCGAGCGGGGCGAGCTGCCCGCCGACCTCGACCGCGAGCTGGCGCTGGACGTGTTCGCGGCGCCGGTGTTCTGGCGGCTGCACGTCCGCCGGGAGCCGGTGACGGCGGAGTACCTGGACCAGGTCGCCGACCTGGTGGTGAAGGCGTTCCGGTGAGGTAATCTGGTCGGGACGATACCGTTTCGACCATTCCGGAGGAGTTGTGAACGCCTACCTCTCCGTGCAGGACCGGCGCCAGCGCGCGCACGGAGCCGTCGACCGGCTCCACGAGCGGTTGCTGGCGCACGACATGGCCGGGTTCGCCGACGTGTTCGCCGGTCACGGGGTCATCGAGTTCCCCTTCGCGCCGCCCGGCTGGCCGACGCTGCGGGGCCGCGACCAGATCCGCGAGTACCTGATGGGCAACGTGGACGAGATCGACCTGACCGGGATCGTGGCGCAGACGCGGTACGAGACCACCGATCCCGACGTGCTGATCGTCGAGTGGGAGGTCGACGGCACGGTGCGCGCCACCGGACGGCCGTACCGGATGCGCTACATCAACGTGGTCAAGGTCGGTCCCGAGGGCATCGAGCTGTTCCGCGACTACTGGAGCCCGCTCGCCGTCGGGCACGCCCTCGGGCGGCTGGACGAGCTGACGGCGATGCAGGAGGGGGCAGCGTGAAGGTGCTCGTGACCGGGGCGACCGGCAACACCGGGAAACCGCTTACCGGACTGCTCACGGAAGCGGGCGCGACCGTGCGCGCGGCCAGCCGGAGGAGCGGTTTCGACTGGTCCGACCCGGAGACCCACGCGGCCGCGCTCGATGGCGTCGAACGGCTCTACCTCGTCGCGCCGGTCGGCGTCGCCGAGCCGGAACCCCTCGTGCGGCCGTTCCTGGCACGCGCGCGGGAGGCCGGCGTCCGGCGGACCGTGCTGCTCAGCTCATCGGCGGTCCGGACCGGCGACCCCGGGCTGGGCCGGGTCGACCAGGCCGTGCGGGAGATCATGCCGGAGTTCGCCGTGCTGCGGCCGTCGTGGTTCATGCGGAACTTCGTCGGGGACCACCCCGTGGCGAACGGCATCCGCGAGCGGGGTGAGATCGTGACGGCCACCGGCGACGGGCGGGTCGCGTTCGTGGATCCCGCCGACATCGCGGCGTGCGCGGCGGCGTTGCTGCTGGCCGACGACTGCGAGAACACCGACCACGTGATCACGGGGCCGGAAGCGGTCAGCTACGCCGAGGCCGCCGCGATCTACACCGAGGTCACCGGCGTTCCCGTGCGGCACATCGACGTGACCGCGCCGGAACTGGCACGTCGGTTCACCGAGGCCGGGTATCCCGAGGACTTCGCGGCGGCGCTCGCCGCGCTCGACGAGGACATCCGGCACGGCAGCGAGGACCGGGTGACCGGCACCGTCCAGCGTCTCACCGGGCGGGCGCCGAAACCGCTGCGCCGGTTCCTGGCCGAGCACGTGGGTGGCTAGCAAGCGCTTTCTGGCAAGATGCCGCGGGTGCGTTTTGTTGCCGACCTGCACATCCACTCGAAGTACTCCCGCGCGTGCAGCCGCGACTGCGACCTCGAACACCTGACGTGGTGGGCGCGGCGCAAGGGCATCGCACTCGTCGGCACGGGTGACTTCACCCATCCCGCCTGGTTCGAGCACCTGCGGGAGAACCTCGAACCGGCCGAGCCGGGGCTGTTCCGGCTGCGTGCGGACCTCGACGCGGACATCCGCCGCCGGCTGCCACCGACGTGCGCGGCGGCGGATGTCCGGTTCATGCTCTCGGTCGAGATCTCCACGATCTACAAACGGGACGAGCGCACCCGCAAGGTGCACCACCTGGTCTACGTGCCGGACTTCGAGGCGGCCGGGAACTTCAACCGCAAGCTCGGCCGCATCGGCAACCTCGGCTCCGACGGGCGCCCGATCCTCGGGCTGGATTCCCGCGACCTGCTGGAGATCACGCTCGAAAGCGGCGCCGGTTCCTACCTCGTGCCCGCGCACGTGTGGACCCCGTGGTTCGCCGTGCTGGGCTCGAAATCCGGCTTCGACGCGATCGAGGACTGCTACGCCGATCTCGCCGGACACGTCTTCGCGCTGGAGACCGGTCTGTCCAGCGATCCCGAGATGAACTGGCGCGTTTCGGGCCTCGACAAGTACCGGCTGGTCAGCAATTCCGACGCGCATTCCCCGCCGATGCTCGGCCGTGAGGCGACGCTGTTCGACACCGAGCTCGACTACTTCGCGGTGAAACGCGCGCTGGAAACCGGGAACGGGCACGCGGGCTCGCTGGAGTTCTTCCCCGAGGAGGGGAAGTACCACGTGGACGGGCACCGCAAGTGCGGGGTGCGGATGGAGCCGGAGGAGACCCGCGCACACGGCGGCCGGTGCCCGGAGTGCGGGAAAGCGCTTACCGTCGGCGTCCTCAGTCGCGTCGAGGACCTCGCCGACCGGCCCGCACCCGTGCGGCCGCCAGGCGCGGCCGCCTTCGAAAACCTCGTGCCGCTGCCGGAGATCATGAGCGAGATCCTCGGCGTGGGACCGAAGAGCAAGAAGGTGCTCGGCGAGATCGACAAGCTCACGGCCACCTTCGGACCGGAGCTGACGATCCTGCGGGACGTGCCGGCCGAGGACCTCGAAACGCGGTCGCCGCTGCTGGGGGAGGCGGTGCGCCGGCTGCGGCGTGGCGAGGTGATCCGCGAGGCCGGGTACGACGGCGAGTACGGCGTGATCCGGCTGTTCGACCCGGCGGAGATCAAGCGCTCGACGACGATCGGCCTGTTCGACGACGGGCTGTTCGCCACGCCCGAGGAACCCGCCAAGCCCGCGCGGAAACCGGTGGCGGCGCCGGTGAGCGCGCCGGAAGCCCGGCCCGCCGCGCCGGACAACGGCGGGTTGCTCGACGGCCTCGACCCCGACCAGCGCGCCGCCGCGGGCAGCGGCGGGGGACCGCTGCTGATCATCGCGGGCCCGGGCACCGGCAAGACGCGGACGCTGACGCACCGGCTGGCGCACCTGGTGTCCGAACGCGACGTCCCGCCGGAACAGTGCCTCGCGATCACGTTCACCCGCCGGGCCGCGGAAGAGATGGCCGAGCGGCTCGCCGCGCTCGTGCCGGACCACGCGCCGCGCCTGACCATCGCCACGTTCCACTCGCTCGGCGTGCGGATCCTGCGGGAGCAGCACGACCGGGCGGGGCTGAGCGCGGACTTCGGCATCGCCGACCACGCCCGGCAGCTCGCCGTGCTCGCCGAGGTCACCGGCGACGAGGCCGGTGCGCGACGCGCGCTCGCGGAGCTGTCCCGCACCCGCCGCACGGGAACGCCGGACGAACTCGCCGAGCGGTACACGAAAGCCTTGCGGCAGCAGGATCTCGTGGACTTCGACGACCTCGTCGCGCTGCCGGTCGCCCTGCTGGAGGCCGATCCGGCGCTCGTCACCGCCTACCGCGAGCGCTTCCGGTGGATCGCCGTCGACGAGTACCAGGACGTGGATGAACAGCAGTACCGGCTGCTGCGGCTGCTCGCGCCGCCGGACGGGAACCTGACCGCGATCGGCGACCCGGACCAGGCGATCTACCGGTTCCGCGGCGCCGATGTCGGGTTCTTCCTGCGGTTCCGGCAGGACTTCGCGTCGGCGCGCACGGTCCAGCTGACGCGCAACTACCGGTCCAACCCGCACATCCTCGGCACGGCGTTGAAGGCGATCGAGCCGGGCACGCTCGTGCCGGGGCGGGAGCTGCGGCCGATGGGCGAACACGGCGACGCGCTCGTGGGCGTGCACCACGCCGCGGACGAGCGCGCGGAGGGCGCGTTCGTCGCCCGCACGATCGACCAGCTGCTCGGCGGCGCGTCGTTCCACTCGCTCGACAGCGGGCGCGTCGTCGGCGACGGCAGTCAGGGGCTCGACTTCTCGGACTTCGCGGTGCTGTACCGGACGGACCGGCAGGCGCGGGCGGTGGTGGAGGCGCTCACGCAGGCCGGGCTGCCGTTCCAGAAGCGCTCCCACGACCGGCTCGCGGAACGGCCGGGCGTCGAGGAGATCCTCGCCGAACTCGCGTACGCGGGCGGTACCGTGCTGGACCGGGTGCGGCGCGCCGCGGACGTCGTGCTCGGGCGGGGCGCGGAGGAGGCCGAGGTGCACACCGCGGTCGACCTGCTGACCCCGCTGGCGCTGGAGTGCGGGGACGACCTCGCGCGGTTCCGGACGGAGCTGTCGCTGGGCGTCGAGGTGGACACGTGGGACCCGCGGGCGGACCGCGTGTCGCTGCTGACCCTGCACGCGGCCAAGGGGCTGGAGTTCCCGGTCGTGTTCGTCGTCGGCTGCGAGGACGGGCTGCTGCCGTTGCGGTGGCCGGGAACCGAGCCGGCGGAGGAGGAACTGGCGGAGGAGCGGCGGCTGCTGTTCGTCGGGATCACGCGGGCGCAGCGGCACCTCTACCTCAGCCACGCCGCGTCGCGGGCCGGGCGCCCGGCCGCCGTGTCCCGGTTCTTCGCCGACCTCGGGGACGGCGTGCAGCGGATCGGGGACGTGGTGCCGAAGGCCCGGCCACGCGAGACGCAGCTGCGGCTGCTCTAGGTCCCGGACAGGGCTTCCACCACGGGAGCGGCGGTCTCCAGCGTGGCGGCGTTGATCGTCACGTAGGAGACGCCGAATTCGTCGCGCCGGCGCTTCAGCGTGTCGATCACCGTGGCGGTGTCGCCGTTGAGCACGGAGACGTGGCGGTTGTCCTGGGCGGTCGCGGGATCGATGCCGAACAGGCGCACCAGCGGGGACATCTCCCCGTCACCGATGTGGAAGACGTTGACGCTCAGCTCCAGCGCGTCGAAGCGGTTCCCGGCCACGTCCCGCACGAGCCGCAGCTTCTCGCCGAGGCCGCGTTCGCTGCCGTCCGCGTGCACCGCCACGATGTCGGCCCGCTGCGCTGCGACCGACAGCAGCCGGTCACCGCCTCCGGCGATCATCACCGGGGGACGCCTGCCTTCGAAGGTGCCTTCGGCGTACAACCGGTCGACGGTGTCGACGGTTTCCGCGACCTGCCGCACCCGTTCGCCCGCCGTGCCGAACGGGACGCCGACCACCTCCGCGTCGCGGGCCGCGTCCGGCCGCCCCGCGCCCAGGCCCAGCTCGAACCGGCCCCCGGAGAACCGGTCGAGCGAGGCGGCCTCCCAGGCGATCAGACCCGGTGGGCGCAGCGGCACGGCGAGCACGAACGTGCCCAGCCGCAGGCGCTCGGTCACCGTGGCGGCACCGCCGAGCACCGGGAACGGGGACAGGGCCCCGGTACCGTCCGGTACGAGCAGGGTCGAGAACCCCAGGTCCTCGGCCCGCCGGGCGAGCGCGGCCCAGTCCGGCGCCGGCTGCCGGGGACCGACGACCAGGCCGAAGCGGAAAACCCTTGGCGACACGGAACTCTCCTTTGCTAGCGTCGTGATCACTCCACTGAACCACGCTCCGCGGAAGGACGCCGCAGAATCGGAGCACCCGCCACGAGGCGGGACGAGGAGGGGCGGCACGACAACCCGTCCTGCTCGAAAACGGGGGAGTTTCCTCATGTCCGTAGGCCTCGGCCTGCCCATCGCCCGTCCCGAAGCGCTGCTCACCTGGGCCCGTCGCGCCGACGAAGGCCCGTTCACCACACTGGGCCTGCTCGACCGGCTCACGTACGACAACCCGGAGCCGCTCGTCACCCTCGCGACGCTCGCCGGGGCGACCAGCCGCGTCCGGCTGCAGACGGAGGTGCTGCTCGCCCCGCTGCGCGAACCCGTCCTGCTCGCCAAGCAGGCCGCGACCCTCGACCGGCTCTCCGGCGGCCGGTTCACCCTCGGCCTCGGTGTCGGCGGCCGCGCCGACGAGTTCGACCTGGTGGGCGCCGACCTGCGCACGCGTGGTCGGCGGCTCGACGAACAGATGAAGATCATGCGCGACATCTGGGCCGGAGGCCCGGTCGGCCCCGCACCCGCGCGCGAAGGCGGTCCGGAGGTGCTGTTCGGCGCCTTCGCCGAAGCGGCTCTCGACCGCGTCGCGCGCTGGGGCGATGGGTTCCTGTGCGCGGCGCCGATCGCCTGGGCCGCACGGCTGTTCGACCACGTCCGCACGTCCTGGGCCGAAGCGGGGCGCGCCGGGAAGCCGAAGATGGTGGCACAGGTCAACGTCGCACTCGGCGGTGAGTCCACAGTGGACGAAGCGAAGGCGGCTATTGTGGACTACTACGGCTTCGCGGGCGACTTCGCGGCGCAGAACGCCGAGCGGATGCTCACCACCCCCGCCGCGATCCGCGCCGCGGTGGCGGAGTTCACCGCACTCGGCGCCGACGAGGTGATGCTGTACTGCTGGTCGCCCGATGCCGACCAGGTGCACCGCCTCGCCGACGCCGTCGGCTGAGGCGGGTACGCCCGCCGCTGGACAGCGCTCTCGGGTACCAGCCGCTGGCCGCGAGCAGGGTCGCTTGGCCACCCTTGAACGCCTGCGACGAGAAAACGCTCGTCGCGATGCAGGACGGCCTCATCGGATCACCGGCAGCGATTTCCTAAGGGAACCTGACCGTGGCGCTGGCGACCAAGGACGCGAGTACAGCCCAGGTCGTGGGGTTGCGGACGAAGATCTTCAGGACGATCGACAGTGAGGTCTCCTGGATCCTCAACGCAGGTGGGGGCGGTTGTGGCGGCATCGACATCCGGCTTTTCGAAGCCCATCTCGATGAAGGCGGCCGCGTAGTGGACAAAGGAGTCCAGAGCGTGCAGGAAGAACCCGTGGCACCACCGAAGAAACAGCCCTTGGGCACAGGTTTCACCGTCTCGGGCACCGACCAGGCCCAGATCGTGGTGAGGGCTCTTTCCTGTCGCCATTCCTACGCCTGGGAGCTTGAAATCGAATACATCGTCTCCGGTCAGCACTACACCTACTCGGTGGGTACACCGGAGGAACCGCTGATTTCCCTGGGGCACCGGAACCCGAAGACGAAACTGTACGTCGACGACGATTCGTTCGACCAACAGCCGCCCCGTTCCGCTCCCGTCGTGGGTGCGGAACTGCAGGGCGAATCGCAGTGCAGGCCCGGATCGTCATGACCAGGGCGATCCTGGGAGCGAGCCTGCTGCTCGTCCTGGCCGCATGTGGCCACACGGAAAACCCCGGTCCCGCGCCGCTGGACCTGGCGACCGTGGATTGGGCGGAAGCCGTGGTGCCGGGAGATCTCTGCCTCACGCCGCAACCAGTGCAGTTGCACGACGGCACCGCCACGGTCGTCGATGAACAGTGGGGCAACCTCATCTACGGCCTCGGCGACCGCAGGCCCACCTACGGGGACCTCACAGGAGACGGTCTGGAGGAAGCCGGGATCGACGTCTACTGCGTGCCGGAAGGGGCTGGCGGAAGCGCCGTCATCAGCCGAGGGTTTCTCATCTTCGACGGCAGTTCCGGGGTGTACCGGTCGATCGGGGCGATCACCGCGGTCCACCCGCGTGTGCCGGGGCTCGCGCAACCGTTCGTGGAGAGCATCGAGATCGAGCCGGGCCGGATTACGGCTCATGAGAAGTTCTTCGCCGAATCCGACCCGTCCTGCTGCCCGGGCAACGACGCCGTCACGACCTGGACCTTCGACGGAACATCGCTGACACACGGACCGGCCGCCGTCGGCTGAGGCGTCAGCCCAGCAACGCCTGCCAGGTGGCCGTGAACTCGGGGAACGTCTTGCCCACCGTTTCCGGGTCCTCGACCTCCACGCCCGGCACGCGCAGGCCCAGCACGGCCGCCGCCATCACCAGCCGGTGGT
The DNA here is from genome assembly GCF_039542405.1 of Amycolatopsis dongchuanensis. Lineage (NCBI taxonomy): Bacteria > Bacillati > Actinomycetota > Actinomycetes > Pseudonocardiales > Pseudonocardiaceae > Amycolatopsis > Amycolatopsis dongchuanensis. Next base: position 8,394 of record NZ_BAABIB010000146.1, read on the forward strand.
CCTCGTAGGTGTGGAACACGCCGCCGTGCAGCGGGGCGGGGGTGATCGCCAGGCCGTCCGCGGTCTCGGTCACCCCCGCGCCCAGCGCGGACAGCTCCGTCGCGAGCGCCGCCAGCCGGTCGGTCTCGTGGCCGCGCAGGTGCGCCACGCCCGAGATCACCGAAGGCCCGTCGCCGAAGCACAGCATCGCCGCGACCACCGGCGTCAGCTCGCCGACCTCGTGCAGGTCCAGCCGCGCGGCGCGGACCTCGCCCGTACCGGTGACGGTCAGGCCGGTCTCGTCCAGCTCCACGCGCTGCCCCAGCTCGGTCAGCAGGCTGCGCAGCCAGTCACCCGGCTGCGTGGTGTGCTGCGGCCAGCCCTCGACGCGCACCGTGCCCCCGGCGACCGCCGCCGCGGCGACGAACGGGGCCGCCGTCGACAGGTCCGGCTCCACCTCGTACTCCGGGCAGCTCAACGCCGTCGCGGGCACGTGGAACTCCACACCGGACCGTTCGGGCGCGGCACCGAAGCGGCGCAAGAGGTCCAGCGTCATCGCGATGTGCGGCTCGCTCGGCGGCGCGTCGCCCACCAGGCGCACCGTCACGCCCGACTCGAACGCCGGCGCGGCCAGCAGCAGCGCCGACAGGAACTGGCTCGACGCGCTGGAGTCCAGCTCGACCTTGCCGCCCGCGATCCCGCCGTGCCCGCGCACCGTGAACGGCGGCGCGCCGCGCCCCTCGTCCTCGACGTCCAGGCCGAGGTCACGCAGCGCCCGCAGCAGCGGCGCGATGGGACGGCGGCGGATCGCCTCGTCCCCGTCGAACAGCACCGGCCGCGAACCCAGGCCCGCCAGCGCCGGGGTGAACCGCGCGACCGTGCCCGCGTTGCCGAGCACCACGGACGCCGGTTCGGTGCCCTCCGGCGCAAGCGGCGAGACGAGGACGTCGTCCCCGCGCCGCTCCACGCCGCCGCCCAGCGCGGTCAGCGCGCCCTGCATCAGCCGGGCGTCGCGGGAGTCGAGCGGCCTGCGCACGAGCGTCGGAGCCGCCGACAGCGCCGCCAGCACGAACGCCCGGTTCGTGATCGACTTCGAGCCGGGGACGCGGACGCTCGCGTCCAGCGGGCCGGGGGCGGTGGGGGCGGTCCAGGTGTTTCCCGACACGACGGGGCCTCTCCTTCGGGCATCGTTCCTGCTCACATCGAACTACGTGGGCGAGGCAGCGGCGCGTCCGGGTCCTCGTGCGATAAGGTGGAAGCCCGTGGGACTTCAGCCGCGGACAGCCAAGTACGTCTTTGTCACCGGAGGCGTCGCCTCCTCCCTGGGTAAGGGACTCACGGCCTCGAGCCTGGGTCAACTCCTTACCGCGCGTGGCCTCCGGGTCACGATGCAGAAACTCGACCCGTACCTCAACGTCGACCCCGGGACGATGAACCCGTTCCAGCACGGCGAGGTGTTCGTGACCGAGGACGGGGCCGAGACCGACCTCGACATCGGGCACTACGAGCGGTTCCTCGACCGCGACCTCACCGGATCGGCGAACGTCACCACGGGCCAGGTCTACTCCGAGGTCATCGCCAAGGAACGGCGCGGTGAGTACCTCGGCGACACCGTCCAGGTCATCCCGCACATCACCGACGAGATCAAGCGGCGCATCATGGCGGTCGCGGAGTCCGACGGCACCGGCCAGCGGCCCGACGTGGTCATCACCGAGGTCGGCGGCACCGTCGGCGACATCGAGTCCCTGCCGTTCCTGGAGGCCTGCCGCCAGGTGCGGCACGAGATCGGCCGCGACAACTGCTTCTTCCTGCACGTGTCGCTGGTGCCCTACCTGGCCCCCTCCGGCGAGCTGAAGACCAAGCCCACCCAGCACTCCGTGGCCGCGCTGCGCAACATCGGCATCCAGCCCGACGCGCTGGTGTGCCGCGCCGACCGCGACCTGCCCGACGACCTCAAGCGCAAGATCGGGCTGATGTGCGACGTCGACACCGAGGCCGTCATCGCGTGCCCCGACGCGTCGTCCATCTACGACATCCCGAAGGTGCTGCACCGCGAGGCGCTGGACGCCTACGTCGTGCGCCGCCTCGACCTGCCCTTCCGCGACGTGGACTGGACGGTGTGGGGCGACCTGCTCGACCGCGTGCACAACCCGTCCGAGACCGTCCGGATCGCGCTGGTGGGCAAGTACATCGACCTGCCCGACGCCTACCTGTCGGTCACCGAGGCGCTGCGCGCGGGCGGCTTCGCCCACCGCGCCAAGGTCGAGATCAAGTGGGTCGCCTCCGACCTCGCGACCACGCCGTCCGGCGCCGCGCAGGCCCTGTCCGATGTGGACGGTGTGCTCGTGCCGGGCGGGTTCGGCGTGCGCGGGATCGAGGGCAAGATCGGCGCCATCACCTACGCCCGCACGCGCGGCATCCCGGTGCTGGGCCTGTGCCTCGGCCTGCAGTGCATGGTGATCGAGGCGGCGCGCAACCTCGCGGGCATCGAGGGCGCCAACTCGGCGGAGTTCGACGAGGGCACCAAGCACGCCGTGATCTCCACGATGGCAGACCAGAAGGACGTCATCGCGGGCGAGCGCGACATGGGCGGCACGATGCGCCTGGGCGCGTACCCGGCGAAGCTGCTGCCCGGCTCGCAGGTGGCGAAGGCCTACGCCAGCACGAACGTGTCCGAGCGGCACCGGCACCGCTACGAGGTCAACAACTTCTACCGCAAGCAGCTGGCCGACGCGGGCCTGGTGTTCTCCGGCACCTCCCCGGACGACCGGCTGGTGGAGTTCGTGGAGCTGCCGGAGGAGGTGCACCCGTTCTTCGTCGGCACGCAGGCGCACCCCGAGCTGAAGAGCCGCCCGACCCGGCCGCACCCGCTGTTCGACGCGTTCATCGCCGCCGCCGTCAAGTACCGCACCGCCGACCGGCTGCCGGTCGAGCTGCCCGAGCCCACGGGCGTGCGCTGATGGCGCCGGGGGAGCACGAGTTCGAGGTCGTGTCCTCCCAGGACGTCCACATCGGACACGTGGTGGGGCTGCGGGTCGACGACGTGCGCATGCCGGGCGGCTCCGTCGCCAAGCGCGAGGTGGTCGAGCACCTCGGCGCCGTCGCGATCTGCGCGGTCGACGACGAGGGCGCGGTGACGCTGATCCACCAGTACCGGCACCCGCTGGGCCGCCGCATCTGGGAGCTGCCCGCCGGGTTGCTCGACGCCGAGGGCGAGTCCCCGGTGGAGGCGGCGAAGCGGGAGCTGGTCGAGGAGGCGGGCGTCGAGGCCGAGCGCTGGGAGACGCTCGTCGACGTCGCGGCGTCGCCGGGGTTCACCGACGAGGTGGTGCGGGTGTTCCTCGCCCGCGGGGTGTCCGAAGTGGACCGCGCGGAGCTGGGGCACGACGACGAGGAAGCCGATCTCGTGGTGCACAAGGTGCCGCTCGCCGAGGCGGTGCGCATGGCGCTGGCCGGGGAACTGGTCAACGGCGCCACCGTCGCCGGTGTGCTCGCCGCGCACGCGGTGCTGACGGGCGCGGCGGCTGCCCGCCCGGCCGACGCGGAGTGGCGAGACCGTCCCCACACCTTCGCGAAGCGCTCTCGGTAACCGTTCCGCTACCGCTGTCACCCGGCTAGGGTGGCGCGCGTGGCGAACTCGGGCGGTCTCCCGGTGACCCAGGTGGTCGCGGCCTACCTCGATCACCTGGCGGTCGAGCGGGGGACCGCCCGCAACACGCTGGACAGCTACGCGCGCGACCTCCGCCGCTACGCCGCCCACCTCGAGCGGCAGGGCGTCACCGACTTCCGGCGGATCACCGAAGCCGAGGTGACGGGCTTCGGCGCGGCGCTGCGCGAGGGCGACGACGAGCACCCGCCGCTCGCCGCGTCCTCCGCCGCGCGGGCCCTCGTCGCGGTGCGCGGGCTGCACCGCTTCGCCCACGTCGACGGCCTCACCGAGGACGACCCGGCGCGCGAGGTCCGGCCGCCCGCGGCGGCGAAACGGCTGCCGAAGGCGCTGCCGGTGGACGACGTGCTGCGGCTGCTCGACATGCCCGCCGCCGACGGCGAACGCCCGCTGCGCGACCGCGCGCTGCTGGAGCTGCTGTACTCCACCGGTGCCCGGATCTCCGAAGCCGTCGGGCTCGACCTCGGCGACATCGACCGGACCGAGCGCACCGTCCTGCTCGACGGCAAGGGCGGCAAACAGCGGCTGGTGCCCATCGGCAGGCCGGCCGTCGAGGCGCTGGAGGCCTACCTCGTGCGCTCCCGCCCGGTGCTCGCTTCGCGGGGCAGGGGGACGGCTGCGCTGTTCCTCAACGCGCGCGGCACCCGCCTTTCGCGGCAGAGCGCGTGGCAGGTGCTGAAGACGAACGCGGAACGCGCCGGGCTGTCCGCCAGCGTCTCGCCGCACACGCTGCGTCACTCCTTCGCGACCCATCTGCTGGAGGGCGGTGCGGACGTCCGGGTGGTCCAGGAGCTGCTCGGGCACGCTTCGGTGACCACGACCCAGGTCTACACCCTCGTCACGGTGAACACGCTCCGTGAGATATATGCTACGGCTCATCCTCGAGCGCTCGGGTAGAACCCGAACGATCTCGGCGAGCCGCTTTGGCGACAATCGCCCCGCGCAATAGGCTTCAGCGGACCCGTCGAACGAGGAGTTTTCGCGCCATGTCGACAGAGCAGCAGCCATCGGACCGGACGGTCGCTGCCAGGTCGGCGGCCGCGAACCTTGATTTGAAGATCGCGACAGAGGGAGAGCCCGAGGCTGTGGACACGGCCGTGCAGCCCGGCAAGGTGAACGGGAAACCACTGGTGGGACCGACCGGCAGACCGCTGCGGGAGATACCGGACCCACCGCTGCTCGACAAGCACGGTCCCGCGACCGTGCTCGCGATGTGCAACCAGAAGGGCGGGGTCGGCAAGACCACCTCGACGATCAACCTCGGCGCCGCGCTGGCCGAGTACGGCCGCCGCGTGCTGCTGGTCGACTTCGACCCGCAGGGCGCGCTGTCGGTGGGCCTCGGCGTGCAGCCGCACGAGCTGGACCGCACCGTCTACAACGCGATCATGGAACGCTCCGTGACCGCCGACGACGTGCTGCGCCACACCAGCGTCGAGGGCATGGACCTGCTGCCGAGCAACATCGACCTGTCTGCCGCCGAGGTGCAGCTCGTCGCCGAGGTCGGGCGCGAGCACACGTTGCTCCGGGTCCTGCAACCGGTGCTGTCGGGCTACGACTATGTTCTGGTCGACTGCCAGCCATCGCTCGGGTTGCTCACGGTGAACGCGCTCACGGCCGCCGACGGCGTGATCATCCCGCTGGAGTGCGAGTTCTTCAGCCTGCGTGGCGTGGCTTTGTTGATCGACACGATCGAGAAGGTACGCGAGCGCTTGAACCCCAAACTGGACATCACCGGCATCCTCGCCACCATGTTCGACCCCCGCACCCTCCATTCGAGAGAGGTCATGGCGCGGGTCGTGGAGGCGTTCGGTGAAACCGTGTTCGACACGGTCATCAACCGCACCGTGCGGTTCCCCGAGACCACCGTGGCGGGTGAGCCGATCACCCGCTGGGCGCCCAAGTCCGCCGGCGCGATGGCGTATCGCGCGCTGGCCCGCGAGGTGATCGCTCGGTGAGCAGGCGAGCCTCCCTGCCCGGGGCCTCGGAACTCTTCCGCCTGACCAGCAGTCCCGCGCTCGAGCCCGTGCCGGCCCCGTCCGCGCCGGAGAAGCCCGCGGACCCGCAGCGGGACCAGCTCGGCCGCGCCGCGACGCGGCGGGGGTCCGGACGGCAGAAGCACGACTCGAAGATCACCGTGTACGTCTCGGGTGACGAACTGGTCGCGATGGAACAGGCGCGGCTCGCGCTGCGCGCCCAGCACGGACTGGTGATCGACCGCGGGCGCCTGGTGCGCGAGGCGGTCGCGGTGCTGCTCGCCGACTTCGAGCAGCACGGGCCGGACTCGGTGCTGGTGCAGCGGTTGCGGGAGCACGAGTTCGACAGTGAGGAAGCCACCGGGTCGTGACCAGTCCAGGGGAACCGGCTCAGGCTGCTGAGCCGGAGCCCGGGGCCGAAGAGAGCCCGGCTGCGAAGTTCAAGGTGCGCCTGTCGAACTTCGAGGGGCCCTTCGACCTGCTGCTGCAGCTCATCTCGCAGCACCAGCTCGACGTCACCGAGGTCGCGCTGCACCAGGTCACCGACGACTTCATCGCCTACACGCGGGCGCTGGGGGCGGACTGGGACCTGGACGAGACCACGGAGTTCCTCGTCGTCGCGGCCACGCTGCTCGACCTCAAGGCCGCGCGGCTGCTGCCCGCGGCCGAGGTCGAGGACGAGGAGGACCTCGCGCTGCTGGAGGCGCGGGACCTGCTGTTCGCGCGCATCCTGCAGTACCGGGCGTACAAGCAGGTGGCGGAGCTGTTCGCCGAGCTGGAGGCCGGGGCGCTGCGCCGGTACCCGCGCTCGGTGGCGATGGAGGAGCGGTACCTCGGGTTGCTGCCGGAGGTCATGCTGGGGGTGAGCCCGGAGAAGTTCCGGGAGATCGCGCTGGCGGTGTTCCGGCCGAAGCCGCCGCCCACGGTGTCGCTCGACCACCTGCACATGGGCCGCGTGTCGGTGCGCGAGCACGCGGCGGTGCTGCGGGTGCGGCTGGCGTCCGCCGGGACCGCGACCTTCGGCGAGCTGGTTTCGGACTGCGAGCACACCATCGAGGTGGTGGCCCGGTTCCTGGCGCTGCTGGAGTTGTACCGGGAGGCCTCGGTGCAGTTCGAGCAGGCCGAGGCGCTGGGGGCGCTCACCGTGCGGTGGACGGGCGGGTCGGTGGAGAAGGCGGCGGAAGCGGCCGAGGCCGACCGGGCCCGCGCTGAGGAAGAGGAGTACGGGTGAACCCGGAGGAACGACCGGTGGATCTGGACGCGCTCGGCGCGCCCGGTGGGGCGCCGGAGGTGGTGGAGCCGCAGGCGGCGGCCGCAGAGGCGGAGGCGACGGCCGCAGAGCCGCAGGCGCGCGGCGCGGAGGCGGAGCCGGAGGCCGGTGCCGAGGCCGCGGAGCCGGAGGAGCCGCAGGCGGTGGCCGCAGAGCCGGTGGCGGTGGAGGCGGAGCCGGAGGAGGCGGAGCCGGTGGCGGTGGAGGCGGAGCCGGTGGAGCCGGTGGAGCCGGTGGAGCCGGAGGCTGTGGAGCCGCAGGCGGAGCCGGAGGAGCCGCAGGCGGTGGCCGCAGAGCCGCAGGCGCGCGGCGCGGAGGCGGAGCCGGAGGCCGAGGCGCCCGACGCGCAGGCTGCGGAGCGGGGGCCGGAGGCCGAGCCGCAGGCGGAGGCGGAGGCCGGTGCCGACCCCGCGGAGCG
>NZ_BAABIB010000147.1:0-28664 GCF_039542405.1 Amycolatopsis dongchuanensis
AAACCAGCCGCCAGCCTCCCGGCTCCACACCGGCGTCACCAACGTCAACGCCTCATACATCTAGTTCTGGAGCGGCTGCTGGTCTGTTAGTGCGATCTGTCGATGTTTCGGCTGCAACGCCTGTTTCACTGGACAGTTGTGAATGTTGTCTCCAGGACGAGGGTCGCTCATAGTGGCGGCAACGGGTGGTGTCGCAACTTGTATCCTTGCTGAGATGTTGCTCCGCTGAACGGGTGACATGGGTGCCGGTGAGGACACGAAGCGCGCCTCCGTGACGATCATTCCCGAGGGCTCCCCCGGGCACCGTCCAATGGTCTTCCTTCAGGATGGATCTTCTGCCATCCTGTAGGGCTCGTCGCCGAACGACGGGCCCTGAGAGTCAGGTCCGAACACGTTCTGCCGAGGAGAGATGCGGAAATGACCGCGCAGCTCGACCCGCTGCGGCTACAGCTCGTCGCCGCGCAGGCTGACCGGTGGCGAAACCTGTTGATCGACGTCAGCGCGAACAACTCGATGCTCGTCTTCAAGAACATCAAGCGAGGAAGCCTGGACCTGACTTCGGCAGAACCCGGAGCGCTCGCGACACTGACAGGAGGGGGAAAGGTCACATTGCGGGCCCTCTTCCCAGAGCCTGCTGATCACCAGGCCGCCTGTACGAGTGCCCAGGGCCTTGCCAAGCGGATCCTCCTGTTCGACGAGGAGCAGGGTGTCGAGGTGGGCAGGCTCGCGCTCGGGTTCGTGTTGACCGACCCTCATCAGCACAAGGGATCGAAGCCGCTGCCGACCCTACGGGCTCCGCTCCTGCTCAGGCAGATGGCAATCAAGGCCCGGACCAGTTCTGAAACAGACTTTTCCGTCGAAACGGGAGAGGATCTGGAGGTCAACCCGGTTCTGTTGCACGTGCTGAACGAGCACTACGGCGTCACGGTTCCCCGGGAGGAGTTCGCGATCCGCGTCGAGCAGATCGTCAGCAATACGGAGGGGACCGCTCAGCAGGTGGAGTTGGTGTTCCAGGAACTCGCCCGTACCGCGGCAGCCCAAAACATCACCCTCACCCTCGAAAACGCGGTCGTTCTCGGCGCCTTCAACTACGTGAAACTTCCCATGGTGGAAGATCTGGCGAATGCGACCGCGCTGCTGGCCGAACACGATCTGATCGCTGCGATCGCGGGATACGCTCCTGCCGTCGAAAATTTGACAGCAGAGGCAGTCGGGTTCCAGCCGCCGTCCATGGACAGCTTGCGGCCCGGGGACGAGTTTGTGGTACAAGATGCGGACTCGTCACAACATCGCGCGATCATGATGGCGCTAGCTGGACAACACGTGTTCATCGAAGGGCCACCCGGTACCGGCAAGAGCCAGACCATTGCCAACATTATCGCTGGCGCCGCGGCGACAGGGAAAAAAGTGCTGTTCGTCGCCGAAAAGCGAGCGGCCATCGAAGCCGTGGTGAATCGGCTGGCTGATGTTCGACTCGACGGATTGGTACTCGACCTCCATCAACAGAAGGTAAGCAAGCGCGACGTTGCCAGGCAGCTCGCCGACAGTTTGGATGCTGCTTCGAAAGAACTGCCGGTTGACACGGAGCAGCTGCACGCACGGCTGGTGAACGCGAAGCAGCAACTTCTGCGTCACACCGCGGAGTTACACAAAATTCGTGAGCCCTGGGGGCTCAGTGCCTTTGAGGTTCGCGACAGGCTTCTCAACCTACCGTCGGAAGCCGGAGTGTCCGGTGCTTTTCGCGGCAGGCAACTCGAGGCGTTGAGCCAGAAGGTCGTGCGGCAACTGGAGCAAGAGCTTCGCGAGTTCTTCGAATTGGGCGGAGGCCGTCTGCTAAGGGAGGAGTCACCCTGGAGCAGGGCGGAGGTGAGGACGGAAGGTGACGCCAGGCGCGTTCTGTACGAGCTGGATGAGTTGGCGACTACGACGCTCAAACGTAGTCAGGACGGGATGGTGCGCCTGCTGCGCCAGACCGGGCTCGGGCAGCCCCGCGATATCGCGGGCTGGCAGGATGTGCTTTCCCTCCTCGACCAGGTGTCGAACAGTGTTGCCGAATTCGGCCCCGATGTCTTCGGCAATCACCTGGACGCGTTTTGTTACGCCACAGCAGACCGGGCGACACGCGCCCGCTATCCACAACAGCTGCCGTGGAAGCAACGCCGAGCGCTGGTCAAACAGGTCCGTGCGATGTCCTTGCGCGGGCTGAAGAAAAGGGCCGAGCTGCACACAGCGCTAACGGCAGTCGTCGTACAACGGACGCGCTGGTACGAGCTTGGCGGACGACAGATCCAGCCGGCCAACGTCACCGGCTTGGAGCAGGTTATCGCGGACTACGAGAAACTGCGCCGTCAATTGGCAGCGGTGGCACTTTCGGCTCGGCGTCCTGAATTAGAGAACGGCTCGGGCCCTGAGGTCGAGCAACGGCTCGAGGAACTCCGTGCCGACAGGACGACCCTGTTCCGGATGCCAAGGCTCACCCAGCTGCTTGACCGGTTCCGTAGCCTCGGCCTCGGGAACGTTGTGGCGGAGATGGCGGCCAAGCGGTTCGGTCCCGACGCCGCTTGGGCGGCGTTCGAACAGGCCTGGCTGACGTCGATTGAAGACGAGCTGAAGTTGACTGTGCCCGAGCTCGGGCAATTCGTCGTCGAGCGGCAGACCAGGGCTGCCGACGAATTCCGTTCCGCCGACGTCGAGCACCAGCAGATCTCAGCGGCCAGGGTGCGTCGGGCGGTGGCGCGTCAGCTCAAAGACGCGAAGGAGGCTCATCCAGAACAAGCACAGCTGCTGAAAAAGCAGGCGAGCCTGAAGAGCCGGCACATACCGACGCGGAAGCTCGTGGAGAAGGCCTCCGACGTACTGCTCGCGCTACGCCCGTGCTGGGCCATGTCGCCGTTGATCGTGAGCCGGATGCTGCCGGCTCAACGACTGTTCGATCTGGTCATCTTCGACGAAGCGAGCCAGATTCGTCCGCACGACGCGATCACAACTATCATGCGCGGCACGCACTTGGTCGTTGCGGGCGACGAGAAGCAGTTGCCACCGACGGCGTTCTTCGACCGTGCGATGAATGGCGACGACGACGAGGACGACGACTTCGACGGCGAGTTGTCCGATTTCGAATCGATCCTCACAGCGCTGCGGCCCGTCATACCGAACACCGCTATGTTGTCGTGGCATTATCGAAGCACGGATGAGCGTCTCATCTCGTTCTCCAACCGAGAGATCTACCGCAATCAGCTCGTCACGTTTCCCGGTGCTCGGCAGGAGAGCCCGGTAACACTTCATTCCGTACACGGCGAGGCGTCTCCAGGACAGCACGGATCGTCACCTGCGGAGGTGGAGAAAGTTGTCGAGCTGGTCCTGCGGCACGCCGTCGAACGTCCGGCCGAGAGTCTCGGGGTGATCACCTTGAGCACGAGGCATCAGGCGCGGATCGAGCGCGCTCTGCGTGAGGTCCGGAACAAACATGCGGAGCTTGAAGACTTCCTCTCGACGGAAACCGAACTGAGCCGCCGGTTCTTCGTCAAGAACCTGGAGAATGTTCAAGGTGACGAACGTGATGCAATCATCCTGAGTGTCGGCATCGCCAGGAGTGCCACCGGAACGATCGACCGTCGGTCTTTCGGGCCGCTGAACTACCAAGGTGGCGAGCGGCGTTTGAACGTGGCGGTCACCCGGGCTAAACGAAGGATGATGGTGGTTTCGTCATTCAACTCAACCGACATAGCACCTTCTGAACAAGTCACTGGCACGGAACTGTTGCGGCGCTATCTGGAGTTCGCGGAGCGTCAGGGCGCCGTTGACCAGGTGGGCAGGATTGTACCCAGCGAGCTCAATGGCTTCGAACGTGCCATTGCGCTTGCCCTGGAAGGCAGGGGGATACGGGTGTATCCGCAATGGGGATTTTCCGGCTACCGAATCGATTTCGCCTTAGCTCACCGGGAAGACGAGGGGCGAATGGTGCTTGCTGTCGAGGCTGACGGGCGGCAGTATCACAGTTCGCAAAGCGCGCGGGATCGCGACCGGCTGCGGCAAAGTCACCTGGAGGCTCTGGGCTGGCGTTTCCACAGGCTGTGGTCCTCGGCGTGGTTTGCGGACCCCGCGGCCGAGACCGACCGCATCGTAGCGGAGTGGGAAAAGGCGATGGCGGATGCTGATGTGGGCGAGGCGTCGGCTGCGGCGGCCCAGCCGTCACGATCACCAGAGGTGCGTGCGACTTCACCGCAGCGGGGTCCGCGACCCCCCGTGCTGCGAGGGTTGCGGATTCAGGACTACTCCGAACGTCAGCTCATTGATATCTGTCGTTGGTTGTTGACCGATGGACTGCTGCTCGACCGTGACGACCGGCTTCAGCAAGCGATGGCGGAGTTGGGATTCCGGCGGCGGGGCTCGCTCATCGTCGAGAAGCTCACGCGGGCGATCGAGGTTGCGCAACAGCTCGCCGACCGGGAGGAAAACCTGTGATTCCGCTTGATCCGAGAACCGTCGAGCGGCTGGCTGAACTCGTAGTTGACGTAGGGGGCCCATACGAGCGCCGGGGTTACGAACTTGAGCGTCTTCTCAGGAACTCCGGCTGGGCCGATGTGCCTGACTACGACGGCACCCCGAGAATTCCCTGGCTGATCGACCAGTTGACCGAACGCCGGAACAACCGGGCAGAAATCGAACGGTTTCTCTGCCGTGTCTGCGACCCGATCGAGCACGACGGTGGCGTGCCGGTCGGGGAGGAGTTCCGTAACCATGTCAACGCACTTTTGGCGCCTGAGGGGCTGGTAATCCTCTACGCCTCTGGCAGGCCGGTGGTGGGTAGCCTCGAACAGGGAGGAGAGCACGCGACTTTTTCGGCGCCGGCCGACTTCCGTGCGCGGCTGGAGCGGTTGCTCGCAGACCGGCTCACCGTCGACATGCTGATGAACCGCCTCGAGGAGACGCGCATCTGTGAGTCGGGTGGTGCTTACACGATGGCCGTGATCGGTATCGGCAGTATCGTCGAAGGCCTACTCCTTCAGTTGCTGTTGGAACGTGACAAAGAACTGCGCGAGAACGGTTTTCCGGATCTCCGCGATCCTCAGGGAAACCGTCGGAAGAAGCCGGACAGGGTGACTCTGGAACAACTTATAGACACCGCGCACGACAAGGACTGGATTCAGCTGGACGCGACGCGTTTCGTACACAACGTTCGTGACTTCCGCAACTTCGTGCATCCGCGGAAGGAACTGGCTGAACGCCCTCGTTTTGATCGGGACAGTGTGATGCTCTGCTGGGCGCCGGTGCACGCGCTGCTGAACGACCTCGAGAACAACGTGTCGCCGCTGACCTGAAGATCGTCGGACGTCCGCGGTCGGGCTGCTCTCCGGCTGAACCGAGATTCCAGCTCAGGGGTGAACCGGTACGCCCCCGGGGCAGGGTTCTGAGCGGCACCCTTCCACATCCCGGGAGTCGTTGACGGTGCGGCTCGGGCGGCGGTTCCATGACTCGCACGCGTTCCGGCTCCAGTGGGGAGAGAATCCGTGTCGACGTCCGCCACCGGTGTGCTCACGCGCCCGGAGGAAACCGCCGAAAGCCCGCCGCCACAGCGAAAACGGCGGCTGCCCGACCTGCGCCGCTGGCTGAGCCCGCTGGCGTTGCTCGTGGTGTGGCAGGTCGCCAGCAGCACCGGCGTCCTGCCGCCGGACAAGCTGAGCTCGCCCTGGACCGTGCTCCAGGCCGGGGTCGAGACCGCGCGCTCCGGTGAGCTCGGCGACGCCTTCGCCGTGTCGCTGGGCCGCGTCGCCGCCGGGTTCGCCCTCGGCGCGGGCGTCGCGCTGGTGCTGGGTGTCGCGGCCGGGTTGTCCACCTGGGCCGGGGTGCTCATCGACCCGCCCGTGCAGATGCTGCGCACGCTGCCGTTCCTCGGGCTGATCCCGGTGTTCATCCTGTGGTTCGGCATCGGCGAGGAGCCCAAGATCCTCCTCGTCGCGCTCGGGGTGCTCTTCCCCTTGTACCTCAACATCTTCTCCGCGCTCCGAAACGTGGACCCCGATCTCGTCGAAGCGGCGAAGGCGCTCGGGTACACGCGCCGCGAACGGCTGCTGCACGTGCTGCTGCCCTCGGCCGTGCCGCAGACCCTCGTCGGGCTGCGGCAGTCCCTCGGCGTCGCGTGGCTCGCGCTGATCGTCGGCGAGACCGTGAACGCCGACGCCGGACTGGGCTACCTCATCAACAACGCCAGGGAGTTCCTGCGCACCGACGTGATCGTGGTCGGGCTCGTCGTGTACGCGGCACTGGGCCTGGTCACCGACGCACTGGTCCGGCTCGTCGAACGGAGGGCACTGCGGTGGCGGCACGGGTAAGCGCTCTCACCAAACGCTTCGGCCCGCGCACGGTACTGTCCGGAGTGGACCTGAAGATCGCACGCGGCGAGTTCGTCGCGCTGCTCGGCCGCAGCGGTTCCGGGAAATCCACCCTGCTGCGCATCCTCGCCCGGCTCGACTCGGACGTCGAGGGTGAGGTGTCCGTCGAAGGCGCGGTGTCGATCGCGTTCCAGCAACCCCGGTTGCTGCCGTGGCGACGGGTGTGGCGCAACGTCGTGCTCGGCCTGCCCGACCGGGGCCGCGACCGCGCGCTCGCCGAACGGGCACTCGCCGAAGTCCGCCTCGCCGACCACGCCGACGCCTGGCCCCCCACGCTTTCCGGCGGTGAGGCACAACGGGTTTCGCTCGCCAGGGCGCTCGTGCGGGAGCCGGACCTGCTGCTGCTCGACGAGCCCTTCGGGGCGCTCGACGCGCTGACCCGCCTGGCCATGCACCGCCTCGTCGAGGACCTGTGGCAGCAGCACCGCCCCGGCATCCTGCTGGTGACGCACGACGTCGACGAAGCACTGCTGCTGGCCGACCGCGTGCTCGTCCTCGGCGACGGCCGGATCGTCGCCGAGCACGTCCTCGGCCCCCCGCGCCCACGCCGCCTCGGCGACCACCTCGACGTGCGGGCCGAAGTGCTCGCCGCACTGGGAGTGACCGAACATGCGCTCGCGTAACGCCTTCGCCGTCCTGCTGCTCGCGCTGGTGCTCGCCGCGTGCGGCTCGACCCCGGCGCAGCAGGGGCCCGCCGACATCACCAAGGTGACGCTGAAGGTGGGTGACCAGAAGGGCAACTCGCAGACCCTGCTCAAGGCCGCCGGCCTGCTCGACAACCTGCCTTACCGCATCGAGTGGTCCACGTTCACGTCCGGCCCGCCGCTGCTGGAGGCCGCCTCCGCGGGTGCCGTCGACGTCGGCGGCGTCGGCAACACCCCGCCCATCTTCTCGGCCGCCGCGAACGGGCAGATCTCTGTGGTCAGCGCCGCGAAGGGCAACGTGGTCAGCGACACCGTGCTGGTCCCCGCCGACTCGCCGCTGAAGACGGTGGCCGACCTGCGTGGCAAGACCATCGGCGTCGCGAAGGGGAGTTCGGCGCACGGGCAGATCCTGCTGACCCTGCGGAAAGCCGGTTTGTCCACAAAGGACGTCAAGCTGTCGTTCCTGCAGCCCGCCGACGCCTACGGCGCCTTCACCCAGCACCGCATCGACGCGTGGGCCGTCTGGGACCCGTACACCTCCCAGGCGCAGCTGGAAGCACACGCCAGGGTGCTCGCGGACGGCGCCGGCACCGCGAACGGCTACAGCTTCCAGGTCGCGGGCCGCGCGGCGCTGGCCGACGCCGGCAAGAACGCCGCCATCCGCGACTACGTCGTGCGGATCGCCAAGGCGGAGCGCTGGTCGGACACGCGCCGCGAGCAGTGGGCGCAGGCGTGGGCGGCGGACACCGGGCTGTCCCCGGACGTCGCGCTCGCCAGCACGGCCAAGGGGCCGGACCTGCCGGTGGCGCTGGACGACGCGGTCGTCGCGTCGGAGCAGGAGCTCGCCGACGCGTTCACCGCCGACAAGGTGCTGCCGGGCCGGGTGGACTTCGCCCGGTTCGTCGACCGCCGTTACGCCACCGACCTCGCCGCAGCAAGGGGATGACCCGATGACCGTGACCCTGCACTGGTTCCTGCCGACCTCCGGGGACAGCAGGACGATCGTGGAACGCTTCCACGCCAACGCTTCCCTCGGCCCGGCCGCGCAGCGCGAACCGGACATCGGCTACCTCGCGCAGGTCGCCCGCGCGGCCGAGTCGCTGGGGTTCGAGGGTGTGCTCACGCCGACCGGCACGTGGTGCGAGGACGCGTGGCTCGTCACCGCCGCGCTGCTGCGGGAGACGCGGGCGCTGAAGTACCTCGTCGCGTTCCGGCCGGGCGTGCTGTCCCCGACGCTCGCGGCGCAGATGGCCGCGACCTACCAGCGGATCTCCGGCGGGCGGCTGCTGCTCAACATCGTCACCGGCGGGGATTCGGTGGAGCAGCGCCGGTTCGGCGACTGGCTCGACCACGACCAGCGGTACGAGCGCACGGACGAGTTCCTGTCGGTGCTGCGCGGGGTGTGGAGCGGGCGGCCGTTCGACTTCACGGGCGAGCACCTGCGGGTCGAGGGGGCGACGCTCGCCGCCGCGCCGGATCCGGTGCCCCGCATCTACTTCGGGGGTTCCTCCCCGGCCGCGCTGCCGGTCGCGGCGCGGCACGCCGACGTGTACCTGACGTGGGGCGAACCGCCCGCGCAGGTGGCGGACAAGATCGCCCGCGTGCGGGAGCTGGCGACGGCACGCGGCCGCGACGTGCGCTTCGGCATCCGCCTGCACACGATCTCCCGTGACACGTCGGAGGAGGCATGGGCGGAGGCCGCGAAGCTGCTCGACGCGCTGAGCCCCGAGCAGGTCGAGCGCGCGCAGCGGCAGCTGGCGGCGAGCGAGTCCGTCGGGCAGCGGCGCATGGTCGCGCTGCACGGTGGTGCGCTCGCGAAAGGCGTGCGGGGACTGGAAATCCACCCGGGCCTGTGGGCAGGCGTGGGTCTCGTGCGCGGTGGCGCGGGCACGGCGCTCGTCGGCAGCCACCGCGAGGTCGCGGACCTCATCGAGGAGTACCACGAGCTCGGCATCGAGGAGTTCGTGCTGTCCGGTTACCCGCACCTGGAGGAGGCGTACTGGTTCGGCGAGGGGGTCCGGCCCGAGCTCGCCCGCCGTGGCCTGCTCGACCGCGCCCCCGTCCGTCCGGAAAGGACAGTCGCGGTGCGGTGACCTTCAGCGGTCGATCCGCACACCGCAGGTCTGACCGTCCGACAGGAACGACGACAGCTCCCGGCCCTCCTCGCCGACGGCCGTGCGGTGCGCCCGGGTCAGCGCACGCAGCGGCGTGACCACGACCTTCCCGTCGTCGACGGTCCACGTGGCGGCGACCCGCCCGTCCACGAGCACCGCGCGGTCGCCCGCGACCGACAGCCCGCGGTGGGCGTCGTCGACGATGCGGGTCCGGTCCTGGTAGCCGAGGAGGGCGTTGTCGAACGCGGGCAGGAACCGCACGGGCGCCGGGGTGCCGGGATCGGGCCGTGGCGCGTCGGGCAGGTCGATCAGCTCGCGGCCGCGCTCGTCCTTGAAGGTCACCAGTTCGTCGCGGATCGAGGCCACCGCGGCGGGGAGTCCCGCGAGACCGGACCAGGCCCGCACATCGGCGACGGTCGCGGGACCGAACGCGGCGAGGTATCGCCGGACCATCGCGACGCCCGCCGGGTCCGTCCCGTTGGGCGCGGGCGGGTCGACCTCGCGGCCCAGCCAGGCCGACAGCAGCGCGTGCCGCGCGCCGCCGCTCGTGCGCCACAGCCCGCGGGGCGGCACCTGCACCATCGGGACGAGGGCCGCGACCAGCACCTCGCCGAGGGCGCGGTGCGCCGGCCAGCGATCCGCGAGTGCCCGCGTGAGTTCGGGCATCGTGCGGGGTTCGCCGTCGGCCATCACCTCCCGGCCCGCGGCTGCCAGCTCCGCCAGGTCCACGCCGTCCAGTTCGCGGCGGTAGACGCCGAGCACGCGCTGCCGCAGCATCGCGTCGTGCCGGGAGCGCCACGCCAGGACGTCCTCCGCGGCGAGCAGGTGCACGGTGCGGCGCATGAGGTGCGTGCGGACGACGCGTTTGCCGAGCAGGAGGTCCGAAAGCTCGGCGGGGGCGAACGCCCGCAGCCGTGACCAGAGGCCGGTGAACGGTTCCTGCGGCTCCTGCGCCTGCAGGCCGCACAGGTGCCTGACGGCGTCGAGCACCGGCAGGCCGGCGCGGTCGAGCAGCAGTTGCCTGGCCAGGGTGGCGCGGTTGAGGGCGCGATCGTCCAAGGTGGTCACGGTCCCAGGATGGCAGGGGAAGCGGTCAGGGTGTGACCGCTTCTTTGTAGGGTGCTGGGCGTGCTGGACGACGACACCCTGCGCCTGATGAGCGTGCACGCCCACCCCGACGACGAATCGAGCAAGGGGGCCGCGACCCTCGCGAAGTACGCCGCCGAGGGGGTGGACGTCCTCGTCGTCACGTGCACCGGCGGGGAGCGGGGCGACGTGCTCAACCCCGCGATGGACCGGCCGGACGTGCGGGAGAACCTCGCCGCGATCCGCCGCGAGGAGATGGCGGCCGCTCGCGACATCCTCGGGGTGCGGCAACGGTTCCTGGGCTTCGTCGACTCGGGCCTGCCCGCCGACGGTGAGCCGCTGCCGGAGGGGTGTTTCGCGCTCCAGCCGGTCGAGGAGGCGGCGGCCCGCCTCGCCGCGGTGATCCGCGGGTTCCACCCGCACGTGGTGATCACCTACGATCCGACCGGCGGTTACCCGCACCCCGACCACATCAAGACGCACGAGATCACGGTCGCCGCCTTCGACGCCACGGAGGAGCCGCGCAAGCTCTACTACCACGGCGCCCTGTCGCGGGCGTGGTTCCAGACCATGCACGACGCGATGACGGAGCGCGGGCTCGACTCCGCGATGGGGGCGGTGCTGGCGGAGTTCCCGGAGGACGTCCCAGCGCTGGAGATCACGACGCGTGTGCCGTGCGCGGAATACTTCGAGGTCCGCGACCGGGCATTGCTGGCCCACGCGACGCAGATCGACCCGAACGCCGGTTTCATGCTCCACGACCGCGACGTGGAACGGCAGGTGTGGCCCACGGAGGACTACCACCTGGCCCACTCCCGCGTCGAGGTCACCCTCCCCGAGGACGACCTGTTCTCCGGTTTGCGCTAGCGGACCACGACGCCTCCGGTGACGTCGAGCCAGGTGCCGGTGACGAACGAGGACGCCGGGGTCGCCAGGTAGAGGAACGCCTCCGCCACCTCGGCCGCGGTCGCGCGGCGGCCCAGTGGGATTTCCGCGTCGCGCTGGGCAAGGACCTCTTCCACCGAGATCCCTTCCCGCCGCGCGGTTTCCTCCGTGTACTCGCGGTTCAACCGGGACTCCACAAAGGACGGTGCGACGGCGTTGACCCGGGCCCCCTCGCGCGCGAGTTCGAGCGCGAGGCTCTGCGTGAACAGCCGCAAAGCCCCCTTCGACGCGCTGTAGGCCGCACTTTCCGGCTTCCCTGCCAGCCCCGTGTACGAACCGGTGAAGACGATGGCGCCGCCAGGCCGCGGCAAGTGGGGGATCGCGCTGCGCGCCAGCAGGAACGCGCCCTTCGCGTTGACCGCCATGATCCGGTCCCACTCGTCCGGCGCCAGGTCGGCGGTCGGCCCCGGCCGCTGCCCGACGGCCGTCGCGTGCGCCAGGACGTCCAGGCCGCCGTGCCGCTCCACGGCGAGCGCCATCAGCGCGTCGCAGGCGGCCGGATCGGTCACGTCGGTCACGGTGGTGACGGCCTGCGAGGCGGGGAACGCCGCCGCGATGTCGTCGGCGACCTCCTGCAGTGCGCCGGCGGACAGCTCGCTGAGCACCAGCCGCGCCCCCTCCGCCGCGAACCGCCGTGCGACCGCCTCGCCGATCCCCTGCGAAGCCCCCGTCACGACGACGGTCTTGCCGTCCAGAACTCGTTGCGTCATGGGGCCAGCGTCGCTCCGGGAGAGGGGCTCAGCCAGGGACAAGCCGTACCTGGCTGACATCTACCTAAAGTCATTAGGTAATATCAACAGCACCGAAGGCAAAAGGCAGGTGAGTCATGGCAAGGGCGGGTCTCAACAGGGACCGGGTGATCCAGGCCGGTGCGGAGCTGGCCGATGAGGTCGGCTTCGAACAGGTCACCGCGTCGGCGCTGGCGAAGCGGCTCGGCGTGCAGGTCGCGAGCCTGTATTCCCACGTCAAGAGCTCGCAGGACCTCAAGACCGGCATCGCCCTGCTCGCGCTGGCCGAACTCGCCGACCGCGCCGCCGAGGCGCTGGCCGGACGCGCCGGGAAGGACGCCCTCTTCGCCTTCGCCGCCGTCTACCGCGACTACGCCCGCGAGCACCCGGGGCGGTACGCGGCGGCGCGGCAGCGGTTCGACCCGGAAACCGCCGCCGCGAGCGCCGGACCCCGGCACGCCCGCATGATGCGGGCGATCCTGCGCGGCTACGACGTGCCGGAGGCGGACGAGACCCACGCCGTCCGCCTGCTCGGCAGCGTTTTCCACGGCTTCGTCAGCACCGAGCTCGGCGGCGGGTTCAGCCACAGCGAGCCGGACCCGGAGAAGTCGTGGGACCGCATCCTCGAAGTCCTCGACGCACTGCTCGACCACTGGCCACAGGGGGAAAGATGATCACCACGCCCATCACCGGGGACCTCGTCCGCGGCGCGCTGGAACTGGAGCGCACCGAACGCGGCCTGCTGCCGCACCGGCTGCCCGGCTGGGCCCGGGCGCAGTACACCGACGGGCAGCTCGCAATGGCCGAGGCCCAGCCTTCGGGTGTCCGCCTGGTCTTCCGCACGCGGGCCACCGCCGTCGAACTCGACACGGTACCCACCAAGCGGGTCTACCTCGGGGCCCCACCACGCCCGGAAGGCGTGTACGACCTGCTCGTCGACGGCCGGCTCACGCGGCAGGGCAGCGTGCACGGCGGGAACACCGTGCGCGTCGACCTGGCCACCGGCGCCGTCGAGAGCGAGCAGGGCCCGGCCGGGACGCTCCACTTCGGACAGCTGCCGGAGGGGGTCAAGGACGTCGAGATCTGGCTGCCGCACAACGAAACCACCGAGCTCGTCGCCCTGCGCACGGACGCACCGGTCGAACCCGCGCCCTCGCGGGGACAGCGCGTGTGGCTGCACCACGGCAGTTCGATCAGCCACGGCTCCGACGCCGCGAGCCCCAGCACCACCTGGCCCGCGCTCGCGGCCGCCGCCGGGGACGTGTCGCTGGTGAACCTCGGCTTCGGCGGCAGCGCGCTGCTCGACCCGTTCACCGCCCGCACCATGCGGGACACGCCGGCCGACCTGATCAGCGTCAAGATCGGCATCAACCTGGTCAACAGCGACGCGCTGCGCCTGCGGGCGTTCATCCCGGCCGTGCACGGGTTCCTCGACACCATCCGCGACGGCCACCCGGACACGCCGCTGCTCGTCGTCTCGCCGATCCACTGCCCGATCCACGAGGACACCCCGGGGCCCGGCGCGTTCGACTTCGAGGCGATGAGGGCCGGGAAGCTCCGCTTCCGCGCGACTGGTGACCCGGCGGAGCGCGCGGCGGGCAAGCTGACGCTGCGGGTGATCCGCGACGAGCTGGCGAGGATCGTGGCCCAGCGTGCGGCCGCCGACCCCAACCTGCACTACCTCGACGGCTGCGAGCTGTACGGCGAGGCCGACTTCGCGGAGCACCCGCTGCCGGACGAGCTCCACCCCGACGCGGCGACGCACCGGCTGATGGGCGAGCGGTTCGCCCGCTTCGCGTTCGCCGGCGACGGCCCGTTCAGCCCAGCTGGTCGTGCAGGAAACGCACCGTCCGCTGCCACGCCAGCCGCGCCGACTCAGGGTGGTGGCTCGGGCGCTGGTCGTTGAGGAAGGCGTGGCCGGCGTCGTAGAGGTGCAGCTCCGGCGCCCGGCCCGTGGCCTTCTCGAGCGCCTCGGAAAGCGCTTCCAGCTGCTCGGGCGGGATCGACTGGTCGTGCTTCCCGTAGTGGCCCTGCACGGTCGCCGCGAGCCGCGAGAAGTCCGGCAGCTCGCCCCGGATCACGCCGTAGAACGGCACGGCGGCGCTGACCCGCGGCTCGACGGCGGCCAGGTACAGCACGAACCCGCCGCCCATGCAGAACCCGACGGCACCGATGGTGTCCGACGTGACCTCCGGCAGCGACAGCAGGTGGTCCACCGCCCCGGAGAGCAGCTCCACGCCCCGCGGGACCGGCAGCTCCCGCATCAGCCGGAGCGCCTCGTCGGCGTCGTGCGCGACGTTGCCGCCGTAGAGGTCGGGGGCGAGCACGACGAACCCCTCGGCCGCGAGCCGGTCGGCCACGTCGGCGATGTGGTCGTCCAGGCCCCACCACTCCTGGATGAGCAGCACCCCGGGGCCGCTGCCGCCGGCGGGGCGGGCCAGGTACCCGTGGGCGGTGCCGCCCGCGCTGGGGAACTCGACGTTCTGCCGGGCGGGACGCCCGGTGGACTTCGGCTGCGACAAGATCTTCCTCCCGAAAGTGGCTTACCGGCGCCACGATAGCCCCGTAGCGTGGGAGAACGATCTCGACGACCGGAGGGAGCGGGCATGACCGCCGATCCCGCGGACGCGCGTGCCCGCTTCCGCGCAGGCCACCGCGTGCCGACCGCGGGCTGGGCACCCGGCTACGCGCAGGCCAACCTGATCGCCGTGCCCCGGGACTGGGCCTACGACGTGCTGTTGTTCGCGCAGCGCAACCCGAAGCCGTGCCCGGTGCTCGACGTGACCGACCCCGGCAGCCCCCGCACAGCGCTCGCCGGGGACGCCGACCTGCGCACCGACCTGCCCGCGTACCGGGTCTGGCTGGACGGCGAACTCGCCGACGAGCCGGACGAGGTCACCGGGTACTGGCGGGACGACCTCGTGGCGTTCCTGATCGGCTGCAGCTTCACGTTCGAGGCCCCGCTGCTCGCCGCCGGCATCGACGTGCGGCACATCAGCGCGGGCACGAACGTCCCGATGTACCGCACGAACCGGCCGTGCCGCCCCGCCGGGCGCTTGCGCGGGCCGATGGTGGTGTCGATGCGGCCCGTCCCCGCGGACCGGGTCGCCGACGCGGTGCGCATCAGCGGCCGGTTCCCGTCGGTGCACGGCGCGCCGGTGCACGTGGGGGAGCCCGCCGCGCTCGGCATCGCCGACCTGGCCACCCCGGACTTCGGCGACCCGGTCGAGATCCGGCCAGGGGAGGTCCCGGTCTTCTGGGCGTGCGGCGTCACCCCGCAGGCGGCGATCACCGCGTCACGCCCGCCGTTCGCGATCACGCACGCACCGGGGCACATGTTCGTCACCGACGTTCCGGACCACACCTACGCGGTCTGAGAAAAAATTCCGGCGCGGTTGTCGATCGGCGGCTGTCCCGTTCGACCGGGGGGTGAGAGGGTTCGCGACGGAACCCGCGGAACAGGGAGAGACGACCGTGAAGTACATGCTGATCATGCGCGCCACCGACGAGGCCTTCGCGAAGATGGGGGACATCGACTTCGACGAGATGCTCGCGACCGTCGGCCGCTACAACGACGAGCTGATCCGGGCAGGGGTGCTGGTGGCCGCCGAGGGGCTCGCCGACGCAACCGAAGGCGTCGTCGTGGACTACTCGACCGAGCCGCCCGTGGTGACCGACGGGCCGTACGGCGGGACGAAGGAGCTGTTCGGCGGCTTCTACATCCTCAACGTCGCCTCGAAGGAGGAGGCCGTCGAGTGGGCCAAGCGGTCCCCGATGACCGGCCCCGGTTTCAAGACCGAGATCCGCCGCGTCACCACGATCGACGAGTTCCCGCAGGACAACGAGTGGATCCAGAAGGAGCGGGCGTGGCGCGAGGCGACCGGTCAGCTCTGAGATGACGGGCCGGGAGGAGGTCGCCGCCGTCTGGCGGATCGAGTCGGCGCGGATCGTCGGGGCGCTCGCGCGCTACACCGGCGATTTCGCGCTGGCTGAGGACCTCGCGCAGGAGGCGCTGGCGGAAGCGCTCGTGACGTGGCCGCGGGAAGGCGTGCCCCGCAACCCGGCGGGGTGGCTGCTGACGGTCGGCAAGCGCCGGGCGATCGACGTGTTCCGGCGCAACTCCGCGCTGGAGGAGCGCTACTCCGTGCTCGCCCGCGAGCCCGTCGAGCCCGGCGACGTGCTGTGGGACCCGGACCGCATCGACGACGACGTGCTCGCGCTGATGTTCGTCTCCTGCCACCCGGTGCTGTCGCGGGAGGCCAGGGTCGCGCTGACGCTGCGCGTGGTGGGCGGCCTCACCAGCGACGAGATCGCCCGCGCGTTCCTGGTGCCGACCGCGACCGTGCAGGCGCGGATCACCAGGGCGAAGAAGACGCTCGAGGCCGCGCGCGTGCCCTTCGAGGTGCCGCCGGCCGCGGAGCGTCCCGCGCGCCTCGGTTCGGTGCTCAACGTGCTGTACGTGATCTTCACCGAAGGATCCACGGCGGCCTCCGGCAGCGAGCTGATCCGGGTGGAGCTGGCCGAGGAGGCGTTGCGGCTGGCCAGGGTGCTGGTGCGGCTCGTGCCGGACGAGCCGGAGGCACACGGGTTGCTCGCGCTGCTGGAGCTGACGGCGGCGCGGTTCCCGGCCCGCCTCGGGCCGGACGGCGAGCCGGTGCTGCTGGAGGACCAGGACCGCCGCCGGTGGGACCGCGCGGCGATCCGCCGTGGCCGCGCCGCGCTGGCCCACGCCACCGGGGTGGGGCGGGGGCTGGGCGCGTACGGCCTGCAGGCGGCGATCGCCGAGTGCCACGACGTGGCCGCCTCGGTCGAGGAGACGGACTGGGAGCGCATCGTGCTGCTGTACGAGGCGCTCGGCAGGCTCGCGCCGTCACCGGTGGTGACCCTCAACCGCGCGGTGGCGGTGGCGATGGCCCGCGGTCCGCGGGAGGCACTGTCCATCGTGGACGGACTGGAGGACGGTGCGCTGAAGGGCTCGCACCTCCTGCCGACCGTGCGCGGTGAGCTGCTCACCCGCCTCGGCCGTGCCGCCGAAGCCCGCGAGGAGCTGGAGCGCGCGCTGCGGTTGTGCGGGAACGAACGCGAGCGGACGGTGCTGCGGCGCAAGCTGTCGGCACTGGGCTAAGTGATCAGTTCAGAATGAGCTGGTGTGTCGGCCTTGCTGGTGGTGCAGGACGGTCGGCACACCGAGGAGACGACTACAGCGGCTCCACGCCGACCGCGGTTACGACCACGACAAGGACCGGCGCCTGGTTCACGACCACGGCATCTTCCGACGATCGCCCGACGCGGTGCCGGTCACGGCTCAGGTCTGGGCACAATCCGCTGGCCGGTCGAACGCACCTTCGCCTGGCTCAAGGGCTTCCGCCACCTGCGCGTCCGCACGGAACGCCGCGCCGACATTCACCAAGCCATCATCAGCCTCGCCTGCTCGATGATCTGCCTACACCAGCTCATGCTGAACTGACGCCTAAGTCAATTGTCCGATGTGCCCCACAGGCGTGGTCGCTACGGTCGGAGCCGTGCGACGACGCTCACTCGCCCTGGTGGCCGGGCTGGTCACCGCGCTCGTGACCGCTCCCGTGGCGCAGGCCGGGCAACACCGGTCCTGCGGGGGACTGGCCGCGCTGCCCTCGGTCGTCTCCGCCGTCCAAGACGCCGGTGACGCCACCACGCCTCCGTCCTGCCGCGTCACCGCCCGCGTGTCCGATGTGGACGGTGGCGTGGTCACGGCCTGGGTGTACCTGCCGGAAAACACGTGGAACGGGCGCTTCCAGGCCACTGGTGGCGGAGGGTTCTCCGGTGGTGATCCCGCGAACCTGCTCGAACCGCTGCGGAATGGGTACGCCACCGCGGCCACCGACGCGGGCCACACCGGCGCCACGGCCGACTTCGCGCTCGACGCTGACGGCCGCCTGAACTGGCCCGCCATCGAGGACTTCGGGCACGAGGGCGTCCAGGACATGACCACGACCGCGAAGGCGCTGATCCGCGCCTACTACGGCCGCGGGCCCGCGTACTCGTACTTCACCGGCTGCTCCACGGGTGGCCGCCAGGGCGTGATGGAGGCACAGCGCCACCCCGGCGAGTACGACGGGATCCTCGCCGGTGCCCCGGTGATCAACTACCCGCAGATGCAGACCGGGCAGCTGTGGGGCCAGCTGGTCATGCTCGAATCCGGGAACCCGGTCGCGCCGTGCAAGTTCGAGGCCGCCGTCACGGCGACCGTGCGGGCGTGCGACACCCTCGGCGACGGGGTGGTGGACGACGTCATCGGCGATCCGCTCGCGTGCCGGTTCGACCTGTCGCTGCTCGTCGGCACGCCCACGCCGTGCGGCACCATCACGGCGGCGGACGTCGCGGTGATGAAGGAGATCCAGCAGGGCCCGCGGCGGCAGGACGGGCGTTTCCTCTGGTACGGCCTGGCTCCCGGTGCCCCCTTCGCCGGGCTCAACGACACCGTGGAGGTGGACGGGCGGCTCGTCGGCAAGCCGTTCGTCTACGACCTGTGGTGGTTCAGCCTGTTCCTCGCGCAGGACCGGTCGTGGGACTGGACGAGCCTGACCCGTGAGCGGTTCGAGGCGTACTTCGACCAGGCGGTGCGGCAGTACGACCGGGTGCTCGGCGCGGCCGACCCCGACCTGTCCGCGTTCCGGCGGGCCGGCGGGAAACTCCTGCTGTGGCACGGCGAAGCGGACTTCGGCGTGCCGTTCCAGGGCACGATCGACTACTACGAACGGGTCCAGCGCACGCTCGGCCCCGGCCGCACGCAGCAGTTCGCGCGCCTGTTCCTCGCGCCCGGCGTCGGGCACTGCTCCGGTGGCGCGGGCCCGCAGCTGGTCGACCCGTTCGCCGCCCTCGTGCGGTGGGTGGAGCAGGGCAAGGCGCCGGAAACGCTGCCCGCCGCCGGTGCCGGGCAAACGCGGCCGGTGTGCCGCTACCCGCAGGTGGCCCGCTGGAGCGGCCACGGCGATCCGGCGAACGCCTCGTCCTACCGCTGCGCCTGATCAGACCACGGTGACGGGGTGGCCGACGACGGCGCCGAACAGGTAGCCCTGCGTGTTGTACGGCTCGACGTCCGGCTGCCGCGCACCCGTGCGGTCGATGGCGCGGGCGCGCAGGGTGTACGTGCCCGGGGCCGGCGGACGCCAGCGCAGGGACCAGCGGCGCCAGCCGCGGTCGGGTCCGTGCGGGGTCGCGGTGCGCCAGGTGCGGCCGCCGTCGGTGCTCACCTCGACGCGCCGGACGCCGCCGTGGCCCGACCACGAGCGGCCGGTCAGGACGTGCTCGCGGTCGCCGGGCAGCGTCGCGCCCCACGCGAGTTCGAAGGCGCTCTTGGTGTTCTGCCGCGTGAGCAGCTCGCCCTCCGGCGGGTACGTGGGGCCCCACAACCGGTAGTACTGCGTGCTCCACGGTGAGGAGAGCGGGGTCGCGGAGACCTCGATCCGGCCGAGCCACTTGATCGACGCCACCCCGATCCAGTCGGGAACGACCAGGCGGACCGGGAAACCGTGGTCGGGCGGCAGCGGCTCGCCGTTCATCTCGTAGGCGAGCAGGACGTCTTCGAGCGCCTTCGCCACCGGCAGCGGGCGCCGGACCGGGCCGAGGTTTACCCCGCCCGTGACGTAGTCCGGGTCGAGGCCCTGGGGCAGCAGGTCCACGGCGGCACCGGTGAGGCCCGCCCGCGCCAGCACGGTCGCCAGCCGCACCCCGCGCCAGCGTGCGACGCCGACCGCGCCGAGCCGCCACGCCGTGCCGGTCACCGACTGCCCCTGCTGCGAGGTGAAGAAGCTGCGGCCGTTGCCCGCGCACTCGATCCGCGCCGTCACCGTTTCCGACGGCAGGGCGCGCAGGTCGCGGTTTCACGATCGGTGCTGCCGCGTGGGCCGTGCGGGGCCAGAACGGCGCGGACGCGGCCAGCCCCGCGAGGCCCAGCGCGGTGCGCCGGGGCAGGTGGCGGTCGATTCCCGCCATGCCCGGTCATGCTGCCGCGTGCGCCTCGCGTTGTCGCCGCTTTCCAGCTGCTGGGACGAGCCGCCAGAGGATGAGCCCGGCTCCGATCACGACGACGAGCACGAGCAGCAGCCACGGTACGGCCCAACCCTCCGCCGTCGTCTCGACGGACTCCAGCGGCGTGATCGAGCCCGCCGCGTCGGTGAGCAGCGGGACGAGGGTCACCGAGCCGGTGACCAGCACCGAGGGGACCACCCCGGAAACCGGCACCGACACCGGCCACGTCTCGCCCGGCAGCAGCTGCGGCGAATCCCCGATCGGGGCCGCGTCGGTGCGCCACGCGCCGAACGGGCCGGAAACGGACGCGGTCTGCCGCGCGGCGACGATCGCGTTGCCGGTGTTGCGGATCGTGTACGTCAGGGTCGCGTCTCCCTCGCCGAACGCGCTGCCGGAGTAGTGCACGGCGAGGTCCTCGACCGCCAGCGCGGGTGCCAGCCCGCCGCCGACGCGCAGTTGCACGCGGATACCGACGCGCCGCTCCACCCCGCCCTGCGTCAGCGACGTCACGATGCCGCCGGCGTGGTCCCCGCTGGAAGCGCTTTCCGGTACGGCGACGGTGAACGGCACCTCGGTGGACTGGCCGGGTGCCACCGTCACGTGGTCCACGGCGGGCCGCACCCAGGCGCCGACGCCGGTCGAGGGCGTGTCCTTCGTGACGAGGTCGAGCTGACCCGTCTTCGTGGTGAACCCGTCCGCGCTGTAGACGGCCAGGTCGAGCGGCTGCGCGCCCCGGTTGGCGACCACCAGCGCGTCGTCGAGCAGATCACCCGGTTCGACGGTGTAGCGGTAGTTCTCCCGGTCGGCGCCGAAGTCGTTCGCGGCCGTCGAAACCGTCCACGGGACGTCCTCCTGCGCCGACGCGGGAAGGGGTGCACTGACGGCCAGTGCGAGCAGCGCGACGACGGCCGCGCGGGCGAAGACGGGCATCCGGGGATCCTCGGTAAGTCTGGAATGGACGGTGGGGCGGCCGCGGGAACGGCCACCCCACCGGGTTTTCAGTTCAGCGTGGTGAGGGTGGTACGGCCCTTGCCCGGCTGCTCCAGCCAGCAGGGCTGCCCCGGGAACGGCCAGTGGATGCCGTGCCCGCCACCGCGGTACGGGTGGATGACCACCTTGTCCACAGTGGAACCCACCGGCGGTGCCGGCTTGGTGCCCTCGTCAGGACCACACCAGGAAACCTTGCCCAGCTCGACCGCCGCGTTCGGCGCCGCACAGGTGCCGCTGCGGACGTTCTGGACGACGAGCCTGTCGTCCCGCACCTCCACCTTGACGTAGGTGCGGACGTGCTCCTGGTTCTCCACCGAGTTGGCCCAGTGGTTGTCCGGGTTGAGCGGGTCGGGCCCGTAGTTCGGGTCCTTGCTCGTGTCCGGGTCGGTGAGGTCGTAGTACTTCGAGCCCGACGCGGAGTTCGCCGTCACGTAGACGACCCCGCCCGGCCCCTGGGACACCTGCGTCGCGCCGGGCTGCTCGGCCGGGTTGGCCTTCTGCCCGTTCTTGATGACGTAGCTGCGCGAGTAGCTGTGGTCGTGCCCCTGCAGCACCAGGTCCACGCCGAGGTTGGAGAACGCCGTCGGGAAGTCCTGGCGGCGCTGCTGGTTGTCGGCGTCGTTGGCGTGGTCGGCGGGGGAGTAGATCGAGTGGTGGTAGACGAGCACCGTGTACTTCGCCTTGCCGCCGTGCTGCTTGATCACGTCGGTGACGTAGCCGATGTGGGCCTCGTCCGAGCCGCTCGCGTAGGCGTTGCTGTTCAGGTCGATGAACAGCACGTCCTTGTAGATGTACCAGTAGTCACCGCCGGAGCGGGTGTCCTGGGCGCCGTTGTAGTAGGGCGCCGAACGGTCGGTGTTCGGCGTCCAGAAGTGCTGCTCGTAGGCCTTGCCGCCGACGTCGTGGTTGCCGATCGTCGCCGCCCACGGGTACTGGCGCAGCTTGTCCGAGGACAGGAACGCGTCCCACTGGGACTCGTTGTTCGCCGACTCGACCTGGTCACCGCCGGAGACCAGCAGCTCGGCGTTCGGGTTCGCCTTCAGCGCGACGTCCAGCGTGTCGCGCCAGCCGGCGCCGTCCCGCGCGGTGTCCCCCGACGAACCGATCTGCGGGTCGCCGAAGAACAGGAAGTCGAAGTCCCCGTTGAACTTCTGCGTCTTGAACGTGTACGTCGGCGACCAGCTGCCGCCGGAGCCGACGCGGTAGGAGTAGCTGGTGTTCTGCCTGAGGCCGTCCAGCGTGGCGTGCCCGTGGTAGCCGCCGTTGACGGTGTTCGCCGTCACGGTCGCCGGGAACGTCTGCGCGTTCCTCGGGAACTGGCCGTGGTTCAGCTTCGCCGTCGGGGCGACCTGCACGACCTGGGCCGCGCCGGTCGAGGAGTACCAGCTGACGACGCGCTGGGACTCCTTCGCGCCGACGCCGAGGACGATGCCCGACAACGTGATCGGGCTGTCCGGGCTGGTCGGGTTGGCCGTGGCCACTGGACCGGTGCCGAACGCCACGGCGAGGCCCACGACGGCGGCGGTCACGCCGTGGGCCAGTGATCTGGGTAGTGTCATGGGGGGAAGCGTTTCCCGGGTTGATGTTGATCAGGTGAACGGCAGCGGGCCTGCGGGGGATCAGAGCGCGAAGATCCGCTCCACGAACCAGGTCAGCCCCATCACCGACACGCCCGCGGCGAGCACGCCCGTCGCCAGCGCCGGGGTCAGGCGGGCGCGGTGGCGCAGCAGGGCCAGCAACGGGAAGACCACGGCGATGATCGCCAGCTGCACCACCTCGATGCCGAGGTTGAACACGAGCAGCGACCACAGCAGCGTCCACGACCACGCCGCGTCGATGCCCAGCGCGGAGGCGAAGCCGAGCCCGTGCGCCAGGCCGAAGCAGAACACCACCGCGAGCCTCGCCCAGCCCGTGCGGTCGAGGCTGAAGTGGCCGCCCGCGTCCAGCTCCGACGCTTGCGCACCCCGGCGGTAGAGCCGCCACAACGGCCACGCGGCGACGACGGCGATCGAGAGCGCGATGAGGGGTTCGACGACGGCCGCGGGTGCCCGCACGAGGCCGAGCGCGGCGAGGACGAACGTCACCGAGTGGGCGAGCGTGAACGTCGTCGCGGCCAGCACGATCTCGCGCAGCCGCCGGGAGCCCGCGATGAGCGCGAGCAGGAACAGGATGTGGTCCAGACCGGTGAGCAGGTGCTCGGCGCCGAGGCGGAAGAACTCCCAGAACCGCTGCGTCCACGCCTGCTGGGTGGAGAAGGAGGGCTGGTGCGCGTCGAGCGCCGCGCTGCCGGAGGTCAGGTCGAGCTCGTAGGTGACGATGGTCTTGGTGTCACGGACGTACCCCTCGGCGTCGGGGAAGAGTCCACTGTAGACCTGGTGGGATTCAGCGGCGGCGCACCGGTAGTCGAGCACCAGGCGGGTGTAGGGGACGCCGTCGCGTTCCTCCATGGTGAAGCCGCCGTCGCGAACCGGGGCGCAGGCCTGCCCGGACGCGGTGACCCGGAAGCGCTCGCTGACGTACCGCATCACCGTGTCGGCGTGGGTTTCCAGTGCGGCGGCCTGTGCGGCGGAGTCGTGGGCTTCGAAGGCCGCGGTGCCCTGGCGGAACAGCGGGTCGTCGTGCTGGTAGTCCGCCGCGGAGACGACGAGCAGGTCGTACTCGAGCCCGAGGGAGGCGCGGACGTGCCCGGATTCGGGGGAGGTCACGTCGGCGTACACGGTGGACGTGAAGCCGTGCGCGGAGGCGGGCGCGGCGGTCAGGAGGGCCACGGCGGCTGTCGTGCCGGCGATGGCGAGGGCCCGGATCAGGCGGAACATGGACGCAGACTGCTTGGAGCAGGCGAACGGCCGGCGGACGGCAGGCGAACAACCGGCGACCGGATGCCGATCTTCGTCGTTGTTCGGGTAGGAAAGGGGCATGCGTGGGCGACTACTGGCTGTGGCGGCCGCGGGCCTGCTCGTCGCCGGGTGTGGCGCGGACGACTGGTCCCGTCCACACCCCGCGCCGAGCGCGATCGGTGTGCTGGGGCCGGGTTTCGTCACGGCGTCGCCCACCCCGGAGGCGACGGTCACCCCGGCGCCTGGTTCGTGGGAGGGTGTGCGGCCGTCGCCGGGTTACCGCGTGGTGCTGCTCACCGCGGGGGACGACCCGGAGACGAAGACGCTCGTGTCGGCCGTGACGGAGTGGGCGGGGCAGGAGCAGGTCAGCCTGAAAACGGTTTCCGCCGCGCCGGGTGGGTATCCGGCGAGCATCCGGCAGGCGATCGACCTGCACCCGGACCTGGTGGTCAGCGCGGGCAAGGACCTGGTGGACGCGCTGGCGCTCGTCACGGCCAGCCATCTCGACCAGCAGTTCCTCGTGCTGGGCGCCGAACTGGCCGAGCCCACGGCGAACGTCACGGCGGCGAACTGGGCGGGCGCGTCCTACCGCGGTGAGGGCCTGGGCACGTCAACGGGGTACGACCCGGCTTCCTTCACGCCGCAGCACGCGGCGGCGGCGCTGAGGGCCGGGGTGGCGAGCGTGCTGACCGGCCTGACGGGGATCGTCGTCCGGGTGGGGTAGGGGCTTTCTCGCGGCGGGGGCGCCTTTCGCTGGGAGGCGGGGGCGGGGTGGGGTGGGGTGGCTGGGGTCGCGGCTGCGGTTGGCGCGGTGAGCTTCTGCTGGCTTCGCGGCTTTCGCTAGCTCACGCTGGCCCCCGGCTGGCTTCGCGGCTCCTGCTGGCTCCCGTTGGCTCCGTGGCTGCTACTGCCCGGGCCGTGCCGCCGGGGCTGGCTTCGCGGCTGCCGCCGCCCGGGCCGGCCGCGAGGCTGTTGCCGCCCCGGCCGTATCGTCTCGGCCGCCTCGCGGATTACGCTGCCACCCCCGGTCGCACCACTCCGGCCATCACAACCCCCGTCCCGGGCGCCTCGCGGGCCGCGCTGCCGCAATCCGCCCCGCCCGGGCCGTCTCCGGCGGCGCTGCTGCATTGCCGTGCCGCTCCGGCGCAACCGCCGCCCGGGTCGCCGCGCGAGCTGCGCTGCCGTCCCCGTCGTGCCGCGCGGTCGTTTCGTAAGCTGCGCTGCCAGCCCGGCCGCGCCGCTCCGGCCATCACAACCGCCGTCCCGGCCACCCCCGAGCCGCCGCCTCGCAACCGCCACCCCCGCGAGCAACCCGCCGCCCCCGCGCCAGCCGCCGCCCCGCCAGCCACCCCCCACCCCCGGGATCACCCCGGCTCGAGGATTCCTCCCGCGTCCAGCATCCGCGCCAGCAGGCCCTGCAACCGGCGCCGGTCGGCGGGGGGTAGGGCCGCCGTCAGCGGTGCCAGCGCCCGCGCGACCTGGTCACGGCCCGACTGCGCGAGGGCGACACCGTCCGGCGTGAGGAACACCTCCACCGCACGCCCGTCGCCCGGGCTGGGGGCCCTCGCGAGCAGCCCACGCTTCGCCGCGCGCTGGACCAGGCCCGTCATGGTCGACTTGTCGAGACCCAGGTAGTCGGCCAGCACGCTCATCCGCAGCCGCCGGTCGCGCAGGATGCCGAGCACCCGCAGCTGCGTCAGCGACAGGTCGTGCTCCGCGGCCACCCTGTTCAGCACCGCCATCGTCGCGAAAGCGGTCTGCACCAGCATGTCCACCACGTCGTCCTGCTCGTCGGTCACGGGCCCACTCTACTTGACGAAGTTTGTACTGCCAACTAGTTTGGTTGGCAAGACAAACTAAAGGAGCAATTCCGATGAAAGCTGCCGTCGTTTCCGCGTTCGACGCCCCGCCGCGCTACCAGGACTTTCCCGACCCCACCGCCACCGGGCCCGACGAGCTGGTCGTCGACGTGCTCGCCGCCGGGCTGCACCCCCGCGTCCGCTCCCAGGCCAACGGTTCCCACTACACGACCACCGGCGAGCTCCCGCTCGTGCCGGGCGTGGACGGGGTGGGCCGCGGGCCGGACGGGCGGCTCCGCTACTTCGTCCTCCCCGAGACGACACTGGGTTCGATGGCGGAGCGGACCGTGATCGACGTCCGCCGCAGCGTCGTGCTGCCCGAGGGCAGTGACGTGCTCGCCGTCGCCGCCGCGATGAACCCCGCCATGTCCTCGTGGGTCGCCTTGCGCCGGCGCGCCGAGTTCCAGCCCGGGCAGGACGTCCTCGTCCTCGGGGCCACCGGCAACGCGGGACGTCTCGCCGTGCAGATCGCCAAACTGCTCGGCGCCGGGCGCGTCGTCGCAGCCGGGCGCGACGAGGCGCGGCTGAGCGCGGTGGGTGCGAGCGAAACCGTGCCGCTCGACCGTGTCGCGGAGGCGGCCGACGTCGACGTGGTGCTCGACTACGTGTGGGGCGAGCCGACCGCCGCCGCGATGGCCGCCGTCGTCACCCACCGCGCCGACCGGGGCAAGCCCTTGACGTGGATCGAAATCGGGTCCGTCGCCGGGCCCACCGCGGCGATCCCCTCGGCCGCGCTCCGCGCCGCCCGCCTGCGGATCATCGGCAGCGGACAGGGCTCGGTGACCCCGCGCGACATCATCGCCGAGCTGCCGTCGCTCGCCGAGGAGATCACCCGCGGCACGTTCGAGATCAACGCCCGCCCGGTCGCACTGTCCGACGTCGAGCAGGCCTGGGCGGAATCCACCAGCACGACCGAGCGCCTTGTGCTCACGCCCTGACGCCGGAGCGGGCTCAGCCGCACCGCCGAGCGCTCACACCCGGACGCCGACGGGCAGCAGCAGGGTGAACGTCGAGCCGGAGACGTGCACCAGCCGCCCGCCGTCGGCTTCCGCGAGGCTGCGCGCCAGCGGCAGCCCGATGCCGTGGCCGCCCGACTTTCTCGTGAACAGCTGCTGCCCGGGCGCCACACCCTCGCCCTCGTCCGACACGTCGACGGCCAGCACGCCGCCCGCGTCCCTCGCGGTCACCCGGACCGTGCCGCGCCCGTGCGTGTAGGCGTTGTCCACCAGCACGTTCAGCACCTGCCGGACCGCGGCCGCCGACGCCTGCGGCCGCGGCGCCTCATCCGCCGAAATCCGGATCGCCCGGCCCCGCGCGGCCAGCGGCTCGCCCCACGTCGACTCCAGCTCCGCCAGCAGCGCGTCGAGATCCGCGACCTGCGTCGCCGTGGTGTCCCTGGCGAGCACGAGGAGGTCGTCGACCGTCCTTTCCAGACGGTCGGCCGCCTCGATCGCCGTGCGGACGGCCGGTCGCGGATCCGCTGGCGACTCCAGCGCGGCCTCCAGCTGCAGCCGGAGCCCGGCCAGCGGCGTCCGCAGCTGGTGCGAAGCGTGCGCGGAGAACGCCCGCTCCCGGTCCAGGGTGTCCCCGATGCGCCGGGCCGCGCTGCCCAGCGACTGGCCGAGCGAGTCGATCTCCGGCACCCCCGACATCGGGGCGCGCACGGTGAAATCGCCCTCTCCCAGCACTTTCGCCGCCCCCGACAGGTCTTCGAGCGGCCGGGCGAGGCGGCGCGCCATGCGCCGGGCGAGCAGCCACGCCACACCGACCGACACCAGCGCGAGCCCGAGTATGATCGAGCACAGCAGCGCGGTGTGCAGGTGCGCGGCATACCGCGGCTTCTCCGCGCGGACCACGCCGAGCAGCGCCCCGTCGTCCACGATCGGGACCGCGGCGACGAACGCCGAGCCGGTGTCGTCCAGTTCGGTTTCGCCGTCGAAGGCCTCGGCCACGGCCTCGTCGGCGAACCGCGGGCCCTCCCCGCCGCGCAGCTCCCCGGAGGGGAAGTAGACCGCCAGCCGCGTCTCCGCCGGTGCCGCGGGCAGCCGGGGCGCGGCGGTCCCCTTCAGTTCGTCCGAAATGGACAGTGCCGCGCTGATGGCGACCCTGCCCACCTCCGTGCGCTCGTCCTCCCAGCCGGTGTGGGCGAGCAGCACGGCCAGCGGCACACCGAACAGGACGACCGCGACGACGGTCGCGGCGATGGCGAGGGTGACGATCCGCCTGCGCACGTCACGCCCCCGTCGGCAGTTCGAGGCGGTAGCCGTGCCCGCGCAGCGTGGAAATACGGGGCGCCTGCTCCGGCGCCGGCGCGCCTTCGGCGAGTTTCCGGCGCACCGAAGCGATGTGCACGTCCAGTGTCTTCGTCGAGCCGTACCAGTGCGCGTCCCACACCTCGGTCATCAGCGTCTCCCGGCTGACCGCGGTGCCCGCCGCCTCCGCCAACCGAGCGAGCAGGTCGAACTCCTTGGCGCGCAACAGGATCTCCTGCCCGGCGACGCTCGCCTGGCGACTCGCCGGGTCGACGACGAGCGCACCCACCACGATCGTCTGGCGGGCACCGGACGGGCCGCGCCGCAGGTGCGCCCTGACGCGCGCGAGCAGTTCGCCCAGCCGCACCGGTTTGGTCAGGTAGTCGTCGGCGCCGGCCTCCAGTCCCAGTACCACGTCGATCTCGTCCTGCCGCGCGGTCACGATCACCAGCACGGTCTGCGGCTGGAGCGCCCGCAGCCGGCGGCACACCTCGACCCCGTCGAGGTCCGGCAGGCCCAGGTCCAGCAGCACCAGGTCGAACGCGGTGCGCTGCGCCTCGTGCAGGGCGACCGTGCCGTCACGGACCCAGCACACGTCGTGGCCGTGCAGCCCGAGGCTCGAATCGAGCGCCTGTCCGATGGTGCGGTCGTCTTCCACGAGCAGCAGTCTGGCCACCTCCGCAGCATAAACCAGAAAGCGGAACGAAGGCCTTGCCTCGCGATTACCTTCCGTTTGCCTTGGCCCGCCTAAGGGATGTCTCGTAACTCGTGTTGTGGTTGGTGGGGCTGGTGTTGCAGTCAGTCGGC
>NZ_BAABIB010000148.1:0-46265 GCF_039542405.1 Amycolatopsis dongchuanensis
GGGGCACGGGGCGCGGGGGCGCGGGGGCGACGACGGCCGGGCGTGCGCCAGGGGCGCGGGGCGCGCGGGCTGTGATGGCCCGGCGGCCGCAGCGGGTCGGGACGGGGCGGTAGGCCGACCCGGGGAGCCAGCGCCGCGAGAATCAACCCCCGAGATCCGCCAGCCGTGCTGCCAGCCGCTCCGGGTCGGTGGGCGTCAGCGTCAGCCAGGACTCGCCGCCGCGGCCGGGGGCGACGCCGCCGCAGTACGCCCCGGCCTCGGTGGTGAACCAGCTCAGCCCACCGACCCGGCGCACCCGCCCGCCTTCGCGCACCCGCACCGAGAACTGCCCCGCACCCAGCACCGGCCGGGCCTGGATCGCCCGCAGCTCACGCAGCTGCTTCTCCCGCGTCTCCGACCCGCCCCCGACCAGGGCCGACTCCGGCACGCTCACCCCGAACCCCGGCCCCGGCCCGAACGGCGGCAGCAACCCGACGACCGCCCCGTGCAACTCCGTCCCGCGGATCGCCGACAAGCCGATCGTCCGGCTCGGCTGCGCCGCCAGCACCGCGCGCCGCCCGTCCCCCGCCGCCACCGCACGCAACGGCGTCTCGTCCGACAGCGACACCAGCACCTCGCACTCGACGTACCGACTCGCCGACGCCAGGACCTCCAGGCGGTCGGCCAGCACGTCGTCCGGACGGCCCCCGTGGGCCAGCCCGCGCTCGGCCAGATTGCGGTACACCGCCTCCCGGACCTCCGCCCGCTCCCGCTCAGTACCGCCCGGGCTGGGCACCGCGAACGGCAGCGGCACCTCCGGCAACCCCAGGTCCTCCCACAGGACGTCGAAGGCCGTCGCCGAGACGCGGATCAAGTCAGCTCCGGCGGCGCCTCGAACACGCGGTCCGGGACCGACGCCCGCAGTGCCGCGTCCCGCGCCGCCATCACGTCGATCGCCTTGCGGCGGGCCGCTTCGGACTCTTCCCGCCGCCGCGCCATCCGGTCGGACAGGCCGACCAGCGCGACCACGTCACCCGCCGACTCGCGGATCATCGCGACCGGGTCGTACGACACCGGCGGCGGCATCTCCGCCCGCGCCCTGGCGGCGATCTCCGCCTGCCCGCTCACCGCACCGGCCACCGCCCGCGAGACCTCGGTGGCCTGGTCCGACCACGCCGCCGCCTTGGCCAGCGTCGCCCGCACGGCTTCGGCCGCCGGACCCTGCCACGCCTCGCCGCTGCGGTCCGCCAGCGACTCCAGCGCCTGCGCCGACTCACGCAGCCGCGTACCGAGCTCCGCCCACCGCGCGCCGAGCTGCCCCGCCGCGGCCGGGTCGTTGCCCTCGGCCACCTCGCGGGCCAGCTCCTCGTGCGAGCGGGACTCGTACCGGCGGACCGGTTCCGGAATCGTCACGGCTTCCTCCTACGGCAGCTTCGGCTCCACCAGCAGCGCCACCGTCTCGGCGCGACGGCAGGCCAGCCCGGTGTCCCGGAAGTTCGCGTTGGAGACGTCGACCTGCACGCTCGCGCGGTCCTCGACGTCGAGCAGGACAGCGCAGGTGCCGTCGTCCTTCTCCCGGTCGGCCACCTCCAGCGCCTGGTGGCGGCCCACGGTGCGCTGGTTCCCCTCACCGGTCCGCAGGTCGCTCACCGCGGCCGTGTCGTCGACCGTGACCGTGAGGCCGAACGTGCCGGTCTCGGTCCAGTCGCACGCCCTCGCGACCCCGATCGTCTTCTCCTGACCCAACGACGTCAGCCCGGCCTGTGAGCGGTCGACCGAGGACAGCAGCCCGCACGGGGCAGGCAGGGCACTCGGCGAGGGCGAGGACGCCGGCGGCGACGCGGGTGGTGCGGCCTGTGCCCCGCAGGCGGCCGGCAGCCAGGCCGCGGCGAGCAGCAGGGCGGGAAATCGCCTAGCCACCGTGGCAGTCGACCCCGTCGGCCGCGTCGTCGTCGGCGGCCCGGTACCGCTTGAGCGCCTTCTCGATGTTGTCGCGCAGGCCCTGCAGCTCCTGGCCGAACTTCGTCAGCTGGTCGGCCGCCGAACCGGGACCACCGATCCCGTAGCGCGCCATGAACTCGCCGATCTCCGCCGCGTAGCCGCCGCCGAGCGGCACGGCACGGCCCAGCACCTTGGCCTCGCGCACCAGCTCGCCCACGACGTCCTGCAACTGGGTGAGCTGCGCGAACGCCGCCGTCGCGAGTTCCGGGGACACCGCGAACGCACCCGCGTCCACCCTCGGTGCCACCTTCGATCCGACCATCGCGCCTCTCCGTAGCCGACCGGTTTCCCACCGCAGCATAGAGGCTGGGCCCCCGAATGCCCATCACCCGGGAAAATGAGGGTTCGGTCACGCGGTTGGCACGAGTTTGACACACTGGATGCGAGGCTGGAGACCAGCCGAACAGCATCGGAAGGCTCGTACGCGCCGCCGGACCCGTCTGTGAGACGCTTCCGCGCCACCACTCATTCGGGGGGCGTGCGGTTCACTCCGTACCCAGCACGCACGCAACAGGGGTTTCACCACCAGGAGGTCGAGTGACGTCGAGGATCCAGCCCGCGACGCCCGGCGAGTACGCCGGCGAGCAGGCACCGGGGCCCGCGCCGTACTACGCGTCAGGGGCCACCGCCTACAACGGGCACGCGACCGTCTCCCTCGACGAGCTGCACGACACGATGCGCCGCATCGCGGGCAACGTGGAACGCGTGCTCGTCGGCAAGCCCGACGTGGTCCGGATCGCGCTGGTGACCCTGCTCGCCGAGGGCCACCTCCTGGTCGAGGACGTGCCCGGCGTCGGCAAGACGTCGCTGGCCAAGGCGCTCGCCCGCTCCATCGACTGCACGGTCAGCCGCATCCAGTTCACCCCCGACCTGCTGCCCAGCGACGTCACCGGGGTGTCGATCTACAACCGGCAGACCGGCGGCTTCGAGTTCCGCCCCGGCCCGGTGTTCGCGAACATCGTGGTCGGCGACGAGATCAACCGCGCCTCGCCGAAGACGCAGTCCGCGCTGCTGGAGTGCATGGAGGAGCAGCAGGTCACGGTCGACACCACGACCTACACCCTCGAAGACCCGTTCATGGTCATCGCGACGCAGAACCCGATCGAGATGGAGGGCACCTACGCCCTGCCGGAGGCCCAGCGCGACCGGTTCACCGCGCGGGTCTCGATCGGCTACCCCGACCAGCAGGCGGAGCTGGCGATGGTCGACGAGCACGCCGGGCACAACCCGCTCGCCGAGCTGGAGCCGGTGTCCGACGCCGCCACCGTGGTCCGGCTGATCCACCTGGTGCGCAACGTGCACATGGCGCCCGAGGTGCGGCGCTACGCCGTGGACGTGGTGGCCGCGACGCGCCAGGCGCCGGAGATCCGGCTGGGCGCCTCCCCGCGGTCCACGCTGCAGCTCGTCCGCGCCGCGCGGGCGCAGGCGGCGCTGTCGGGCCGCGACTTCGTGGTCCCCGACGACCTCCACGCGGTGGCGATCCCGGTGCTGGCGCACCGGCTCGTGCTGACCACGGAGGCCCACGCCGCGCGCCGCTCGGCCGTCGACGTGGTGCGCTCGGTGCTGCAGCGCGTGCCGGTGCCACAGGGCGGTCCCGCGCTCAACGGCCAGGGCCGCCGGTAGCCGGCCATGCTGCGGTCGCTGTCGGGGCTGACCACGCGGGGCCGCTGCCTGCTCGCCGCGGGCGTGGCGGCGGCCGTGTGCGCGGTGGTGCTCAACGAGCGCGACCTGCTGCGCGTCGCCGTGTTCGTCATCGGGCTGCCCCTGCTGGTGGTGGTGTTCATCGCCGCGTCCCGCGTGCGCATCGGCGCCTCGCGGCGGCTGCTGCCCGACCGCGTGGCGGCGGGCTCGGCGGGCGAGGTCGAGCTCGCGCTGTGGCGCAACGGGAAGCTGCCCGCCGGTGAGGTGCTGCTGGAGGACGGCGTGCCCTACGCGCTGGGTTCGCGGCCGCGGTTCGTCGTGGAGCGGCTGCCGCAGGGGCGGGCGATCGCGCTGCGCTACCCGATCCAGCCGATGCTGCGCGGGATCCAGCAGGTCGGGCCGCTGCGCGCGACGCTGACCGACCCGTTCGGGCTGTGCGAGTTCGAGCGCGAGCTGTTCGGCCACAGCAAGCTCGTCGTGGTGCCGCGCGTGGTCTCCCTGTGGGGCCTGCCGACCGGGGCCGGTGTCGGCGCGGGTGACGACGGCAGCGTGCGCCTGCACGCGGGCCAGGGCGAAACCGACGTGATCGTGCGGCACTACCGCCAGGGTGACGACCTGCGCAAGGTGCACTGGCGCTCCACCGCGCGCCGCGACGAGATCATGGTCCGCGTCGAGGAACGCCCGTGGCGCGGCGGCATCACGGTGCTGCTCGACCACCGCGCGGCCGCCCACCACGGCACCGGCCCCGCCGCGAGCCTGGAGTGGGCCGTCTCGTTCGCCGCGAGCGTGTGCCTGCACGTGCGCCGGTCGGGGCACCGAGTGCGGCTGGTCACCGAGCACGGCAAGGTGCTCGCCGACTCGCCCGGCTACGGCGGCGAGGGCAGCTCCAGCAACGCCGACAACGTCCTCCTGGACGCGCTGGCCGCGCTGCAGCCGGCGCACCAGCGCGACCTGACCACCGGGCACGACCCGGCCGAGGGACAGGAGCTGATCGCGATTCTGGGCACGGTGAGCAACGAGGCGGTCCACGAGCTGGCGCGGTTCCGCGCCCGCGGCACGCGCAGCCTCGCGGTCCTGCTGGACACCCCGGCGTTCGCCGGTGGCGTGTCCGCGCCGGACAAGCGCGCGGCGGCCACCGAGGAGTCGGCGGCGCTGCTGCGCGCGGCGGGCTGGGGTGTGGTGATCGCCGACCCGGTGACGCCGATGACGCAGGTCTGGGCCGAGCTGTGCCGGGCCGCCGCGGGCCGGGGCGCGCTGCTGGGGGGTGCGCGATGACGAGCACGCTCCCCCGTCCCCAGGCCCCCGCGCCGCCGCCCGGCGGTCCGGAGCTGCACACCCCCGCGAAGCGCTACGTCCAGCCGCCGCCCGCGTGGCGCAGCTCCGTGCTCGCGCCCGCCGCCGCGGGGGTCGCGACGCTGTGCGCGTCCACGTCGCTGACCGGCGTGGTCGGCGGCGCGAGCTGGCTGGGGTACGTGGCGGTCACCGTCGTGCTCGTCGCGTGCACCGGGCTGGCGCTGCGCTCGGTCCGCACGCCGACCCCGCTGGTCGGGCTCGCCCAGCTCGTCGTGCTCCTGCTGCTGGTCACCGGCGTGTTCACGAGCAGCGGCCTGCTCACCGTCATCCCCGGTCCCGCCGCGCTGAGCGAGCTGAACGACGTGCTGGTCTCGGCGTTCGACCAGATCCGCACGGGACTGCCGCCGGTCGACCCGACGCCGCCGATCCTGTGCCTGGTCACGATCGCGATGGGCATGGTCGCGGTGCTGGTCGACACGCTCGCCGTGGCCGCGTCCGCGCCCGCCGCGACCGGGCTGGTGCTGCTGTGCGTCTACGCGGTCCCGGCCTCGCTGTCGGACTCGATGCTGCCGTGGTGGACGTTCCTGCTCGGCGCGTCGGCGTTCGCCGCACTGCTCGCGGTGGACGGCAACCACCGGCACCGCCGCTGGCGCAACCGGGACAGCCCGGGCACGAACCGCTCCCCCGCCGCCGCGTCGGCCCCCGTCGCGGTGGTGGCGCTGGCGCTCGTGTGCGGGCTGGTCGCGGGCACGGCGATCACCGCCGTCGGCACCGTCGGGCGATTGCCGGGCAGCGGGCGCAACGGGCAGGGCGCGGGCTCGGGCGGCCTGGGCGTCAACCCGTTCACGTCGCTGCGCGGCATGCTCGACCAGGGCGACACCGTGGACCTGTTCCGCGTGCGCGGCCTCGGCAACGACAGGCGGCTGCTGCGGGCGTTCACGCTGGACACCTACCGCCCGAACCAGGGCTGGAGCCTGCCGGACGGGCCGATGCCCGCCGGCTACCCCGCCGACCGCACGCTGCCCGCGGCGCCCGGTGACGACGGCACCGGCGAGTCGCGGCGGATCGACATCGAGCCGGTGAACTGGGTGGACGTGTGGCTGCCGGTGTACGGGGCGCTGCGCGGGCTCCAGGGCGTGTCGCCGGGCTGGTACTACGACCCGGACAGCGGCGCGGTCTTCAGCGAGCGCAAGCAGCACATGCAGCCCTACACGGAGCTGGCGTCCCTGGCCGAGCCGACGAAGGAGCAGCTGGAGACGGCGCCGGACCGCGGGGCGTCGCTGCCCGCGGTCTACACCCGGATCAACGGGGTCGACCCGCGCGTGGTCACGCTGACGCAGCAGATCACGGCGGGGCAGGCCACGACGTTCGACAAGGCCACCGCGATCTGGCGGTACTTCACCGCGGAGAACGGCTTCACCTACGACACGCGCACGGCGGCGGCCACGGACTCCGACGCCCTGGCGGACTTCCTCCTCAAGGGCAAGCGCGGGTTCTGCGAGCAGTTCGCGTCGGCGATGGCCGTGATGCTGCGGGTGCTGGGCATCCCGTCGCGCGTGGCCGTCGGGTTCACCACGGGCTACCCCGACGGCGACTACCGGC
The DNA here is from genome assembly GCF_039542405.1 of Amycolatopsis dongchuanensis. Classification (NCBI taxonomy): domain Bacteria; kingdom Bacillati; phylum Actinomycetota; class Actinomycetes; order Pseudonocardiales; family Pseudonocardiaceae; genus Amycolatopsis; species Amycolatopsis dongchuanensis. Next base: position 6,517 of record NZ_BAABIB010000148.1, read on the forward strand.
TGATCACCTCGCAGGACGCGCACGCGTGGGTCGAGGTCTACTTCGGCGAGGACCTCGGCTGGGTCAGCTTCGACCCGACGCCGCGTTCGGACGGCCGGGGCTACGTCCCGCCGTACCTGCAGTCGGGCAGCGCGTCGACCGACCCGTCCACGCAGGACGACCAGGAGGTGCCGAGCGTCTCCACGACCCACCAGGCGCCGACCGGTGCGCCGACCGCGCAGGAGGACGGCACGGGCGCGAACGGCGATCCGCAGGCGGCGGGCGCGGGTTCGGCGCCGGGCTGGACGGGCTGGATCGCGCTGGGGATCGTGCTGCTGGCGATCGCGCTGACGGTGGCGGCGTTCGCCGGGGCGCGGCTCGCGCGGGGCCGGGTGCGCTGGCTGCCGCTCGCGGCGGTGGGCGCGTGGCTGCTCGCGGTGCTGCTGAGCGCGTGGCTGGTGCACTGGACGCTGTCGCTGGTCCTGCTGGTGGTCGTGGGGGCGGTGCTGGCCCCCGCGGTGCTGCGGGAGGTGGCGCGGCGGCGGCGCAGGCGGGCCATCGCGGGCCGCGAGCCGGGTGCGGCGGACGCCGCGTGGGCGGAGCTGCTCGACGAGTGCGCCGACCGCGGCCTGCCGATCCCGCCGTCGGACACGGTGCGGGTGGCGGCGCAGAAGGTCGCCCACCAGCACCACCTCGACGAGCACGGGCAGGACCACCTGCGCACGGTGGTCGGCGTGGTCGAGCGGTCGTGGTACTCGCCGGGCGCGGAGCCGGAGGACCCGCAGCGGTTCGCCTCGGCGTTCGAGGGCGTGCGGGAGAGCCTGCGGCGGAACGCGCCGATGTCGTGGCGCGGGCGGCTGTTCCCGCGGTCGGTGTTCCGGCGCCGCTGAGGTTTCACCTCGTACTGGTGCGCACCGTGGTGGTCCACGTGACCGGCTCGACGGCGGCTCGGTCGCCGAGCGCGATCCGCGCGCAGGCGCCGGGAACGCGCCGCGGCCTGGCGCGGACGGCTGTTCCCGCGGTCGGTCTTCCGGCGCCGCTGAGGCCTCACCTCGTACTGGTACGCACCGTGGTGGTCCACGGGACCGGCTCCACGGCGGCTCGGTCGCCGAGCGCGATCCGCGCGCAGGCGCGGCCCTGGTCGAACAGGGACTGGGTGATGGTCGTCAGGCCCTCCCGCCGGGCCTCCGGGTCGTCGTCCCAGCCGCCCAGCGCGACGTCGTCCGGCACCTGGAGGCCGCGCTGGCGGGCGGCGTCCAGTACGGCGAACGCGAGCTGGTCGCTCATGGCGAGCACCGCGTCCGGGAGGTGCTCCTCGAACAGCCTGTCGGCCGTCGCCACCGCCTCCGCTCGGTCGTTGCGGGGCGCGACGGCGACGGGCAGCCGGTCCACGGCGACGCCGGCTTCGCGGCAGTGGTCGTAGATCCCCAGCAGGCGTTCGCGGGTCACCGGGAACGCCACGTCCTCAGCGGCCGGGCCCAGCGCCAGCCGTGACCGGCCGTCCCGGTCGAACGGGAAGCTCAGCACCGCCGGTCGACGGGCTCCAGCGAACACGCGCGCGGCGAGTTCCCGTGCCGACGCGCGGTTGTCGATGCTCACCACCTGCGCGCCGGGGACAGCGGGACCGCCGTGGACGGCGACCGGCTTGCCGAGCCCGGTCACCACGTCCAGCACCGGGTCGTCGTCGACGGTGGTCCAGACGATGTAGCCGTCGACCGAAGCCGAGCGGACCCGCTCGACGTCTCCGGCCTCGCCCGTCGTGGGGATCAGGTTCAGCCCCGACCCGCGTTCGCGGCACACCTCCGCGACGCCGGCCAGGAAACGGCGTGCCTGCGGGTCCTCGAAGGCGTACGCCAGGTGCTCCCCCAGCACGACGCCGATCGCGCCGGTGTGGCGGCGGCGCAGCGACCGCGCCGTCGGGTCCGGCCCCCGGTACCCCAGCTCGGCGGCCGCCTCGCGCACCCGCCGCAACGTCTCCGGCGCCACCCGATCGGGCTGGTTGTAGCAGTACGACACCGTCATCGGCGAGACGCCGCAGCGGCGTGCGACGTCGGCCATCGTCACCCGGGACCCTGCCCTCGACATACCCCTACCCTAGCTGTGTATCGTTACACACATGCGCACCGCAGTAGCTCTCGGAGCACTGAGCGCCGCCTGCTTCGTCTCCGTGACCTCGGAAAACCTGCCCGTCTCCCTGCTGCCGCAGCTCGCGGCGGGCTTCGGGGTGCCCTCCTCCGCCGTCGGCCTGCTGACCAGCGGGTACGCCGTCGTCGTCGCGGTCACGGTGGTGCCGCTGGTCGCACTCGCGGGCCGCTGGGAGCGCCGGACGACGGCGCTGGGGACGATCGCGGCGGTGGTCGCGTCCAACGTGCTGCTGGCCTTCGCCCCGAACTACGCCGTCGCCGTGGTCGCCCGGCTCGTCGCGGCGGCGGGGCACGGCGTGTTCTGGTCGATCGTCGCCGCCATGTCGGCCCGGCTCCTCGGCCCCGAGCGGGTCGGGCGCGCCACCGCCGTGGTCTTCGCGGGCAACTCGCTCGCCTTCCTCCTCGGGCTGCCGCTGTGCTCCTGGCTGGGCTCGGCGATCGGCTGGCGGGGCACCGCGCTCGTCGTGGCCGGAATCGCCACGCTGTCGGCGCTGGCGATCCGGGTCAGCGTCTCACCGCTACCACCGGAACACGGGACAGCCCGGCACGACGTGGCGGCGGTCCGCCACGCGCTCACCGACCGGGCGCTCGCCCCGGTCAACCTGGCGACCGTGCTCGTCGTGCTGGGGCACTTCGCGGCCTTCACCTACATCACGGTGCTGATCGGCGACTACGTCCACCTCAGCGGCTCGGCGCTCTCGGGCCTGCTGTTCGCCCACGGTGCCGCGGGACTCGTGGGCCTGCTGCTGATCGGCCGCTACGCCGACAGCCATCCGAGGGCCACGGCGCTGGTCGTCACGGGCGGTCTCGCCGCGTGCATGCTGGTGCTGCTGCTCGCCGGCCGCGGTTCGGCGCTTACGGCGGCAGCGGCCATCGTGGCCTGGGCCGTACCGGCGGGCGGGATGGGTGTGATCCTGCAGGCGGCCGTGCTGCGGGCCGCGGACACCCGCCAGGACCTCGCTTCGGCCGTCTACATCGTCGCGTTCCAGGCCGGCATCGCACTGGGCGCGGCGGTGGGCGGCGTCGGTGTGCCCGTCGCGGTGGGCACCGCGGCGGCGTGCGGACTGGCCGCACTGGGTGTCGTCCACCGGTCGGCGGCGTTCACGCGCAGCCGCACAACAAACAGGTAGCCGGTCCCACCTCGCGGCGGAACCGGCTACCGGAAGCTCGCTACTGCTCCTCGAAGCGCTGGCGGAAGCGTTCTTCCATGCGCTGCGTGAAGGAGCTCTTGGGCCTGCTGCCGCCCTTCTCCCCCTTGGCGCCCGCGGGGCCACGGCCGCCCATGACGGCCAGCACCACCCCGAAGAACATCACGAGGAACCCGAGCACGCTGGCGAGCGGGATCTCCGCGACCCACAGCGCCCTGACCATCACGCCCACCACGAGCAGCGCGACCCCGACTACGAACAGCGCGATCCCCTGGATTCGGCGGCGGCGGGCGGGCCGGCGGAACCGGGCACCGCGCACCGTAGACGCGAACTTGGGGTCCTCGGCATAGAGCTCGCGCTCGATCTGGTCGAGCAGCCGCTGCTCATGCTCGGAGAGTGGCATCTTTCCTCCTCCGGCACAGCTGTCGCGGGCGCCGGGCCGCGCAACGTCCTGGACCCAACAATGTCACCCCTGAGCGGGGTGCACTGTCCAGGATACGAGTCCTCCGCGCGGACGACTACCCGATCCCGCCACCGAGCTGTGGCCCATTCGGCTCTTTCGTACTTTCGTGCACTCCTCGTGTCACGTCGGACTGCGCCGCCGCGGTTCACCGGGCTCGGCGGACAGCAGCGAAGCGGGCCGGATGGCCGCCGCCCCGAACTTGGCACGGGCGCCGTCCGCGGCCACCTCCGCGTCCCGCCAGCGCGGCTCCTGCCGCTCGAAGCTCAGCTGCTCGGGCGCGTCGGTTCCGGCGAGTCCTTCGACCCGCACCCCGAGTAGCCGGATCTCCGCGCCGGAAACCGCCTCCCCCAGCAGTGCCACCGCGGTCGAGTGGATCACCCGCGCGACGTCCGTCGGCGCGGCCAGGGTGCGGGCGCGCGTGATCGTCCGGAAATCCGCGAACCGCACCTTGATCGACACGGTCCTGCCGCGGACCTCGCGCGCCCGCAGCGTCGCCGCCACGCGCTCGGACAGCCGCAGCAGCTCGCGCTCCAGCAGCCGCGGATCACGCTGGTCGGTGTCGAAGGTGTGCTCGGCCCCGATCGACTTGTCCACGCTCTCCGGCACGACCCCGCGCTCGTCCTGCCCGTTCGCCAGCGCGTGCAGGTGCTCGGCCGCCGCGTTGCCGACCGCGCGCCGCAACCGCGGCAGCGGGGCCGCCGCGACGTCCGCGATCGTCGCCAGCCCGAGCCGTTTCAGGCTCTCCTCGGTGCGTTTGCCGACGCCCCACAGCGCCGAGATCGGCAGCGGGTGCAGGAACTCCAGCGTCTGGTCCGCCGGCACGACGACCACGCCGTCGGGCTTGGCCATCCCCGACGCCAGCTTCGCGATGAACTTGACCGCCGCGACCCCCACCGAGCACGTGATCCCGTGCTCGGCACGCACGCGCTGCCGGATCAGCTCGGCGACCTCGGCCGGCGTCGCCCGCAGCCGTCGCAGCGCCCCGCTCACGTCGAGGAAGGCCTCGTCGAGGCTCATCGGTTCCACCAGCGGGGTGAGTTCGCGGAAGATCGCCATGACGCCCCGCGACACCTCGCCGTACAGCCCCTTCGTCGGCGGGATGAACACGGCGTGCGGGCACAGCCGCCGCGCCACGGCGACCGGCATGGCGGCGCGGACGCCGTACTCCCGCGCCGGGTAGTTCGCCGACATGACGACCGAGCGCGGCCCGCTGCCCGCCACGACCACCGGCTTGTCTGCCAGCTCGGGCCGCGTGCGCAGCTCCACGGCGGCGAAGAACGCGTCCATGTCGACGTGCAGCAGCCCGCATCCGGTGTCGTCCGGCACGTGCTGCCCGGAGACCCGGAACCGTTCGTACCCGGCACGCAGGCCGGAGTTGTGTCCCATCGCAGGTCAGCCTAGAGGGACCTACCGACATTTACGGACGACGAGCCAGCGCATGGAGTCGGGTCGCGATGTCCCGCAAGGGGGAAACCACGCTCGCGGCCGTCTCGAACTCCGTCAGCTCCTCGGCGGTGAACTCGTCCGACTCCGCCTCGCCCAGCGTGTCCGACACCACGCCGTCGCCCTGCAGCAGCGCCAGTTCCAGGCCCGCGGCCTCCAGCAGCGTGCGCAGGCCCTCGCTGTCGAAGCGCCGCAGGATGCTCTCGCCGTCGTCGGGCAGGACCCCGTCGGTACCGGTGAGCAGGTGCCGCGCCTCCGTGAGCCGCCCCGCGAGCGCGCGGTGCAGCACGGCGGCGAAGCGGTTGGCGGCCAGCACCGACAGCGCCCCGCCGGGAGCCACGGTCGCCGCCAGCGCGGCGGCCGCCCGAGCCGGGTCGTCGACGACCTCGAGCAGGCCGTGCGCGAGCACGAGGTCCGCCGAACCCGCCGCCACGTGCTCGGAGATCGCGTCGGTGTCGTCCGCCACGACGGTGATCCGGTCGGAGACCCCGCACTCCTGCGCGCGGCGGCGCAGGGTGGCCAGCGCGTTCTGGTTGGGCTCGACGACCGTCACCCGGCAGCCCGCCGCGGCCAGCGGAACCGCCCAGACGCCCGTGCCGCCGCCCGCGTCGACCACGTGCGGCTCGGCCCCGCCCTGCGCGCGGACGCGGGCCAGCTCGTCCTCGAGTACCCGCCAGACCGCGCTCGAGCCGCGTGCCGCCCCGATCTCCGTTCGCATGGTGGGACAGCGTAGTAAGACAGGCGGCGCGGGAGGCGAGCGCACCCGGCTACCCTCGGAGACGTGCACACGGTCGCCGTACTCAGCCTCAAGGGAGGCGTCGGCAAAACGACGGTAGCGCTCGGCATCGCCTCGGCTGCGATGCGTAGGGGCATCCGGACGCTGGTGGCCGACCTCGACCCGCAGGGCAACGCCACGGCCTCGCTCGACCCGCCCTACACCGACGCCACCCTCGCCGACGTGCTGGAGAACCCGCACCGGACGGTGCTCGACCAGGCGATCGGGCCGAGCGTCTGGGGCGCGGAGGTCGAGGTGCTCGTCGGGTCCGAGGACCTGGAGGCGCTCAACGAGCCCGGCCCCGACGAGGAGCGGCTGACGAGCCTGTCGCGTGCGCTGGACGAGCTGGACGAGGCGCCGCCGCGCGGCAAGCCCTACGACCTGGTGATCCTCGACTGCCCGCCGTCGCTGGGCAGGCTGACGAAGTCGGCGCTGGTGGCGGCCGACAGCGCGATCCTCGTCACCGAGCCGACGATGTACGCCGTCGCCGGGGCGCAGCGCGCGCTGGAGGCCATCGAGACGATCCGCGACGAGCACAACCAGGACCTGCGTGCGGTGGGCGTGCTGGTGAACCGGCTGCGCCCGCGCTCGCACGAGCACCAGTTCCGCATCGCCGAGCTGCGCGAGTCCTTCGGCGCGCTCGTGATGCCCACGGCGATCCCGGACCGGCTGGCGATCCAGCAGGCGCAGGGCGCGTGCAGCCCGATCCACGAATGGCACTCGCCGGGCGCGCAGGAGGTCGCGCTCACGTTCAACATGGTGCTCGCCAAGATCCTACGGTCCACCCGCGCGGGGCGGCACCGCATGGACCCGGAACCGGAGACCGAGGCCGAGGTGACCGGCCCGATCGAGCCGATCCGGACCGATGCCCGAGGGTGACACCGTCTTCCTGGCGGGCAAGAAGCTCGACCGGGCGCTGGCGGGCCGGACGCTCGTGCGGACCGATTTCCGCCACCCCGCGCTGGCGACCGCCGATCTCGCGGGACGCGAGGTGCTGGGCGTGCGCACCGTCGGCAAGCACCTGTTCACGCGGTTTTCCGGCGAGCTGAGCCTCCACAGCCACCTGAAGATGGACGGCTCGTGGGAGGTCTACCGGCCCGGCGGCCGCTGGCGGCACCCCGCGCACCACGTGCGGGTGGTCCTCGCGGCGGAGGAGGTGCAGGCCGTCGGGTTCCGCCTGCACGACCTCGAACTGCTGCCCACCGGCGAGGAATCCCGGCTCGTCGGGCACCTCGGCCCCGACCTGCTGGATCCACAGTGGACGGACGAGCACACCGGCCGGGCCGTCGCGGCGCTGACCGCGCGGCCGGACCGCGAACTCGGCCTCGCCCTGCTCGACCAGCGGGTCATGGCCGGGGTCGGCAACCTCTACAAGTGCGAGATCTGCTTCCTGCTCGGCGTGACCCCGTGGGTTCCGGTGTCCGAAGTGGACGCTCGCAAGACCGTGGCGCTCGCGCGGAAGCTGTTGCTGGCCAACGCGTGGCGGCACGAGCAGAGCACCACCGGCGACACCACGCGCGGCAGGCGCAACTGGGTCTACGAGCGCAGCAGGCAGGGCTGCTTCCGCTGCGGCGGCCGGCTGCGGGTCGGCACGCAGGGGCACGACGTGCAGCGGCGGCCCACCTGGTACTGCCCGCGCTGCCAGCGCGGGCCCGCTCCGGCAACGTGAAATTAATGATGTTGCGGGACCGCCGGGAGCAGGCATAACTTGGCAGTACACGAGAAAGGAGGTGGTCCGAAGTTGATTAACTACAGGACTCGTGAGGTGGCTGTCCGCTAGCGGACCGAAGCTGCGAAAAGCTCGTGACGGCGGTGGCCGTCGCGTAGTGCCGCCCTCCGTCGATCGCCGCCCGGCGTCCGGAGGAGCGACAGGACAGTGAAGGCCTGCGAAGCGAATACCAGGCAGTCACCGGACCCCCGGCGTCCCGAGCAAGTCCGGCTCGGGCCGGCAGCGGCTGACGACGCTGCCGGAAGCACGCCGGGGGTTTCCTGTCACCCGCGGTCAAGGCCGGTGACGGTGCGCGATTTCCGCGTGGAACTTCCACGCAGCGCCGCGGTTTCCGGGAAGGATTGCCCTTTCTGCCGCAATTACCCGCACACGACCGAGTGATCACCGGCCGCGAAACCGGCGTTTCCTAACTTTTCGGCAAGATCCTTGGACAGTGTTCCTGACGAGCGCCCGACCTGCGGCTACCCTGCTCGATGTGCTCCGGCCCACATATCCGCTGAAGACACCGCGGCTGCTCCTGCGTCCGTTCACCCGGAACGACGTGGCCGCGTTCCACGCCATCTATTCCCACCCGGACGTCGTCCGCTTCCTGCTGTGGGAGCCGCACCGTCCGATCGAAAGCGTCAAGCTGCTGGAGAAGAAGGCCAAGCACAACACCCTTTCCGAACCCGGCCAGACCCTCTCCCTCGGCGTCGAGATCGTCGACACCGGTGAGCTGATCGGCGACGCCTCGCTCACGTGGGCCAGCCAGGAGCACGGCAGCGGCGAGATCATGATCATCCTGCACCCGAAGCACCACGGGAAGGGCTACGCGGCCGAGGCGACGACGGAGATCCTGCGCCTGGGTTTCGAGGAGCTGGGGCTGCACCGGATCTACGGCCGTTGCGACGCGCGCAACATCGCCTCGGCGTCGCTCATGGAGGGTCTGGGCATGCGCCGCGAAGCGCACCTGCGGGAGAGCGACCGCGTCAAGGGCGAATGGACCGACGCACTGGTGTACGCGATGCTGGCGACGGAGTGGCAGCGGGGCTGAGCGAAGATGGGGGCGTGCTCTTCGAGAAGCTCCTCCGGCCCGCGCTCTACCGGCTCAACGGGAACGACGCCGAGACCGTCCACGAACGAACGGTGCGCCTGCTGAGCCTGCTGCCCGCCGATCCGCCCCTGCTGCGGGGCATCTACGCGGAGGACGACCCCGCGACCGTGTTCGGGCTGCGGTTCCCCAACCGCGTCGGGCTCGCCGCCGGGATGGACAAGGACGGCCGGGCGCTGCACGCGTGGCCCGCGCTGGGGTTCGGTTTCGTCGAGGTCGGCACCGTCACGCGCCTCGCGCAGCCGGGCAACCCGAAGCCGCGCCTGTTCACGCTCGCCGGGAACGACGCGGTGATCAACCGCATGGGCTTCAACAACTCCGGCGCCGACGCGCTCGCGGCCCGGCTCGCCGCCCGCGGGAAACCCGCGGTGCCACTGGGCATCAGCATCGGGAAGTCCAAAGTGGTCCCATTGGACGAGGCCGTGGAGGACTACCGGTACTCGCTGCGGACCCTGTACCCGCACGCGGACTACTTCGCGGTGAACGTCAGCTCCCCCAACACCCCCGGCCTGCGTGAGCTGCAGGACAGGGCGGCGCTGGCGGAGCTGCTGGGCGAGCTGCGCCGGACCTCGGCGGAGCTGGCCGGGGATCGCGAGCCCACTCCCCTGCTCGTCAAGGTCGCGCCGGACCTCACGGACAGCGCGCTGGCGGAGCTGCTGGAGGTGTGTGACGAGCACGGTGTCGCCGGGCTGATCGCGACCAACACGACGTTGTCCCGCGAGGGGCTCACCGGCCAGGAAGCCGTGCTGGGCAAGGAAACCGGTGGCCTGTCGGGCCGCCCGCTCACCGCGCGCGCCCGCGAGGTGGTGGGGTTCGTGCACCGGCAGACCGGCGGCAGGCTGCCCGTCATCGGCGTCGGCGGGATCCTCAGCGGCGCGGACGCGCGACGCATGCTGGACGCGGGGGCGAGCCTCGTCCAGGTCTACACCGGGTTCGCGCTCAAGGGGCCCGGGCTGGTGCGGGAGATCAACCGGACATTGGGCGGGTGGCGGTGAGGTAACGCAGGTACGCCCGCCAGTCGCCGAACGCCGTGATGTCGCGCCCGGTTCGCGTGTCGGTGCAGTGCACTCCCAGCGCCGTCCTGCCGTCGTCCAGTTCGATCTCGCGAAGCTTGAGGGAGCCCGGGAGCTGGGCGGCGAACGCCTCCAGCCCGGCGGGCGAGATGGTCCAGCGTTCACCGCTGAGGGAGGCACCGCCGGCGGCGGGGACGACGCCGGGCTCGGTCGCCCCGGCGATCAACCGGTAGCGGGGCGCCGTTTTCACCTCGCTGCGGAAGCGGGCGCCCAGTTCGGTGAACAGGCGGTTGAGCGGCTGGCCACGGAGGTGGGTGCCGAACACGACGACGTCCGTGCCGGTGTCCGCGCAGGGCTCGCGGAGCTGCTCGCCGTGCAGGAAGGCCGCGATGTCCAGCGCGACCTGGTCGTCGAAGGGCGCGGCGAAGACGTCGGCCGCGGGCACCCGGACCGACGGCGGGGCGTGCGGTTCGAGGAGGCCGGGCGGGGCGACGAGTGCGTCGTGCCCGGCGAGCGCGTGACCGCGTTCGACGACGGCGCCCCAGGCGAGCAGGTCACCGGTGGTCTTGGCGACTCCGGCGGGGACGGCGATGCGGGGGTGCTCCCCGGCCGACAGGCGCACCGAGGCGGGCCACGGGCGGGTGGTGATGGCGCGGAGGGTGCGTTGCGCGTCCTCGACGGTGCGGGCGAAGACGCTGATCCGCTGCGGCGCGAGCCCGGCGGTGGGGGTGACCACGACGACGTCGGGTGGGGCGGCGCGGCCCGCGCCGATGGCGATGTCGGCGATGTCGAGGCCGACGAGTTCGCCGCACTGGTCGTCGGCGGCGTCACCGAGCACGACGGCTCCGGCCTCGGTCAGGCCGTCCAGCGCAGCGCCGACGGCGAGCAGCCCGGCAAGGGGCAGGGATTCCCCGGCGCGGACGCGTTCGTCCACGGCCTTGGCGTCGATGAGCACTTCCTCGCAGGGGCGGAGGGTGCACCACAGTTCGGGGCGGGCGACCTCGGCGATACGGTCGTATGCGGCGAGGACCTGGCGGTGGGCGGTGACCGGCGCCGGGGGTAGGGGCGCCGGTTCTGGGGGCAGCGGCAGCGTCTCCATCACTTGACGGTAAGCACCGGATATTCCGGTAGATGACCGCTTCGCGTTACGCCCAGGTATCGGAGAGTGTCCGGAAGGGGTTTCCGGAGACCCCGGACGGGGTGATTTCGGGGATGGCGGGTGGCTTCGGTGCGGGCTCCGCCTACGGGCTCCGGCTGCGCTGCCGAACGGGGCCGCCAGGAAACCTCGCGCAGGGCCGAGCGGCCAGGGCGAGGTCGCAATGACGAGCCCCGGCAAGGCGATCGGCGGCGCCGCTCCGCCCGACTGCCGCCCCCGCGAGTCGGCCGCAGCAGCGCGCGCCGCCTTCCGGCGGCAGCCACACGATCGACGGCGCCGACCACCCGCGCCACCCACCGCCCTGGGCGGCGCCAGGAAACCTCACGCAGGACGGCCGGCTAACCCGGCCAGGGCGAGGTCGCAGCCACGAGCACCGGCGAGGCGATCGGCGGGCGCCGCTGCGCCCGACTGCTGCCCCGCGAGTCAGCCGCCGCAGCGAGCGCCACCTTCCAGCGCCAGCCACACGATCGGCGCCGCCCGCCCGCGCGCCACCCACCGCCCTGGGCGGCGCCAGGAAACCTCACGCAGGACGGCCAGCCCCGCCAGGCAATCAGCCGCCGCAGCAAGCGCCACCTTCCAGCGCCAGCCAGACGATCGGCGCCGCCCGCTCGCGCCACCCACCGCCACCGAGCAGCGCGCCCGTGCCTCAGGAAACCTCGCGCAGGGCGATCGCCAGCCCGGCCAGGCGGTCGGTCGCGTCGGTGAGTGCCGTTTTCGACTGGTGCAGGCCACTGCCGCCCGCGGCGACCGCGTGGCCCGCGGCCGCGATCAGGGCCCGGTAGTCCTCCAGGCCGTCCTCCAGCTGGTCCCGCAGGGTGGCGATCGCCGAGTCGAGGGCGTTTCGGTCGGCCGCCGGGGCGGCGTCACGCGCGCGCTCGATCGCTTCGATGCGGGCCGCCAGCGTCCGTAGCGCCGCTGCGGCTTCGGCCGCCGTCGAGCGGGCCTCCGCCACCGACTCCTCCGACACCAGCGCCGACGCGGCCAGCTGCCGCAGCACCTCCACCAGCGACGCCTCGCACTCCGCCAGCCGCTCCATCGGCTGCCGGGCCGCCGAGCCCGGCTGCGGCAACGGCGGCGGCGCGGTGCTGACCGGCAGCTGCGTGCGGTTCAACTGCCGCAACCGCAACCCCGAACGCACCCCCAGCGCCGCGAACACGATCCCGCCCGCGATCCCCACGAACGCCTCGCTCACCGTCGCCGTCCCGGCGAGCCCGAGGCCCATCACCACCGCGTACAGCCCGCACAGCAGCGTCAGCACGATCCACAGCGTCATCGCCCGCGAGGCCCGCCGCTTGCGCCGCTCCAGCTTCGCCGCCGGCTCGTTCCAGCGCGTCCACCGGGCCCGCGCCTCCGCGAACACCGGCACGTCCGTCAGCGACACCGGCCGCGGCGGCGCCGGACGCCGGAGCGGGTGGGCCCGCTGCCGGTCGTCCTGCGGGAAGTACCGCTCCAGCTTCGCCTGAGCGCGCTGCGCGTAGTCGGGCAGGCGTTCGAGGTGCTTCTCCAGCCTGGCGCTGAACTCGCCGAAATCCCGTCTGCCCGACGTCATCGCGTGGACCCCGTCAGGCCTGGTTCTTCTGCTCGGCCTGCACCCGCGCCTGGATCTCGCGCTGGATGTCGGCCGACGGCGTGGCCGCCGTCTTGCCCTCGGAACCGTCGGTCACCTGCGCCACCGAGTCGCCCTTGAGCGAGGCCCGGATCTGCTCCAGCCGCGAGTGCCCTGCCAGCTGCGTGGTGGCCTGCTGGACCTCCAGCATCCGGCCCTGCACCGAGTTCTGCGCCAGCTCCGCCGAGCCCAGCGCCGTGGTGTACCGGCGCTCGATCTTCTCGCGGACCTCGTCCAGCGACGGGGTGTTGCCCGGCGCGGCCAGCTCGGACATCTGGTTGAGCGAGGCCGACACCTTCTCCTGCATCTTGGCCTGCTCCAGCTGCGACAGCAGCTTCGTGCGCTCGGCCAGCTTCTGCTGCAGCATCGTGGCGTTGCGCTCGACGGCCTGCTTGGCCTGGGCCGCCGCCTGCAGCGCCTGGTCGTGCAGCGTCTTGAGGTCCTCGATGCTCTGCTCGGCCGTCACCAGCTGGGTGGCGAACGCCTCGGCGGCGTTCTCGTACTGGACCGCCTTCTGCTCGTCGCCCTTGGCGCGCGCCTCGTCGGCCAGCACCAGCGCCTGCCTGGCCGAGGCCTGCAGCTTCTCGACCTCCCCCAGCTGCCGGTTGAGCTTCATCTCCAGCTGCCGCTGGTTGCCGATCACCGCGGCGGCCTGCTGGGACAGCGCCTGGTGGTTCCGCTGCGCGTCCTCGATGGCCTGCTGGATCTGCACCTTCGGGTCGGCGTGCTCGTCGATCTTCGACGAGAACGCCGCCATCAGGTACTTCCATGCCTTGACGAACGGGTTGGCCATCTGCTCCGCCTGCCTTCTTACGTCCCACTGTCGGAAAGTTTGTCCTGGCCGATGGGGCGCTGCCCCCCTCTGTGCTGGCAACGTCCCGGCCCCGGCGTGGGTTCCATCGTGTCAGGTCGAGGCGCGCTCTTCCAGGCGACCCGGGGGTAATTCAGGGACTACCCCGAGATCGGGACCCGGGAAACGGCGAGGCCACTCCCCGGACACCTGCTGTCCGGAAAGTGGCCTCGTGCGAAGAACCGGGACCTACGCCGCCACCATCTTCGGGGCGCTGATCGTCGTGCGCAGGGCCGGGCCCATGCGCTGGGTGGAGACCCGCAGGTCCGCCAGGTCGTTGCCGATCACGCCGTCCACGAGCCTGCCGCCTTCGAGGCTGCCCGCGGCTTCCCGGCGCTCCGGCTGCTCGCCGCGCTCCTCGGCGCCCTGCCGTTCGGGCATGGTCGCCACGTCGACGCTCTCCAGCGCGGAGATGTCGGCGGCCACGTTGTTCAGCAACTCGCCGAGCGGAAGCTCCAGCGCCTCGCAGATGGACGCCAGCAGCTCGCTCGACGCCTCCTTCTGCCCCCGCTCCACCTCGGACAGGTACCCGAGGCTCACCTTGGCGGCGCGGGAGATGTCGCGCAGCGTGCGACGCTGGTTGGTGCGGGCATGCCGGAGCCGATCACCGATCGCCTCACGCAACAGCACGGTCATCACGCGCCTCCCTTCCTGGTACCGACCACGTTACCCAGACCTCGCCCTCCAGTGCAGCGGTTGACACGGCCGTACGCCAAGGGCGAACGCCTGGCTCAGGCCAGTTGTTCCCCCAGCAGGAGCAACGCGGCGCGCACCGATTCGGTTCGGACGAGTGCCCGATCGCCCTCGAACCAGTGCGTGCGGACGTCCCGCACGCCGGGCCCGGCGAGCCCGATGTGGACCGTTCCCGGCACCACCCCGTCCTGCGGATCGGGGCCCGCGACCCCGGTCAGCCCCAGGCCCCACGTGGCCCCGCACCGGTCACGGGCACCCTCGGCGAGCTGCGCGGCGACCTCGGGGTGCACCGCGCCGTGCTCCGCCAGCAACCGCGTGTCCACCCCCGCCAGCCGCGCCTTGAGCTCCGTCGCGTACACCACCAGCCCGCCCCGCACGACCGCGCTGGCGCCCGGCACCTCCGTGAGGGTGACGCACACCAGTCCGGCCGTGAGGGACTCCGCGGTCGCGACGGTTTCACCCCGTGCGGTGAGATCGGCGATCAGCCGCCGGGCGAGGTTCACGACGACGCGGCCCGCGTTCCCGTCGCCCGCAGCCGCAGGGCGCGCACCACGTAGTCCACCCCGGTGACGACGGTCAGCACGAGCGCCAGCGCCATCAGCGCCCACGACACCGGCGCCGCCCCGGCGGGCAGGGGCAGCAGGAACAACACGATCGCGGCGATCTGCGTCAGCGTCTTGGCCTTGCCGCCGCGGCTGGCCGGGATCACCCCGTACCGGATCACCCAGAACCGCAGCAGCGTCACGCCGATCTCGCGCACCGCGATCACGATCGTCACCCACCACGGCAGGTCGCCGAGCACGCTCAGCCCCACGAGCGCCGCTCCGATGAGCGCCTTGTCGGCGATCGGGTCGGCGATCTTGCCGAAGTCCGTGATCAGCCCGAAGCGGCGGGCCACCCAGCCGTCGATCTGGTCCGTCAGCGACGCGACCGCGAACAACGCGGTGGCCGCGATCCGCCAGCCCGTGCTGGTGCCGTCGTCGACGAACAACGCGACGACGAACACCGGGACCAGCACCAGGCGCGACAGCGTCAGGAAGTTGGCGACGTTGAGGTTGGAGACGGGGGTCCGCGGCGGCACGTGGGCGGGGCGGCCGGTCTGCGCGGACTCGTCCGGCACGGCACTCATCCGTCCGCGTCCGGGCGCACGAGCAGGTCCACGCCTTCGCTGTCCACGACGCGGCAGCGCACGAACTGCCCGACCTCGACGTCACCGGCGTCGAGCACGATGCACGCCCCGTCGACCTCGGGCGCCTGGTGGGCGGCCCGGCCGACCACCTCCTCGCCGGTCTCCTCGATCAGCACGTCCACCACCTCGCCGACGCGCTCCTCGGCGCGCTGGGCCGTCAGTTCCTCGACCAGCGCCGAGATCTTGGTGACCCGCTCGGTGACCAGGTCCGGGTCGATCTTGCCGTCGAAGCCCTCGGCCTCGGTGCCGTCCTCGTCGGAGTAGCCGAACACGCCGACGGCGTCCAGCCGGGCGTGCGTGAGGAACCGCTCCAGCTCGGCGACGTCCTCCTCGGTCTCGCCGGGGAAGCCGACGATCACGTTGGTGCGGATGCCCGCCGTGGGCGACAGCTCGCGGATCTGGTCGATCAGGGCCAGGAACGAGTCCGTGGAGCCGAACCGGCGCATCCGGCGCAGCACCTGTTCGCTGGAGTGCTGGAACGACAGGTCGAAGTAGTCGGCGACGCCCGGCGTGGTCGCGATCGCGCGCACGAGGTCCGGGCGCGTCTCCGCGGGTTGCAGGTAGGACACGCGCACCCGTTCGATGCCGTCGATCGCGGCGAGCCGGGGCAGCAGGCGCTCCAGCGCGCGCGTCCCGCCGTCCTCCCGGCTCAGGTCCTTGCCGTAGGAGGTGGAGTTCTCGCTGACCAGGAACAGCTCCTTCACGCCCTGCCCGGCCAGCCACGCGGCCTCGGCGAGGATCTCGTCGGGGCGGCGCGAGACGAACGAACCGCGGAAGGACGGGATCGCGCAGAAGGAGCAGCGCCGGTCGCAGCCGGAGGCGATCTTCAGCGCCGCGACGGGGCCGTCCTGCAGCCGCGCCCGCGGCACCCAGCCGTGGCCGGGGACGGCGACCTCCGAGGCCGCGGACGGACGTTCGACCGGGCTGATCGGCAGGAGCTTGCGCCGGTCGCTCGGCACATGCGACTCGATCTTGTGCCCTGAGACGATGGACCCGAGCTTCTCGGCCAGGTCCGGGTAGTGGTCGAAGCCCAGCACCGCGTCGGCCTCGGGCAGGCTCTCGGCCAGCTCGGCGCCGTAGCGCTCGGCCATGCACCCGACGGCGACGACCTTCGCGCCGGTGTCGGCGGCCGCGAGCAGCGTGTCCACCGAGTCCTTCTTCGCCGACTCGACGAAGCCGCAGGTGTTGACCACCACGACGTCCGAGTCCTCGGGGTCCTCGGTCAGCTCCCAGCCACCGGCGGCGAGGCGGCCGGCCAGTTCCTCGGAGTCGACCTCGTTGCGGGCGCACCCCAGGGTCAGCAGGGAGACACGACGGGATTCGGTGGCGGAAGACACGCCACTCAGGGTAGCTGGCGGGCCCGGGCGGCCGGTGTGCGCAGGTGGCGCAACCCGGCGCGACCACGCGGCTCCGGTGCGGTTACGGTCGATCCGTGCCGGAAGATCCTTCGTGCCGGGTCGGCATCCGCCGGGCCCGCATCGCCGACGTCCGCAAGATCAAGGCTCTCGTGGACGCGGACGCGGGGCGGGTGCTGCTGGAGAAGGACCTCGTCACGCTGTACGAGGACATGCAGGAGTTCTGGGTCGCGGACTCCGGCGGCGAGGTGCTCGGCTGCGGGGCGTTGCACGTGCTGTGGGAGGACCTGGCCGAGATCCGCACGGTCGCGGTGGACAAGGCCGCGCGCGGGCAGGGCATCGGGCACCGGCTCGTGGGGCGGCTCGTGGACCACGCGGTGGAACTGGGGCTGCGGCGGATCTTCGTGCTCACGTTCGAGACGGAGTTCTTCGCCCGCCACGGTTTCCGCGAGATCGACGGCACGCCGGTGCCGCAGCAGGTGTACGACGAGATGCGCCGTTCCGTCGATCCCGGGGTGGCCGAGTTCCTCGAACTCCCTTACGCGAAGCCGAACACGCTCGGAAACACGCGCATGCTGCTCGAGCTCTAGGACCAGGCCACAATGGAGCGCATGAAGAGGGGGCTTCGCCGCTGCGCGCTGGCCGCACTGGGGGTCACGGTGCTGGCGATCCCGTCGGCCGCCGCGTTCACCGCGGCACCGGCGCAACCTCCGGTCGCCGCGCCGCCGCCCGTGGTGCCGGGTTGCGAGCAGGGCTGCGAGACCGTGTTCACCGCCGGCCTGCCCGGCGGGCGCCGGCTCGAAGGGCTGCGCTTCCGCGGCGGCAGTGTGCTGGCGTACTGGGAGGGCGCGAAACTCCTCGACAGCAAGCAGGTTCTCGGCAGCGACGGGCATCCGTACGAGACCGTCACGGCGGGGCTCTGCGGGGCCGGACGGTGCTCGGTGGCGTTCGAGTACGGCGTCCACTCCGCGGCCGTCGCGTCGGTGCGGCTGGACGCGGAGATCACGGTCGACACCGCGGTGGAGGGCATCGTCGCCGACGTGCGTGACCTCAACGGCGACGGACGCCCGGACGCGTCGGTGCGGCAGAGCACGTACGAGCCGAGCTTCGCGCTCGCCCCGCTGTACTGGGAAACGTACGTGCAGCAGGACGACCGCCTGGTGCCCACGGGCTGCACGACGCCGGTGCAGGCGTTCGAAGCCGCGCCGGCGGCCCCGGCGACCGGCCCCTGCCCGACGAACGTCTAGCTCTCCGGTACCGGCAGCGGGTGCGCCCCCTCGGGGCGCAGCCCGTCGAAGATGATCCCCAGGTAACGCCGCCACAGGTCGGGTGGCGGGTCCTTCACGAAGCTGACGACGTGGTTCGGCGCGCACATCAGGAGCACGACGTCGTTGCCGGTGACGTCCGGCCGGACGGCGCCAGCCTCGCGTGCGCGGTCGACCAGCCGGCGGACGGTGCCGTACAGCCGCTCGCGGAGCTCGACCACCTCCGGGCCCGCGTCGTCGGCGTTCAGCAGGAACGACAGGTCGCGCTGCTCCCGTTGCCCGCCCGCCACGGTGAGGAATTCCAGCAACGCCGCGCCGGGGTCCTCGGCGTCGAGCAGTCGTCGCCCGGCCTCGTCGAGCGCGCTGACGTGGGGCCGCACGACCGCGGCGATCAGCTCCTCCTTGGTGGCGAAGTGGCGGAACACGGTGCCCTTGCCCACCCCGGCCCGGCGCGCGATGTCGGCGACCGAGGCGTCGGGGCCCCGTTCGGCGAACTCGGCCTCGGCCGCGGCCAGCAGCAGTTCGCGGTTGCGCGCGGCGTCGGCGCGCAAGGTGCGGGAGGGCGGGTTCACGCGGTGATCCTAGCAAGTTGACCGCGCGGTCCGTTTCTGTGTACCGTCGCGGCAGATAACCTGACCCATCGGTCCGTTTACTGGAGGAACTTCCGTGAAAGCCCTTGTCGCGACCGCGTACGGCGAGCCCGAGCAGCTGTCGATCGGCGACCTCGAGGTGCCCCGCCCCGGCCCGGGGCAGATCCAGGTGAAGATCGCCGCGTCGGCGATCAACCCCACCGACATCAGGGTGGTCACGGGCGACTACCGCGAGCTCGTCGAGCTGGAGTTCCCCTACGTCCCCGGCAACGAGTTCGCCGGTACCGTCACCGAAGTCGGCGCCGGGGTGACGGACTACCGGGTGGGCGACGAGGTCTTCGGGCAGGCACTGCCGCGGCAGCTGCGCTTCGTGCCCGCGCGCCGCCCGTCGATGAGCACGGGTGCCTTGGCCGAGTACGCGGTCTTCGAAGCCGACACCCCGCTGCTGGCGCACCGCCCGGCCAACATCCCCGTCGAGCAGGCCGCCGCACTGCCGATCGCGGGGATGACCGCGCTGGGGGTGATGGCCCTCGCCGCGATCCGGCCGGGGGAAAAGGTCCTGGTCATCGGCGCCAGCGGCGGGGTGGGCACGGCGCTGCTCCCGCTGCTGGCCGCCGCGGGCGCGCACGTCGTCGCGACCGGGGCCGCCGGCGACCACGCGGTCCTGCGGGAACTCGGCGCGGACGAGGTGATCGGGTACGACGCGGCGGGCTACCCCTCGGGCGTCGACGCCGTCTTCGACCTGGTACTGCCCCACGACCGCCTGTCCGCGGCGGCCGCCACACTGCGGCCCGGCGGACGGCTGGTGACGATCATCTACCCCGAGCCGGCGAAGGAACTGCTCGGCCGGGACGACGTGGACCTGCACTTCTTCCTGGACATGGACGCCGAGCTGGGCGGGATGCGGGAGGTCGCCGAGGCGGCGGAGCGGGGCGCGCTGTCGGTCCGGATCGCCCGCCGCTACCGGCTGGCGGAAGCGGTGCAGGCCGCCGTCGCGTACGTCCGCGAGCACAACCTGGGGAAGGTCGTCGTGACGATGTGAGCCGGGTGGCTGCCCCGGCGCCCCGGCGCCCGGGCAGCCCTGGTCCGGCTTGCCGGAATGCAACACTTCGTGTTTTAGTTGCATCGCGCGTCGCGACGGAGCGATGCCCGGCGGGAAGGATTCCGGATGCGTCCCCCCCTTGCGGCACCTGGTCACCATCGCGGTCGCGGCCCTGCTCGCCCTCGTCGGCGGAAGTGGCGTCGCCGGAGCCGACGGGTACGCGCCGGCCGGCCGGCCCGGTCCGGCGTTGACCGTGCCCGACCTGGCGAAGAGCCTCCGGTGCACCGCCGACGTCCGCGACGCCACCCGCGAACCGGTCCTGCTCACGCCGGCCACGACGGTCGACAGCGGGCAGAACTTCGGCTTCAACTACGAGCCGCTGTTCCGCCGCCTCGGCATCCCGTACTGCGTGTCGGACTCGCCCGTGGACCCCTACAACATGGGCGACATGCAGGTCCGGGCCCAGTACGTCACCTACGGCATCCGCGAGATGCACCGGCTCGCCGGGCGCAAGATCGCCGTCATGGGGCACAGCCAGGGCGGGATGATCATGCGCTGGGCGCTGCGGTTCTGGCCCGACACCCGCGGCATGGTCGAGGACGTGATCGGGATGGCCGGTACCAACCACGGCTCGGTCGTCGTGCCTGCGTTGTGCGTGCCCAACTGCGCACCGGCGTTGTGGCAGCAGCGCGCGAACTCCGCGTTCATGAAGGCGCTCAACTCCGGGCAGGAGACCTTCCCCGGCATCAGCTACACCGAGATCTACTCCCGCACGGACGAGTTCGTGCAGCCCAACCTCGACGACCGCGGCACCTCGTCGCTGCACGGGGGCGGCGGGACCGTCACGAACGTCGCGGTGCAGGACGTCTGCCCGCTCGCCGTGCCCGAGCACCTGCTCATCGGCACGATGGACCCGGTCACGTCCGCGCTCGCCGTCGACGCGCTGACCCACGCCGGCCCGGCGGACCCGGCCAGGATCGGGCGGGCGGTCTGCGGCCGCCTGCTGATGCCCGGCGTGGACCCGGTGACCGGCCCGCTCACGTTCGTGACGCTGACGGCCCAGGTCGCGGCGCAGCTGACCGTCGCGGCGAGGCGGGTGCCGTCCGAGCCCCCGCTCGCCTGCTACGTCACCGCCGACTGCCCATGACACCGGCGGGCCGTCCCGATCGCGAGAGCGCGCTTCGCCTGGCGCAGAAGACTTTCAACGCGCAGCAGCGGGTGGAGGTCAACGACCTCGCCGCCGCGCTGGGGGTCAACCGGGTGACCATCTACCGCTGGCTCGGCGACCGCGACGCCATCCTCGCCGAGGTGGTCTGGCGGCTCGGCCAACGGACCATGCTCGACGCCTACGCCTCGGCGGCGGGGACCGGGGGCACGCGCATCGCGAACACCATGTCGACGTTCGTCCGGCAGACGCTGGCGCACGCCGGGATGCGCCACTTCCTCACCAACGAGACCGAGACCGCGCTGCGCGTCCTCACCCGCGGCGGCCACACGTTCCAGCCACGCCTCGTCGCGCTGGTCGAGCAGCTCCTGACCAGGGAACGCGACGCGGGTGCGCTGCCCGCCGGGGACATCGACCCGCACGACCTCGCCTACCTGTGCGTCCGGGTCGGCGAGTCGTTCGTGTACACCGACGCGATCAACGGTGAGCCCCCGGACCCCGATCGCGCCGAACGGGCGCTGCGCTACCTGCTCCGCTAGTCCTCCTCCGGGGCGGGGGCGCCGCCGCCGCGGATCATGTACAGGACGCTGTCCAGCTCGTCCGGTTTGATGAGCACGTCGCGGGCCTTGGAGCCCTCCGACGGGCCCACCACGCCGCGGCTTTCCAGCAGGTCCATCAGCCGCCCGGCCTTGGCGAACCCGACCCGCAGCTTGCGCTGCAGCATCGACGTGGACCCGAACTGCGACGTCACCACGAGCTCCGCCGCCTGCAGCAGCACGTCGAGGTCGTCGCCGATGTCCGGGTCGATCTCCTTGGCCTCGCCGGGCTTCGCGGCCGTGACGCCGTCCTGGTACTCCGGCTGCGCCTGCTCCTTGGTGAAGTTCACGATCGCGGCGATCTCGTCGTCGCCGACGAACGCGCCCTGGATGCGGACCGGTTTGCCCGCGCCCATCGGCAGGTACAGCGCGTCGCCCATGCCGATCAGCTTCTCGGCGCCCGGCTGGTCCAAGATGACGCGCGAGTCCGTCAGCGACGACGTCGCGAACGCCAGCCGCGACGGCACGTTCGTCTTGATCAGGCCGGTCACGACGTCCACCGACGGGCGCTGCGTCGCCAGCACCAGGTGGATACCGGCGGCACGCGCCTTCTGCGTGATCCGGACGATCGCGTCCTCGACGTCGCGGGGCGCGGTCATCATGAGGTCGGCCAGCTCATCGACGATCGCCATGATGTACGGGTACGGCCGGTACTCGCGCTCGCTGCCCGGCGGCGCAGTGATCTCCCCCGACTTGACCTTGCGGTTGAAGTCGTCGATGTGGCGCACGCGGTTGGCCTGCATGTCCTGGTACCGCTGCTCCATCTCCTCCACCAGCCAGGCCAGCGCGGCGGCGGCCTTCTTCGGCTGGGTGATGATGGGCGTGATCAGGTGCGGGATGCCCTCGTACGGCGTCAGCTCGACCATCTTCGGGTCGATCAGGATCATCCGGCACTCGTCGGGCGTGGCGCGCGCGAGCAGCGACACCAGCATCGAGTTGACGAAGCTCGACTTACCGGAACCGGTGGAACCGGCCACCAGCAGGTGCGGCATCTTCGTCAGGTTCGCGGTGACGAAGTGGCCCTCGATGTCCTTGCCCAGCCCGATGACCATCGGGTGGTTGTCCTTCGCGGCGGTCGGCGAGCGCAGCACGTCGCCCAGCCGCACCATCTCGCGGTCGGAGTTGGGCACCTCGATGCCGACCGCGGACTTGCCGGGGATCGGCGCCAGCAGGCGCACGTTGTCCGTGGCGACCGCGTACGCGATGTTCTTGGTCAGCGCGGTGATCTTCTCGACCTTCACGCCGGGGCCCAGCTCGACCTCGTACCGGGTGACCGTCGGGCCCCGCGTGAAGCCGGTGACCTGCGCGTCGACGTTGAACTGCTCCAGCACGCCGGTGATCGCCTCGATCATGGCGTCGTTGGCCTTGCTGCGGGTCTTCGGCGCGTCACCGAGCTGCAGCAGGTCCGCCGACGGGAGCTGGTAGTCGCCCTCGACGGTCCGGGTGACCGAAAGCGCGGGCTCGGGGGCCTTCTTCGGCTTCTTCTCCGGCACTTCGGCGGGCTTGACCCGAGGTGGCCGCGTCGGCGTCGGGGGCTCCGCCAGGGCGGCCTCGATGTCGAGCTGCTCCCCCGCGCCGTCACTGCTGGCCTGCCGCCGCCGCGAGGGCTTGCGCAGCCGCACGGACTTCGGGTCGACCTCGGTGACCTCGGCCTTTTGCTCCTCCTCGAAGGCCCGCTGCTCCTCCGCCATGCGCTCGCGTTCCTCGGGGTCGAGACCCCATTCACGCAGTGCCTGCGGGATATCGCGGATGCGCGTGCCGGTGAACACCAGCACGCCGTAGCCGAGCGCGAGGACAAGCAGCGGCGCCGCGACCCACGCCGTCACGCCGCGCGCGAGCAGGCCACCGGACAGCGCGCCGAGCTGGCCGCCCGCGTACATCCGGTCGTCGTTGGGCGCCGGGCTGTGGTTGAACAGGTGCAGCAGCCCGAGCAGGGCGAACGTGACCAGCAGGGTGCCGATCACCATGCGGGGGCGGGTTTCCGGGCGCGGTTCGGAGCGCATCAGCGCGATCGCGGTGGCGAACAACGCCAGCGGCAGCGCGACCGACCCCGCGCCGAACACCGTGCGGGTGGCGAGTTCGAGGTACCCGCCGACCGGACCGCCCGCGCGCCACCACACGGCGGCCGCCAGGATCAGGCCGAGCGCGATGAGGCCGAGCGCCACGCCGTCCCTGCGGTGCTCGGGCTCCAGCTCGCGGCTGCGCCCCACCGTGCGGGCCATCGTGCCGACCCCGCGGGCCAGCAGCGTCCAGCCGCCGCGGACGGCCTTCGCGAACGTGCCGCCGGACGAGCGGCGGGCCGGGGGCTTGCGTGCCGACGACCGCGCGCGCGGCTTGGTCCCCGAGCGCGGTTTGCGCGCCGGGCTCTTGCTGCCGCCCCGTTTCGCCGTCGTGCTTCTCCTCGCCGTCGTCCCCGCCATGTCCCCTACGGTAACCGGATCGGCGCACCAGTCCCATCCGCCACTCGCGACCCAGTGCGAACTTTCGCATCTGACATGCTCTGCGTCATGGTCGCGTTGCGAGACGGAGGAAACCCGAGGCCGCCGGCGATCTGGCGGACGATGTCGGCGCTGGACAC
This sequence comes from Amycolatopsis dongchuanensis, assembly GCF_039542405.1. Classification (NCBI taxonomy): domain Bacteria; kingdom Bacillati; phylum Actinomycetota; class Actinomycetes; order Pseudonocardiales; family Pseudonocardiaceae; genus Amycolatopsis; species Amycolatopsis dongchuanensis. Next base: position 30,386 of record NZ_BAABIB010000148.1, read on the forward strand.
GGGCCTCGTGCACCTGGTGGGCAGGCTGCGGGTCACCGGCGGCATCCCCCGAGCCCTGCGGGGCAGGCCGCTGCTGATGGCGGCCAACCACATCGGCGTGTTCGACGCGTTCGTGCTGATCGCCGCGTGCCAGCGGCTCGGGTTCGCGCCGCGGTTCCTGCTGGCCGGCGGCCTGCTGGACGCGCCGGTGCTCGGGCCGGCGCTGCGGGCGAGCGGGCACCTGCGGGTCGACCGGGGCAAGGCGACCGCGGTCGAGCAGTTCGCGCAGGCGGTCGAGGCGATGCGCACGACGACCAGCCCGATCATCGTCTACCCCGAGGGGCGGATCAGCCACGATCCCGGTCTGTGGCCGGAACGCGGCAAGACGGGTGCGGCGCGGCTCGCGCTGGCGGCGGGCGTGCCGGTGGTGCCGATCAGCCAGTGGGGCGCGCACGAGGCGGTGTACTGGGGCACGGAGACGGTCACCGGCCCGGCGGACCTGCTGCCGCTCGCGCGGTCCGGGTTCACCGCTCCCCTGCGCCGCCCGACGTTCAAGGTCCACTTCGGCGACCCGGTGGACCTCTCCGACGTGGACCCCGAGCGCCCGGGCGCGGGTGTCCGGGCGCACGCGAAGATCATGCGTGCGATCACGGCGGGTCTCGTGCCGCTGCGGGCTTCGGAACCGGACCGCCCCCGCTTCCACGACCCGACGCGCCCGACCGACACCGTCAGCCCCTGGCGGCCCGGGGCCTAACGCCGGTAAGACGCTCCAGGGTGGGGCGGGGCGAGGCGCGGGCCGGGGAAGCCGAGCCGCTCCCGCAGCGTCGGCCCCTCCGGGGCTTCGGGCACCCGGCCCCGGCGCCGCAGCTCCGGGACCACCCACCGCGCGAAGTCCGCGAAGGTGCCGGGCGTCGTGACGTACGCGAGGTTGAAGCCGTCCACGTCGGCCTCCTCCACCCAGCGCTCCAGCTCGTCCGCGACCTCGCCGGGCGAGCCCGCGAACACCGGGCCACGGCCGCCGAGGCCGATGAACTCCGCCAGCTCCCGCGGCGTCCACGCCCGGTCCGCCGTCGTGAACGACGCCAGCGCCGAGCGGTTCGCGTTCGAGTCGGCGTAGGTCAGGGGCTCGTCCAGCGCCAGCTCGGACAGGTCCACCCCGGTCCAGCCGCCGAACAACGCGAACGCGCCCGGCACGCTGACCAGCTCCTGGTAGGACCGCAGCTTCGCCTGTGCCTCCTCACTCGTCTCGGCGACCACGGGCGTGAGCATCGTGAACACCTTGACCGAGCGCGGATCCCGCCCCTGCTCCGCCACCGCGGCCCGCAGCGCGTCCACGGACTTGCGCACGACCTTCGGCGACGGCCCGGACACGAACACGGCTTCGGCGTGCGACGCGGCGAACTTCAGCCCGCGCTTGGACGCGCCGGCCTGGAACAACACGGGCGTGCGCTGCGGCGACGGCTCGCACAGGAACGGCCCCGGCACGCTGAAGTACTTGCCCTTGTGCCCGATGTCGTGGACCTTCGCCGGGTCGGTGTACACGCCGCGCTCGACGTCCCGGACGACGGCGTCGTCCTCCCACGAGCCTTCCCACAGCTTGTAGCAGACCTCGACGTACTCCTCGGCGATGTCGTACCGCTCGTCGTGCGGGATCTGGCTGTCCAGACCGAGGTTGCGGGCGGCACTGTCCAAATAGGACGTGACGATGTTCCACGCCACGCGGCCGTCCGTGAGGTGGTCCAGCGTGGTCAACCGCCGGGCGAGCGCGTACGGCTGCTCGTACGTCGTCGAGATCGTGACCCCGAAACCGAGCCGCTCGGTCACCGACGCCATCGCGGAGATCGCCATCGTCGGGTCGTTCACCGGGAACTGCGCCGCGTCGGCGACCGCGGCGTCCCGTGAGCCGCCGTAGACGTCGTACACGCCCAGCACGTCGGCGAGGAACAACGCGTCGAACCCGCCCTGGTCCAGCAGCTTCGCCAGCTCCAGCCAGTGTCCGAGCTCGCGGTAGCGGTGCCCCTGGTCCTCGGGGTGCCGCCACAGCCCGGCGGACTGGTGCCCGGCGCAGGCCATGTCGAAGGCGTTCAGGTGGATCCTGGTCATTTCGCGGTCTCCTCCGCGTAGAACGCCGACGCGAACGTCAGCACGGCCAGCACTCCGAAGTAGACCACGATCAACCACGTCCCGCCCGAGGCCAGCAACGCGGCCGCGATCAGCGGGGCGAACCCACCGGACAGCACGGCGCCGACCTGGTAGCCCAGCGAAGCGCCGCTGTACCGGACGCGCGTGCTGAACAGCTCGCCGAACCACGCCGCCTGCGGCCCGTACATCGCGTCGTGCACCACGTTCACGCCGAAGACGATCGCCAGCACCACCAGCAGTTCCGAACCCGAGTGCGCGGCGAGGAAGAACAACGCCAGCGCGAGCACCCCGGCCGCCGCGCCGAACAGGTAGAACGGCCTCCTGCCGTAGCGGTCGGACAGGTGCGCCCACAACGGCGTGCTGATCAGCCCGAGCGCCGAAGCGACCATCACCGCGACGAGCCCGACCTGGTTGTGCTTGCCGAACGTGCCCTGCAGGTACGTCAGCGAGTACGTCGTGAGCAGTACGTACAGGGCGATCTGCGACAGCCGCAGCCCGGTGGTGAGCAGCACGTTCTTCGGCTGCGTGCGCAGCACCTCCAGCACCGGCAGCCGCGCGAGGTCGTCCCGCTGCTTGAGTTCGCGGAACTCGGGCGCGTCCTCCAGCCGCAGCCGCACGACCAGCCCGATCGCCACCAGCACGAAGCTCAGCAGGAACGGCAGGCGCCACGCCCACGACACGAACACGTCGTCACCGGCGAAGGCCCGCACCCCGGCGTAGATCCCCGTCGCCAGCAGCATCCCGGCCGGGGAGCCGACCTGCGTGAAGCTGCCGAACAACCCGCGCCGCCCGGCGGGCGCGTGTTCGACGGACAGCAGCGCGGCCCCGCCCCACTCGGCGCCGACGGCGAGCCCCTGCAGCACCCGCAACACCACGAGCAGCGCCGGCGCGAGCACCCCGACCTGCGCGAACGTCGGCAGCGCCCCGATCGCCGTGGTCGCCAGGCCCATCAGCAGCAGCGCGCCGACGAGCATCGTCTTGCGGCCCACGCGGTCGCCGAGGTGCCCGGCGATGATCGCACCGATCGGGCGTGCGCCGAACCCGGCGGCGTAGGTGGCGAAGGTCGCGAGCGTGCCGGCGGTGGGCGAGATCGTGGGGAAGAACAGGGGTTTGAAGACCAGAGCCGTGGCAGTGGCGTACAGGTAGAAGTCGTACCACTCGATCGTCGTGCCGATGGCGCTGCCGACGGCGGCGCTGCGCGCGGTGGTCCGCGGCGGGGCTGGGGTGAGTGTGGTCACGCTCTCGCACGGTAGGTCCCGTTTCCCGTACCGAACAGGCTGTTCCATATTTTGGGAGCCCCGGCGAAGATCGCTAGGGTGGCGGGGTGAGCACACGCATCCTCGTGGTCTTCTACAGCGCGACCGGCAACACCGCCAAGCTCGCGGAGGCGCTCGCCGGCGGCGCGCGTGACACCGGGGCCGACGTCCGGGTCCGCACGGTCGCGGAAACCGCGCCGCCGCAGGCGATCGCGACCAACCCGCGCTGGCAGGCCTACGTCGACTCCGGGCCCCACGCCGATCTGGCCACGCTCGACGACCTGGAGTGGGCGGACGGGCTCGCGGTCGGCAGCCCGACCCGCTTCGGCGGCCCGGCGGCCCAGCTGAAGTCCTTCTTGGACACCACGGGTGGCCTGTGGGCGCAGGGGAAGCTCGCGAACAAGGTGGCGACGTCGTTCACCACCGCGTCGACGGCCCACGGCGGACTGGAATCGACGTTGCTGGCCATCAACAACATCTTCTACCACTGGGGCGCGATCGTCGTGCCGCTCGGTTACGCCGAACCGCACCTGCTGCGGTCGGGCAACCCGTACGGCGGTTCGTTCGTGTCCCGCAAGTCCGCCGAGCCCGGCGACGAGGCGCTGGAAGCCCTGCGCATCCAGGGCACGCGCCTGGCGACCGTGACCGGGTACGTGGCGCGCGGGCTCGCCGGAGATCGCTGAGACCCGCCGAAAAGAGGAGGTCTTCCCCGCGTGGACGACCTAGCCTCGGTCGTGTGTCACTGGAACTACCCGCCGTACGCCCGCAGCGGCTCTCGTCCCGCGGCCGCGGCACCGCGTTGATCCTCGTTTCCTCGGTCTGCTTCGGCAGTTCCGGCACGATAGCCAAACCCGCGATGCTCGCGGGGTTCTCGCCGGAACAGGTCGCCGCCGCGCGGATCGGGCTCGCCGCGGTCGTCCTCGTCGTCGCCGCCGCGCTCTTCCGCCCGCGCCTGCTGCGGGTGCGGCGCGCGGAGTGGCCCGTCGTGCTGGGGTACGGGATGCTCGGCGTGGCGGGCGTGCAGCTGTGCTACTTCGTCGCGGTGGGACGGTTGCCGGTGGGCATCGCGATCCTGCTCGAGTTCACCTCGCCCGTGCTGATCGCGCTGTGGACGCGGTTCGTGCGCGGGGTCCGGCTGAGCCGCGTGATGTGGCTCGGCATCGGGCTCGCGATGCTGGGGCTGGCGCTGGTCGCCGAGGTGTGGGAAGGGCTGAGCCTCGACGCGGTCGGGTTGCTCGCCGGGCTCGGCGGTGCGTTGTGTTCGGCGGCGTACTTCCTGCTCGGCGAACACGGCGCGGCCACCCGCGACCCGCTCGGCCTCGTGCTGTGGGGCATGGTCGTCGGTGCCGTGGTGGTGTGCGCCGTATCCCCGCCCTGGCGGCTGTCGGGGCTCGACGCGGTGACGGACTTCGGGCCGTGGCACCCGCCGGTGTGGCTGCTGCTGGTGGCGGTGGCCCTGCTGTCCACGGTGTTCGCCTACGGACTGGGCACCAGCGCGCTGCGGTACCTGCCCGCGGCGGTCGCGTCGGTGCTGGGGCTGCTGGAACCGGTCGTCGCGACGGCCAGCGCGTGGGCGCTGCTCGGTGAGGCGCTGAGCTGGGTGCAGCTGGCCGGCGCGGTCGTGCTGCTGGGCGGTGCGGCGCTCGTGCAGTACGTCCACAGCAGACAGAGCGGTCAGGCGCACCCCGCGGTGGGGCAGGAGAGCCCGGCGAGCGCGCCGTAGAACACGTCGGCGATGTGCGCCAGGTCGGGTGCCACGAACGCCCGCCCGCCGGTCGCCGCGGTGATCGCGTCCAGCTCGGGCACGTCGATGTCGGTGCCGAGGCCGATGGCGATCACCGGCAGTGGCCGCTTCGGGTCCTGCAGGCTCCGCAACTGGTCGAGCAGCTGGTCGCGGCTGATGCCGTGCGGGTCGGAGTTGCGCCCGTCGGTCATCAGGATCACCAGGTTGAGCCGCCCGGGCTCCCACTCCTGGCGGGACTGCCGGTAGGCGGCGAGCACGGTGTCGTACAGCCCGGTCTGGCCGTTCGGCGTGGCCCGCAGGTCCCGCAGCCGCTGGGCGGCCCCGGCGGCGAGCTGCGTGCTGACCGGCGCCATCGGCAGGACCTCGCGGTAGTCGCGGTCGCCGTCCAGCTCGGTCGCGAAGATCCACGTGGCCGTTTCGGACGTGGGTTTGAACAGGTCGAGCGCCCGCGCCGCGGCGTCGACGGTCAGCTGCATCCGGGTGCGGTCGCCGGAGCCGGGCACGACGGCGTTCATCGACCCCGACACGTCGATCAGGACGCGGGCGCGGGAACTGGTGTTGATCTTCGCCCACTGGCCGAGCAGCGCGTCGAGCGCGTCGTCCGGAGGCAGCGACGCCAACGGCTGCGTCCGGGCGGACACGTGTTCGTCGCCGACGTGCCCGTAGAGCATGCGGCCGTCCGGGGTGCGCACGCCGACGTCCGCGAGCGCGGCCTGGCCGTCCGGTTCGAGCAACGCGCGCAGCAGCTTCGCGGCGGCCTCGCGCTGCGCCTGCCCGGCGTTGCCCAGCACCGCGAACGGGTAGTCCAGCGACGGCACCGGCTGCGGAGCGTACAACGCCACCAGCTGCGCCGGCGTCGCGGTGACGCCGGCGCGCGCGTTGTACCGAAGCACCGAGGTTTCCGACGCGGGGAAAGCGCTTACCGGCTGCCGCGAACTGCCCGCGCCGGGCAGCCTGGCGTACAGGTCCGCCACGGCGGGCAGCGTGTTCGGCGCCAGTCTGCGCATCCCGGCGGCCACTTCGGACGGTTGGGAAAACGCTTTCGAGATGCCCAGCAGCGCCGACACGCCCGCGGGGTCCGTCCCCGGGTCCGGCAGCCCGACCGGCGTTCCCGACGCCAGCAGCTCCGGCCAGTCCGGCTGTTCCTCCGGCCAGCCAAGCGACCGCGCGACCTCCTCCGTCACCGCGAACACGACGGGCGAGTTGGCGATCGGCGAACCGGACTCCGGCACGTCCGCGGCCCCGGCCGCCTTCGCGCGGCGCAGCCGCAACGTCGAGTCGGGGATCCAGACGTCCGGCCGCTTCGTCCCGTCCGCGACGGTCAGCGACGAGGCGACGGCGGCCGGATCCCGCTCCTCGACCTCGAAGCGGAAGCACTGTCCACCCGCGACGGTCCGCCCGATCCGGTCCACCGCCGCCGCGAGTTCCGGCGCGACCGCGACGCGGACCGTGTCCTCCCCGGCACAGCCGGGTCGCTGGGTCGCGCGCTCCACGACGACCCAGCCGGTGGTGCCCAGTACCAGGACCGCCGCGGTGGCGGCGAGCACCAGGGGCACGCGCCGCCGCCCGGTGGCAGGCTCGTGTCGCCCCACCGGTATCGCCTCCTGCAACTCGAGTTCGGCTACAGGTTAGAGCGAAAATCGAGCAGCACAGGCGCCACCGGGAGGAGCGGGGACTCCTCCGTTCGGCTCAGACCGGGATCACGGTGGGCACGATCATCGGCCGGCGGCGGTAGGTCTCGGCGACCCAGCGGCCCACCACGCGCCGCACCGCCTGCGCGATGCGGTGGCTCTCCGTGATGCCCTCGGCCTCGGTGCGCGACAGCTCCATCTCCACCAGCGGCACGACCGCGTCGAGCGCCTTCGGGTCGTCGGAGAACCCGCGCCCGGACACCGTCGGCGTGCTCACCGCCCGGCCGGTCGTCGAGTCCACCGCGACGGTGATCGCGATGAACCCGCCCTCGCCCAGCACGAGCCGGTCCGAGAGGGTGGACTCGCCGACGTCACCGACCGACAGCCCGTCCACGTACACGTGCCCGACCTCGACACGCCCCGTCGTCCGGGCCCGGCCGTCCACCAGGTCGACGACCACGCCGTCCTCGGCGAGCACCACGTTCTCCGGCGCCACCCCCGTGCGCACGGCCAGCGCCGCGTTCGCCCGCAGGTGCCGCCACTCGCCGTGCACCGGCATGACGTTGCTGGGGCGGATCGCGTTGTACAGGAACAGCAGCTCACCGGCCGACGCGTGGCCGGACACGTGCACCTTCGCGTTGCCCTGGTGCACGACGTGCGCGCCCAGCCGGACCAGGCCGTTCACGACACCGAACACGGCGGTCTCGTTGCCCGGGATCAGCGAGCTGGCGAGCACGACGGTGTCCCCGGCGCGGATCGAGATCTGCCGGTGCTCGCCGCGCGCCATGCGCGACAAGGCCGACAGCGGCTCGCCCTGCGAACCGGTGGACACGAACAGCACCTTGGTCTCGGGCAGGTTGACGGCCTCGTCGAGGTTCATCAGCAGGCCCTCGGGGATGTTCAGCAGCCCCAGGTCCGCCGCGATGCCCATGTTGCGCACCATCGAGCGGCCCACGAACGCCACGCGCCGCCCGTGCCGCACCGCCGCGTCGAGCACCTGCTGCACGCGGTGCACGTGGCTGGCGAAGCACGCCACGATGACCCGCTGGGTGACCTTGCCGATCACGTCGTCGAGCACCGGGCCGATGTCGCGCTCCGGCGTGACGAACCCGGGCACCTCGGCGTTGGTTGAGTCGATGCACAGCAGGTCGACACCCTCGTCACCGAGCCGGGAGAACCCGGCCAGGTCGGTCAGCCGCCCGTCGAGGGGCAGCTGGTCGAGCTTGATGTCCCCGGTGTGCAGCACGACCCCGGCGGGGGTGCGGATCGCGACCGCGAGCGCGTCCGGGATGGAGTGGTTGACCGCGAAGAACTCCAGCTCGAACGGGCCCACCGTGCGCCGCTCGGCCTCGGTCACCTCGATCAGCTTCGGCCGCTGCCGGTGCTCGCGGCACTTCGCCTCGAGCAGCGCGAGCGTGAACCGCGAGCCGTAGACCGGCAGGTCGGGGCGCATCCGCAGCAGGAACGGCACGGCACCGATGTGGTCCTCGTGCCCGTGGGTGAGCACGAGCGCGTCGATGTCGTCGAGCCGGTCCTCGATGGCGCGGAAGTCGGGCAGGATCAGGTCGACGCCGGGCTGCGCGTCCTCGGGGAAGAGCACCCCGCAGTCCACGATGAGCAGCCGCCCGGCGTGCTCGAAGACGGTCATGTTGCGGCCGACCTCGCCGATGCCGCCCAGCGCGACCACGCGCAGGGCACCTTCGGGCAGGGCGGGCGGCGGGTTCACCGGGCCTGGCCCGGCGGGTTTCGGAGAACTTGCAGTCACCTAGGAATGATCCCAACGCTGGTATGGGTGGTCGGCGCGACGTAGGCCGCGGCCGAGTCCGCTTGCGCGACCCTCGAACTGTGCCAGTCCTGGCCGTGCGACTCGTCGAGGGGGACCCCCGCCTGGGCGAGGTCGCCCGCGATGGCCTCGATCTGCTCCGGCGAGGCCGGGACGATCGGCAGCCGCGGGTCACCCGCGTCGTGGCCGCGCAGGCGCAGCGAGGTCTTCGCGAACACGACCCCGCCTACCCGCGACATCGCGCGGTAAACGGGCAGCATGCCGCGGTGGTTGGTGCGCGCGGTGGAGGTGTCGCCGCTGTCGTAGGCGTCGAGCATCGCGCGGATGCGGCCCGCGACGACGTGCCCGATCACGCTGACCACGCCGGTGGCGCCGACCGACAGCCACGGCAGGTTCAGCGCGTCGTCGCCGGAGTAGTAGGCCAGGTGCGTGTTGGCGATGACCTCGCTGCCGGCCAGCAGGTCGCCCTTGGCGTCCTTGACCGCGAGGATCCGCGGGTGCTCGGCGAGGCGGAGCAGCGTGTCGACCTCGATCGGCACGATCGAGCGCGGCGGGATGTCGTAGAGCATCACCGGCAGCCCGGTCGCGTCGGCGACGGTCGTGAAGTGCGCGTACAGCCCCGCCTGTGAGGGCCGCGAGTAGTAGGGGGTGACCACCAGGACGCCGTGCGCGCCGGCCTTCTCGGCCTCGCGCACCAGGTGCACGCTGTGCGCGGTGTCGTACGTGCCCGCCCCGGCGACGACGGTCGCCCTGTCCCCGACCGCCTCGACGACCGCGCGGATGACGTCGGCCTTCTCCTCGTCGGAGGTGGTCGGGCTCTCCCCGGTGGTCCCGTTCACGACGAGCCCGTCGTTGCCCAGTTCCACCAGGTGCTCGGCGAGCTCCCCGGTGCGCTTCAGGTCCACCGCGCCGTCGGCGTCGAACGGGGTGACCATCGCGGTGAGCACGCGCCCGAACGGCCTGCCGGGCGCGGCGGTGGGTGGAGTGGACATGCTGTTGACGGTACCTCTTCCGCGCCGGTATCTCCGCGACGACCTGCCGGTTCGGCATGATCGGCAGGCGGTGTCGCCCTCCTGCCGGAGAATCACCGGCGGCGCTGTGTCGCGGCGGGAACTTCTGCGGCTACTCCAGCGGCGTGGAAACGGCTCCGGTGAAGGCCTCCGGCTTGCCCGCGAGGCAGTAGACCTTGCGCACGGGCTCACCGGAGTAGCTGTTCTCGGTCTGCGTCTCCCACGCCTGCCGCGACGGGACGAGCGCCTGGTAGGTCAGGCCGGTGCGGTCGCGGACGGCGTTGGAGTGGAAGGTCATCGCGCAGCGCGCCTCGGCCCACTCCCGCAGCTTCTCCGGGTACCCGGCCTTGACCGCGTCGGAGTCGTTGGAGCCGTAGGTGGTGGCGGTGTCGTAGAGCTCGGCGAAGTGCAGTTCCTTGCAGTCCACCCAGTCGTCCTGCGCGACGCCCGCGCCGCTGAGCGGGATCTTCAGGCACGGGTAGCTCGACGAGACGACCAGCGCGGGCACGTCGCCCCCCGAGCCGTAGGTCTGCGTCGGGCGCATCGCCGGGTCCGGGTCCGGGGTGGCCCACCGGTCTCCGAGCACGAACCCGCCCGCGAGCAGCAGCACCGCCGCCACGACGGCCGCGATCCACCACGGCCTGCGCTTGGCCGGCGCGGCCGCGACCTTCGTCGGCACGGGACCGGACCACGCCGGCGCGCCGTGCGGCGGCGTGGGCTGCGCCGCTTGTGGCGTGGCGGCCAGCGAGAGCAGCTGGTGCGCCTGGTCGGCGGAGATCCGCGCCTGCGGGCTGGTGATCAGCAGGCCCATGATCGCGGCGGCCAGCGGGCCCCGCACCCGCGTCAGGTACGGCACCTCGTGCAGGATCGCGTGCAGCGTGGCCGCGGTCGTGGGCCGGTCGAACGCGAGCGCGCCCTCGGCGGCGAAGAACAGCGTCGCGCCCAGCGACCACAGGTCCGAGGCGGGCAGCGCCTCCTCCCCCGCGACCCGTTCCGGCGCCATGAACGCGGGCGAGCCGATGATCATCCCGCTGGTGGTCAGCCGCGGGTCGTCCACGGCCTGCGCGATGCCGAAGTCGGTCAGCTTCACCCGCCCGTTCGGCGCGACCATGATGTTGCCCGGCTTGACGTCGCGGTGCACGATCCCGGCGCCGTGCGCGGCCTGCAGCGCCGTGAGGACCTGGCGGCCGATCTCGGCGACCTGGGCGGGCGGCAGCGGCCCCTGGCGGCGCACCAGCTCGGCGAGCGTGGGCGCCTCGACCAGCTCCATCACGATGAACGTGCTGCCCTGCTCGGCGACGACGTCGAACACCGTGACCACGGCCGGGTCGTTGAGGCGGCCGCCGGTGCGGACCTCACGCAGCACGCGCTCGCCGAACACCGTGTCCTCGGCTCCGTCCGGCAGCCGCAGCTCCTTGATCGCCACGTGCCTGCCGATCACCCGGTCCTCCGCGCGCCAGACGACCCCCATGCCGCCGCGCCCCAGCTCCGCCAGCAGCGCGTACCGGCCGGCGACCAGCCGGGGAGCGGGCTGGGTGGCCTGGGTCGTGTACTCGGAGGTCACGGGGTTGCGCCTTTCGTCGGGATCGGACAACCGGATGCTAGTCCGACCCGCCGGGCGCCCCGGTGGTTCCCGCTTGGTCAGCCCGCGAACGTCAGGTAGACCAGCACCACGTTGAGCACGCTGATCACCCCGGCGATCGCCCACGCCAGCACCGTGGTGACGCGGTGGTTGGCCGACTCGCCCATCAGCCGCCGGTCGCCGGTGATCCGCACGAGCGGGACCAGCGCGAACGGGATGCCGAACGACAGCACCACCTGGGAGATGACGAGCGCGCGTGACGGGTCCACCCCGATCGCGAGCACCACGATCGCCGGGGTGAGCGTGATCAACCGCCGCAGCAGCAACGGGATCCGCTTGCGCAGCAGGCCCTGCATGATCATCGCGCCCGCGTACGCGCCGACCGACGTGGACGCCAGCCCCGACGCGAGCAGCCCGACCGCGAACAGCAGCGCCATGCCGCCGCCCAGCAGTTCGCCGATCGCCGAGTGCGCGCCCGCGATCGAGTCCACATCGGACCGGCCGCGCAGCACCGTCGCCGCGAGCAGCACCATCGACAGGTTCACCGCGCCCGCGAGCAGCATCGCGAGCGTGACGTCCAGGCGGGTCGCCCGCAGCAACGTGGTGAGCCTGCCGTCGGTGGCGCGGCCGTGCCGGTCGCGGGAAAGCCCGGAATGCAGGTAGACCGCGTGCGGCATGACAGTGGCGCCCAGCATCGCGGCGGCGATCAGTACGCTCTCGGTGCCGTCGAACCGCGGCACCAGCCCGCCCAGCACGCCCGTGCCCGACGGCGGTTCGACGACCACGCTCGCCACGAACCCGATCGCGATCACGGCCAGCAGCCCGGTGATCACGCGCTCGAACGGCCGCTGCCCGCGCTTGTCCTGCACCAGCAGCAGTCCCATCGACACCACGCCGGTGATCACGCCACCGACCAGCAGCGGCAGGTGGAACAGCAGGTTCAGCGCGATCGCGCCGCCCACGACCTCGGCGAGGTCGGTGGCGATCGCGACCAGTTCGGCCTGCCCCCAGTACGCCAGCCGCCCGGCGCGCGGCATCCGCTCGCGGATGGCTTCGGGCAGCGACAGCCCGGTGACGATGCCGAGCTTCGCCGACAGGTACTGCACGAGCCCGGCCATCAGGTTCGCCGCGAAGATCACCCAGACCAGCAGGTAGCCGAACTGGGCCCCGGCGCTGATGTTCGACGCCACGTTGCCGGGGTCGACGTAGGCGATGGCGGCGACGAACGCCGGGCCCAGCAGGACCGAGCCCGCCCGCACGCGAGCCAGCTTCGGCCGCACGGTCTCCGCCAGCGCCATGCCGTCCACCTCTCGCTTGCAGTGGTCCTAAATCAAAGTTTAGGCACGCCGAACTTCTGAGTTCAACCCAGATGAGAGGAGTGTTACCCGAAACGGACTCGGTTATGCCGGGAGGTGCACCTCGTGCCCGGCCGACGTCAGCGCGGCCTTGGCGCGCGCCAGGTCGGACTCCTTGACCAGCACGTGCTCGGTGTCGAAGGTCGAGAGCGTCACCAGCGGCACCCCGGCGGAGGCCAGCTCGTTGGTCAGCGCGGCGATCACCCCGGTCAGCGTGAAGGCCAGCGGGCCGCGCACGGTCAGCAGCCGCCAGCCGCCCTCGACCTGCGCGCCCTCCGGCACCTCGTCGACCGGGCACACCACGGACAGCTCCTTCGCCGTGCGCGTCACCGAGGCGAACGCGGTCCGGCCCGGCGCCAGCAACGCGGCGGGCACCACGGCCTCCGCGCCCAGGCGCGCCACGGCGTACTCCCCCGGCTGGAGGTCGATCGCGAGGCGCTTCACCCTTCCAGCACCTTCGGGCTCGACGCGACCTCGGTGCCGTCCGGCAGGGTCGAGATCGTGAAGTCGGCGAAGACGTTCGCCGCCACCTTCTGCAGCTGCCGCAAGCATTCCACGGCCAACCCCCGGATCTCGACGTCGGCGTGCTCGGTGGCGCGCATCGCGATGAAATGCCGCCAGGCGCGGTAGTTCCCGGTGACCACGATGCGGGTTTCGGTGGCGTTGGGCAGCACCGAGCGGGCCGCCTGGCGCGCCTGCTTGCGGCGGAGCGTCGCGCTCGGGGCCTCGGCGAACTTCTCCTCCAGCCCGGCGAGGAGCTCGGTGTAGGCGTCCACGCTGGCCTGGGTGGCCTTGACGAACTTCTCGTGCAGCTCGGGGTCGTTCGCGATGACGTCCGGCTCGACGAACGCCGCGTCCCGCTCCGGCACGTACCGCTGGGACAGCTGGGAGTACGAGAAGTGGCGGTGGCGGATCAGTTCGTGCGTCAGGGAACGGGAAATCCCGGTGATGTAGAAGCTGACGGAGCCGTGCTCCAGCACCGAGAGGTGGCCGACCTCGATGATGTGGTCGAGATAGCCGGCGTTGGTCGCGGTCCTCGGGTTCGGCTTGCCCCACGACTGGTAGCACGCCCGGCCGGCGAACTCCGCGAGCGCCTCGCCGCCGTCCGCGTCGGTGGACCACGGCACGTCCTCCGGCGGGAAGAACTCCGTCTTCGCGATCAACTGCACCCTCGGCGCGACGGTTCCGGCCATGCGCACTCCTTCCCCTCTTCGAGATCGAGCCTAGCCGTCCGCACCGCGACACCTTGACTGACACCATTCGTGGTGTCATGGTGGTGTCATGGATTTGTCGCCTTACATCAACAACCTCCGTGAGGACCTCAGCGCGACGGCCTCCGCGGGAGACGAGAACACGCGTCGCGCGGCCGCCGTGCTGTCGGCGGCGCTGGAGCCGGCCGTGCGGCTGGCGCTGATGAACGCCCTGTCGGACCTCGCCGCCGAGGTCACGACGCAGCTGCCGGACCAGGTCGTCGAGGTCCGGCTCGACGGGCGGGACGTCCGGGTCGTCGTCACGGGGACCGGCACGGGTGAACGGGAGGGCGGGCCGGTGCCACCGCCCCCGCCACCACCGCCGCCCGCCCCGGAGGGGGACAACAACATCGCGCGGATGACGCTGCGCCTGGTGGAGCAGATCAAGGGCCAGGCGGAGCAGGCGGCGGCCGCGCAGGGGGTTTCGCTGAACACGTTCATCTCGCAGGCGGTGCAGGGTGCCTTGCACGGCACGTCGCACCTGCGTGGCGAGTCGCAGAGCAAGCCGGCGCGGGGCGAGCGCAGCGACTCGCACCTGCGTGGCTGGGTGAGGGGTTGAGCATGGGCGAGCAGCCGGGGGGCGAGCTGATCCGCACGGAGACGTTCGACGCCGAGGGTCCGCTGGACCTGGACGTGAGCGTGCCGCTGGGCCGGGTCGAGGTCGAGTTGACGGAGACGGCGGAGGCCGTCGTCGAGGTCCGGCACGCGCCGGACGAAAGCGAGCCGTGGGCGCAGGGGGTGTCGAGCCTGCTGAACTGGTTCAACGACCAGTTCGGGGACCAGTTCGGTGGTGCGCAGCTGCGGGGTGGCGCGAAGGAGGCGGTCGAGCAGACGCGGATCGAGCTGACCGGGAAGCGGCTGGTGGTGCGCGCGCCGAAGGCGTTGCCGCTGCGGAACCAGCCGCTGGCGGTGAAGCTGCGCGTGCCGACGAGTTCGACGCTGGAGGTGCGTGCCGGTTCGGCCGACGTGCGGGTGACCGGGACGTGTGGCCGGGCCGATGTCGCGACCGGTTCGGGCGAGGTGGCGCTGGACCGGGTGGAGGGCCCGACGAACGTGCGGACCGGCTCGGGTGCGATCCGCCTGGGGCCGGCGTTGTCGGGGCTGCAGCTGCGTTCGGGCAGCGGCGACGTGGAAGCCGCATCGCTCGACGGCTCGGCAACGCTCGTGACCGGAACGGGCGACGTGTGGCTGGGTGCGACGACGGGGAAGGTCCTGGCGCGCAGCGGCAGCGGCAACCTGTCGGTGGCGGAGGCGGTGAGCGGTTCACTGGAGCTGATCACCGGCAGCGGGGACATCCGCGTGGCGATCCGGCCCGGGGTGGCCGCGGAGGTGGACCTGTCGAGCTCGAGCAAGGTGACGAGCGAGCTGGAGGTGTCCATGGAGCCGCCCGAGGGCGAGGTCCCGCTGACCATCCGCGGCCGGACGGGGCTGGGGAAGGCAGTCCTCACCCGCGCGACCGCGTAGCGGTCGGGGGGGCGCCGGGCCGGGGACGGACGGCACGGCGGGGGGTAGGGGCGCCGGGCCGGGTCGGATCGGACGGCGCGGCGGGGTTGGGAGGCGGGCGCCGGGGACGGGCGGGGGCGCCGGGGCCGGGGACGGTGGCCAAGCCACGCGGTGAGGCGCCGGCCGAAGCGGGGCAGCGACGCACGGCGGACGGCGCGGCGAGGGTTGGGACGGACGGTGCGGCGGGGTTGGCCGGGGACGGACGGCACGGCGGGGGGTAGGGTCAGGCGCCGGGGCGGGTGCGGTGGGCCGATCTGGCGATGGGGCTGGTCGCGGCCCGCCCGGCGGAGCAGGACTCGCCACGGCGGAGCGGAGCCGGTGGCGGCCCGCACGGGCGGTCGGGCGTGGCGGCTAGGCCAGGCGGGGCTGGAGCAGCGGCGGGCCAGGCCCGTGGCGGCCCGGTCCGGCCGGACCCGGCGGGGCGGGGCGGGCGGGTGTGACAGCCAGCGGCCGGTCAGTCGTGTGGGCCAGTGCGCAGCGGGCAGGCAGCGGTGGGGCGCGGCGTGGCGCGGCGGTCGGGCGTGGCAGCTGGCGACGGGCGGCGCGGCGAGTCGGGACGGGGCCGCTTCGCGTGGAGGCGGCTAGGTCATGTCTGACAATGTTGTGGTCCAGGTGATGACGGCGTGCAGGAGGATGGCTGCTCGG